>JBFHWK010000132.1:0-8287 GCA_041589075.1 Rhodothermales bacterium
ATTGAAATCGATCCGTCCGAAGGCGGAGCCGCGAATGTGGTTGCCCTCGCTGAAACCGTCCTTATCGACGCGCGATTTCCGCGCACTGCCGCTCTCCTTGTCGATCGCGGCTACCGCGTCTCAGCCATCGACATGTCCGAACTTGCCAAAGCCGAGGGCGCCATATCCTGTTGCAGCCTGATTGTTGACGCCGGCAGCTGACTATTTCCGCGCCAATACGACTGGACCCGAGACCGGCTTGCCGTCCGGCAGATAGAACCATCCCGCCAGCCTGTTTCGCATCAACAGTCCCTCGAAAACGAGCTCAGTTACATCGTCGCTGTTGCGAATGTCGATGCTCAAGCGGTTGCCGTTTCTGACCCCCACGGCATCGATGAAAGCTACAGCTTTCTCCTCATGCAGGCTGCACGATGCCGGGTCGACCCAGTAGCTTCCGGATCCGCTTAGACCGTCGTGTGACTCGCGAAGGTGGAGATCGAAATCATAGGCGGACCAACAACCAGTGTCCCTGTCGCGCACAAGGATTCCTGCAAAGCGACCGGACCACTCACCCAAAGCCGTTGATATCGTCTCCGGCCGATCCTCTGTGTCGTTGAAGGCGAGGTTCATCGACGTGTCGTCTTCCAAACCGAAATAGGTGTGGTCCGAAGCCTGACTGTCAGTGACTGGTTCGGAAGGCGACACCGGGCTCACCGGTGTTTCCGGCGTGTGCAGGAGAACGTGATTATCTGGTGTGCCATAACGACCACGGAGAATCGATATGTCTTCCGGTACGGTTAGTTCAAATGCTGCGAACACGGCCAGTGGCAGCCAGATAATGCGTCCGGTTTTCGAAATATTAGAGCGAATACGTGCGGCGGAGAATCTGTTCTTCATAACTCCCTGGGGGTGATGGCAGGGGAGGCCCGTCGCAAAAAGGCAGGCCTTCCTTTGAGTATCGTTCGATCGCGCCGTTTTCTTTAGGCTCTGGGGCACGTGGAAAGGCCCTTTTGGTGGCCTGTAACATCGTCAGGCCTTCACACGTAGTGTCTGATGGTGCGGGCCCCTGTCACTCATCCATCCGCACACCAGGCGCGCGTCATCAGCGCCGGCTCGTGGAGAACAACTGGAATAATGAAAAGAGCTACTGCGGCGGCGCTCTGCTCGTTTCTGTTATGGGACGGTGCCTTCGGGCAAAGCATGCCTCCTCAAGAAGACGCACGTCCGCGTGACCTCGTTGCCTTTCGTCCGAATATCCGGCCCGCACTGACGGTCGGTCGAACCGTCGCCCCGATCAAGGTCGACGGCGAGCTCGATGACGCCGGTTGGCTTCAGGCGGCCCGAGCCTACAATTTCTCGGAGACGTACCCGGGCGATCAGACCCGGCCGCCAATCGATGTCGAAGTCTTCACGACCTATGACGACGAGAACGTTTACTTCGCGTTCAGAATCGGCGACAAGCCATCGGCCGTTCGGGCAAATATGAGTGACCGCGACAACATCTGGCAGGACGACTATGTAGGCGTCCTGCTCGATACGTATAACGACAACGCCTGGTCCTATTTCATTGCGTCGAACCCGATCGGTGTCCAAGGTGATACACGAATTGTCAATAATGGGGGAGAGGACGTGAGCTTCGACATCGTCTTCGAGTCGGAGGGCATGATAACTGAAGACGGGTACCAGGTCGAGATGGCGGTGCCGTTCCGGAGCCTCCGGTTTCCCGCAAAGCCGGTGCAGGAATGGAACATCAACTTCTGGATCACACATCCGCGACAGAGCCGAAGCACGTATTCGTGGGCCGCGATCGACCGAGATGACCCTTGCTGGATGTGCCAGTGGGGATCGGCCGTGGGTTTCGAGAATGTGTCTGCGGGCGGCAAACTCGAACTGCTTCCGACGATCACGGGCTCGCAGTTCTCGGAGCTTCGCTCGACTGATGACCCCGGCCGCGGCCTCGACGCGGACCGTATCAAGGCTGACCCTTCGCTTGGCGTCAAGTACGCGTTCTCATCAAATGTTGTGGGAGACGTAGCGGTCAACCCCGACTTTAGCCAGATTGAATCGGACGCAGCGCAGGTCGATGTGAACACGACCTTTGCGCTCTTCTTTCCGGAGCGGCGTCCGTTCTTTCAGGAGGGCAGCGAACTGTTTCAGACCTGGGTGCGATCGGTATATACGCGGTCGATCAATAATCCAATCAGTGCTGCAAAGGTTACCAGCCGTTTCGGCAGAACAAGCGTCGCGTACATGGGCGGCATCGATCGGGACTCGCCACTGATTCTTCCCTTCGAAGAAAGAAGCGACTTTGTACAAGCCGGACGTAGTATCAGTAACATCGTGCGTGCCAAACGCACGATAGGCTCCAGCTCACATGTAGGGATACTGTTTACCGACCGGCGTCTGACCGAGGACAATGGATCGGGAACCACGTTCGGTGTGGATTCGCGCGTCCGCCTCTCCCGGACATACAGCCTCGAGCTTCAGCTCGTCGGTAGTCACACGGTTGAGCCCAACGACCCGGACCTCTCATCGGCAGTAAGCGACATCACGTTCGGCAATGGCAAACACACGGCGGCGCTCGACGGAGAGTCTTTTTCCGGATTTGCGTCCGTGTTCAGCCTGGAGCGTAATGCACGACACTGGAATGTCAATTTCGACTACAACATTAAGAGTCCGACTTTCCGCGCCGACAACGGGTTCGTCACACAGAACAACCTGCATCAGATGATTCTCTGGAGCGGTTACACGTTCTACTTTGACGGCTTTGTCGAGAGAATCCAGCCGTACGCCGTTGGCGGGTACTTCTGGAACTTCGATGGTGTGAGGAAGGATCAGTTTATATGGGTGGGCGGCGATCTGCGTATGAAGGGTCAGACGAGTATCGGACTGGAGTGGCTATTGCGCAGCGACGAGCTTTTTCGAGATATCGATTTCCAAAAACTGCGCCGGCTCGAAGTGTTCGTCAATTCCAACTTCAGCAATCCCGTCAAGCTCGGGGCATGGTTCAGCTTCGGCCGCAGTATTGCCCGAAATCTTGACACGCCGGTCTTCGGCCGATCGCGCGACGGAGAACTCTGGGGCACGATCAAGCCCACATCGCGGCTGGTGATCCAGCCTAACGTCCGTTTTTCGGTGCTACATGATGAGGAAACGGACGAAGAAATCTTCAAGGGCTACATCATCCGCGCGCGGACCAACTTCCAGTTTACCAGACGCCTGTTCTTGCGATTGGTCACGCAGTACAACGACTTCAGCGAACGCTTTGAGGTTGATCCCCTGATCACGTACAGGATCAACCCCTTTACTGCGTTCTACGTTGGCTCGACGCATGACTTCGATACCTTCGGCGACCCGCACGGCGTGCGTCAGAGCGAACGCCAGTTCTTCTTCAAGTTTCAGTACCTGGTGCGCGTGTAGACCGTGTCTACAAGTCGGACTCGGACAAGGGCATTTGTCCGGTGTCCGCGAGGGTAAGGATTGTGGTTCCGGATGCAGGGGCACCGTTCGGCAGCGAGAACCCGCCCACAATACGGTTTCCGGTGACGATGCCACTGAACAACATCGCGAGCTCGCCGGTCTCATCGTTTGTTATTTCGAGGACGACGTTATCTCCGGTACGCTCACCTTCCGCACTGAAGAAAGCCACGTAGGTATCGTTGTGCGTACTGCATGGTGACGGGTCAACGACATATGAGCCGGGTCCGTGGACGCGCTGTCCATCCTGCTGAAGACGCAGGTTCACTTCATAGGGGGACCAGCAGTTTGCTTCGGTGTCTCCTTCAAGAAGGCTCGCAAAATGACCTGCCCAACCACCATCGACAAGTGCACCTGCACTGCCTCCGGCTAGTGCAAGCTCCTCGGCAACGGCTTCGACACCGAACATGATGTGGTCGGAGACGCTGTCGGCGCTGGGTCCGTCGGCAAGACGCGGAAGACCGCGACTCACCTTTTCGATTTGAACGATCTTCAGGTTTTCCGGCGGGTTCCCACGCAGTATCGAGACTTCCGGGTCTACGGCGAGATCATACGCCAAAAAGACTAGTGCTCCGGGCCAGACCGTTTTCAATATGGTAAGGAGACGATTAGAGATTCCGGACTTGCCGGGCTGCTGTGTTGCACTCATGATTGGAGGTGTTTTTGTCGCAGGAGGCGAGCGAGCGAGTATTGTGAAATGCGGCCGAAAAGATTCGGCGGCCATGCCGTGGTGGTATCGGCAGCATGTCGGTACTTTTTTATAGCGGCGATACGCCCATTTGGCCCGCAGAGCGCGTTCGAACCCGTTTTTGAGGATCCGTGACCGGAATCACGCATCGCCTCCCCCTCGCACGAATCCTCGGGATGCGGCTTCCGGCAAGAAAATCCCGGTACGGGGCGTCCGGACATCTAGGCAGGCGGGCCTTGAGGCAGGCTGCTGCCTGGACGATAACTTCTGGGCTTACCCTGACTATGTCATTGATGCAGCTGAATGGGTCAACAGCAACTCATATTGCTCGTACTGGGGATTGTGATCGTCGGTCTGGCCGTCACGGTTGGCATCCAGGCGTTCAGTGAAAACAGTAAGAAGGCGAACATGGATGCACTGGTCGACGATACCATTGACCTTGCTACGACAGCTCAGACCTGGATGCTCAAACCAAGCATCTACGGTGGCGGAAACAACTCATGCAGAACTACGTGCGACTGGAGTTCCGTCACTCTTTCACACCTTGGTTACGCGGAGTCGGGAGGTGCGTACACGAATGTTAATGGATCGTTCATTGTCGACGGCTCGGCAGGCACACAATTGGTCATCACGGGCACGAGTGCGGCCCACGGCAACCAAGTCACCATCACCGTCACGGGAACGGCCCCGCCCGACATCTCTTCTTCCGTCAATGCAGACTACAGCTCGTAGCTGCTTCGTCGGGATCCTCAGTGTCGTAATGTTCGCGCTAATGGGCTCGACGGCCCGGGCCGACAGCGACGGCTACTACTGTGTAGGTGACGGGTACCTTGCCTACCAACTTCGGGGTGGTCTGAGTACGATGGCCGTGAGCGGTCACGTGTTTCGTGTGGTGAGGTTTGGTCACGACATCGGTCTGGAGATGGCCGGCGAGCTGGTACTTCCCGACTTCCAGCCACACAAGATGGTGTGTCAGAGGAACGAAGTTACGATCGCCGGGTGGGTCGACGGGCCAGTGGAGTTTGTGATTGACGTGTCGGATGCGCCGACGCTGTTGAGGAAGGTCAGTAACCCGGATATGGCGTTGCGGCGATCTTCGATGTCCAACCTTGGCGCATGGGTCTCCGCCGGAACCGTGCCTCTGAAATCGAATGACGCGAATCACGACTACCGTCTGGTCATGACGGAACGTTCAGAGAAGACGCCGGGTGGCTTTGTCCACCACAAGCAGACCGTAATGGAGATGGTGGATGCGGAGGGCGCTGTCGTGCAGTCTCTGCCCCTTTTCGACGGAGAGAGAGAAGAGACCGTAGACTAGTGCTAATTCGAAGATTGGGATGCACTGCCGGAGCGCTCGAAGTCGAGCATTGCATCCGTTACGGCAGCACGACCAGCTCGACCGCGTCGATAAGATATCCGATGCTGCGCGCATCGCCCGCAACCATTCTGTACGCGCGACCGCTGAGCTTTTCCAGCCCGTACTCGTCCATAAGACCGTTTACACCCGCGACGATGCTGTCCGGGTAACTGGCCCGCAACGTGAAGTGAACGTCATACGGCTTTGAAAGCTGGAAGGGCTCGATCTCGTCGTTCATTTCGGCAACCACGGCCCGCATGGCCCCCTCCTCAAGCATGCGGCGCACACGCTCGGGACTGTAGGTGATTGCGGCTGTGCGGCCAACGGCGATCTTCGTCACCACCGCGACAAAGTCGTCCCCAAGAATCTCGCGGGCCTCCGAGATCAGCGCATCATCGCCGCTTACCAGTGACACGGAAACGCCCGCTTCGCCCGCGATAAGTGCGTTGATGCCGACCTCGTTCAGATAGACTCCGTTAACGGTGAACTCGTCGAAGGCGTAATTATGCGAGAGGACGCCTCCCTGACTGGCGTGCGCCCCGATGATCATCATCGTGTCGAAGGAGTCGTCGATGGCCGTGCTCATCAGAAGAGGTTTCGGGTATCCCCGTATGAGGATCGCCTCCTGGTCTAATTCCCACGGCAGCAGATTGGCGAACCTGTTTCCGCCGTGACCCTCGTTAACGACAAATCCCTTGGCACCGCCGCGCCGCGCACCTTGGATGACGGCGTTCGCCTCGGCCGTGTGCAACGCCCGGTAGTGCGGCCAGTAATCCGGTCCGGTAAGGGGCTTATACCGAGCGCCTTCGGTTCCTGCGATGACCTCGCCGACATGGACAACCGATCCCATACCCTCCATGTCTGTGATCAGATAGAGACGGAATCCATCGGACTGCGGGATTGTTTTGGTGCGAAAGCCGGCAAGTGACGGGTCCTGCGCCGAAACGGTTTGTGCAAGTGCGAGCGCAATCGCAAGCGACGTAGTCCGCGCAGCGACTGTTGACGAGAATCTCATGAGTGGCTTGTTCGGCTTCCGGGATAGCTAGCTTGGCTCAGCCATCCTCGTGATGATAAAAAGGACGCAGCGCGGGGTACAGCATCGTGAACCGCTTGTGGACTTGCTTGTAGACGTCCGCGCCTTCGGCAGTCGGTGTGACAGTGTCCGACGTCGTGACGACCTCGTCACACGCCGCCTCGACGCTCTTCCAGGCGCCGGCTCCGACACCGGCGAGAATGGCTGCGCCGTAAGCGGCTCCCTCCTCAGTTTGCACCGAAACAAGTTCGGTATTGAGGACATCGGCGAAGATCTTTCTCCACAAGAGACTACGAGCACCGCCGCCTGAGACGCGCACCTGTTCCGGAGCCGGGACACCCACGCTACCAAGCAGCTCAAGATTGTCGCGAATTCCGAAGGCAACGCCCTCCAGTACGGCTCTAGTCATATGCGCACGCTCGTGCTTCAGCGTCAGGCCCACGAATGCACCACGCAATTTTGCGTCGGCGTGCGGTGTGCGCTCGCCCGAAAGGTACGGCATGAAGTACACGGCCTCCGCGCCGGGCGGCGCCGATTCAGCCTCGGCAAGCAGCGCGTCGTACGACATGTGCGGGCTCGTCGTATCGCGATACCAGCGCAGACTACCCGCTGCAGACAGCATGACGCCCATGACGTGCCATCGTTGCGGCACGGCGTGGGGGAAGGAATGGATCCTGCCCAGCGGCTCGACCAGTGGTGTTTCCGTGGTTGTGAACACGACGCCCGATGTACCCAGCGTCAGCGCAACGATGCCTGCCCTCACGGCACCCACACCGACTGCCTGTGCCGCCTGGTCGCCGCCCCCGGCAACGACCGGCGTACCTTCCTTTAGTCCCGTCTCGGCGGCGGCCGCGGCAGATACGTGGCCCGTGATTTCCGGACCCTCGCTCGTTGGTGGAAGCCACGCGCGCAGGATGTCCAACCGCTCCAGCACTTCGTCGGACCATGAGCGCGCAGACAGGTCGAGGAGCAGTGTGCCCCCGGCACCGGCGCGGTCCGTCGCATACTCGCCGGTGAGCCGATACCGGACATAGTCCTTTGGCAGAAGAACGTGGGCAATCCTAGCGTATACGTCCGGCTCGTTATCCCGAACCCAGAGGATCTTGGGCGCCGTGAAACCCGCGAACGCGTCGTTACCCGTAATTTGCACCAGCCGTTCGTGTCCGACACGGTGCCGTATTTGTTCGCATTGACGTTCGGACCGCTGGTCGTTCCAAAGGATGGCGGGCCGGAGGACTTGTCCCGCCTCGTCAAGCAGCACTAGACCGTGCATCTGCCCCGTGAGTCCTATCCCGCTTACAGCGTCTCCACGAACGCCGGCGCGTTGCAGTGCTCCTCGTACGGCACTCGCCGCGCCCGACCACCAGTCTTCCGGACTCTGCTCACTCCACAATGGCTTCGGTGTTGACAACTCGTACTCCTGTGCCGCCGTTGCGGCTACGCGACCGCGCTGGTCGATGAGCAGCGCCTTGGTGGCTGTCGTCGATACGTCGATGCCGAGGAAGAGCGCCATCCTTTGATCGCAATTAGAAAGTTGAGATCTGTTGCGGAGCGATCGGTTCTCGCTGGCGGCCCACACGGTATCCCGGGCGCTCACCCTTGCAGAATACTTCCGCGACCAGAAGTCTACCATCGATCCGGATCGAATCCAACCACGTCGCACGTGAGTGGGGTCCGGGCCGTGGCGGCCGCCTCTAATTCTCGGCTAGCGAGGTCTGACGTTCGTCGTGATTCGTTTAGAAAAGTCTATCGA
>JBFHWK010000133.1:0-8237 GCA_041589075.1 Rhodothermales bacterium
AGAGACTACCGGCCGAGTTGAAGCCGCTGCTGAACGGCGAGTACGCGATGCTCACGTCCGCTCTTGCCGACAGGTCGTCGCTGAAACGCCACATGAGTGAGTTCGTGTACATCGCCAGCGAGCTCGAGAAACCACCTCCGGCCATGGCCGACATCTCAAACGAGTGGCCCATACGAAAGTGCTTCGGGTTGAACAGCGTGTTCATCAGGAACCCTGAAGAACCGCCGTCATAAAGCTGCACGGGCGAGGTGCCGTTGGTCGCCGCGGTGCGTAGTTGCGCGTCCGCAGGAGGTACCAGCAGGAGCGTGGCCACGAGCAGCGATGAGGTTACGAGTACCCGCATTTCTCTTAATTGACTGTAGTCTGGCGCAGTATATGTCCGCCTAAAACCGTTGTCAACAGCGTACGAAATGCACCGTGTATTGTTCTGTTCACGCCCAAAAAGGCCCTCGGCGAGCGTGACGGGGCCGGTGCGCATCATGGGTTCCTGACCGAAATGACGGATGTCATTCTAGGCATCGAAACCTCCTGTGACGACACGGCCGCCGCGGTCGTGAGTGACGGCCGGCTACTGGCGAGCGTCGTCTCGTCACAGACGGGGCACCAGCGCTTCGGCGGTGTAGTGCCGGAGCTCGCGTCGCGCGACCACCAACGAAACATTGTCGGTGTGGTGCGAGCCGCCATCGATGAGGCACAGTTGTCCCTGTCCGATGTCTCGGCCGTTGCCGTAACGTACGGGCCCGGGTTGGCAGGGTCGCTTTTGGTGGGGCTGAGCTTCGCCAAAGCACTCGCTGCGTCACTGGACATACCGCTTGTGGGCGTCAATCATATCGAGGGTCACGTGTACTCGGTCTACATCGACGGCAACGGTCCGAGCACACCATACCTTTGCCTCGTCGTTTCGGGAGGACACACGCTGCTTGTGCTAGTCGAGGACATTCTTAGTCATCGCATACTCGGCAGCACGCGGGACGACGCCGCGGGAGAGGCGTTCGACAAGGTCGCCAAGATGCTGGGGCTGCCCTACCCCGGGGGACCCGAGATCGACCGCCTCGCGCAAGCCGGCAACCCTGACTTCCACGCGTTCCCGCGGTCGCGGCTGGATGGATTTGACTTCTCGTTCAGTGGACTCAAGACTTCAGTGCTGTACTATCTCAACGCGCTGGGCGCCGACCGCGACGACTATCTTCGGAATCATCTTCCCGATATCTGCGCGTCGTTTCAAATGGCCGTTGTCGACTCGTTGATGGATGCCCTGCGACGGGCAGCCACTGAAACCGACACAAGAAACATTGCCATCACGGGCGGCGTCTCCGCGAATTCGAGCCTACGCGCTGCCGCAGCCGACTTCTGCCGGCGACAGGACAGAAGTCTGTACGTGCCGAAGTTCGAGTACTGCATGGATAATGCAGCCATGATCGCAGTGGCGGGCCTCCTTAAGTACCGCGCGGCGTTCGCCAGCGATCTGACGCTAACGGCGGAACCGGGAGCCGCGCTGCTCTGACCGCCGATACCCGAAATCACATGCCCCTCAAGACAGCAAAAGAACTGATCAATCCACTCCCGAACGCGCCGCCGGACCTGCCGGAGAATCCTACCGAGCAGGACCTGGACCCGTGGCGTGAGCGAATCGACGTTCTGGATGTGACGATTCTAAACCTCCTCAACGAGCGCTCGAGCTGCGCCAACATGATCGGCAAGATCAAGAAGCGCATCGGAATGCCGGTCTACGTCCCGGAACGAGAGACGGAGGTGCTCGACAACGTCATCTCATCCAACAAGGGCCCGCTGCCGAACACGGCCGTCCGCCGGCTCTTCGAGCGCATCATTGACGAAACGCGATCGCTCGAACGACACCTTTTTCAGGAGGACCGTAAGCCTGAGGACTCCTCCGCCGATAACGATTAGGACTTCGCCGGCCTATGACGCGCACCCGCAATATTATCATCGCCGCACTCGTTGTCGGCGCGCTCCTGTTCGCGGCAGCGGTCTACGTCGTCGCCTTCGCGCCCAACACACCGGACTACGAGGGGACGCGGTCCGTTCGTATACCGCGCGATAGTTCGTTCGATGCCGTGGTGGACTCCCTCGACATCGGCGACATTCTGTCCCGCCGGGCTACCTTTGCGATGCTGGGCCGGACCACGGGCTGGGGGAAGCAAGTGAAGGCCGGTCACTATGCGATTCCCGCGGGCTTTTCCAATCGCCAGATTCTAGACAAACTCCGCAAGGGACTGCAGGATGAGATACGGCTCACCATTCCGCCCGGCTCGCGAAGGGAAGTCGTCGCACGCGTCCTGGCAAACAAGATGGCGTTCTCGGTGGAGGACTTTCTCTCTGCACTGAGCGACACCTCCGTGGCCCGCGCAGCTGGAACGGACACGACCCACCTCTTCGGCTTCATGCACCCCGACACGTATTTCTTTTACTGGTTAACGGACGCGAAGCGCGTAGTGACGAAGATCAAGAGCGAATTCGATGACCGTTACGAACGTCTCTCTGCGCAGGCAACGCTGTCCCCGCCGTTGTCGGCTGAAGAGGTTATCACGGTGGCGTCGATCGTAGAGTGGGAGACGACGATCGAAGAAGAGAAGCCGCGTGTCGCCGGCGTTTATCTGAACCGCCTCCGCAACGGCTGGCGATTGCAGGCCGACCCAACGGTGCAGTACGCCATCTTGCAGTCGGAGGGAAGCAAGCGAAGGCTGTTCTTCCGCGACTACGACATCGTGCATCCGTTCAACACGTACCGCTTTGCAGGCCTACCGCCCGGACCTATCACGAACCCCTCGCTGAGTTCGATCGAAGCGGTGCTGAAGCCCGAGTCACACAAGTTCTATTACTTCGTGGCAACCGGCGACGGGGGCCACATCTTTTCAAGGACGCTTCGCGAGCACCGTCGCAACGCGCGCAACTACTATCGCGTCATGGAGCAGCGACGTGACCGGACGGGCGGCTGAATTACAGGCGTCCGGCTTAGAGGAATATCCGCACGCCGATCGAGGCACGGTTGCGCGTCACTTCCTCATCGACGCTTGGCCCCCCGACGATATTGTATGGGGTGTAACGGTCGTCAAACCTCTCCTGCGACAGGCCGAAGTCGATCGCGAAGCGGCGCGCGCGGACATAGCTCAAACCAACCGACACAAACGTCCGGTCCCGGTCAAACGCGGTCGCTTCCGTTTCCAGGTCGGGACGAATGTCCCGTGGATCCGGTCGCCAGCCGAGACCGGCACGCGCAACCAGGTTGCCGAAGTAATACTCGGCTCCAACTCTCGCATTGACGACCTGCTCCAGATTCTGCCGGATGTCCTGATTCTCCTCGAAGAACGAGAACTGATCAGAATCCAGCTTGAGCTGCGACCAGTCGATGAACTCGAGGTCGCCGAGCAGCCTCAGGTCACCGATGCGATAAACGGCACCCGCCCCGATCTTCCACGGCGATCGAATCTCGTAATCGAAGCTGCCGGATCCTTCGTCCTCTCCGGGATCGAATCCGTAGCTGGTGGAAAAACCGTCGTCGAATGACGTCTCGAGGAACGTCGCGAAGTCTTCGCTCACCGAGTAATACGTCGGTGTCTCGATCGTAAAACCGACCCTCAAGTCTTTCGCCGCGGCTACCGATACGCCTCCGCGCAGGTTCACACCGACCAACCTCGACTCCACGTTTTCGGTCCACGCCATCTCGTCGAAGTCGACCGTGCCACCGGTTCCATCGTTGTCGTTAAGTTCGTCGACCTCCGTGAAGGTGCTGCTGAAGTTCCATTTGCCGAATGGAACGTTTAGCGTCAGACCGACCATCACGCCGGGTGATGCTTCGACGGCACCGCCGAAGCTGAACTCGTACATGTTCCCCTCCTCGGATACGACGGCCTGCTGACGTACGGTACCGGTGGTCACTGCGGGGAAGAAGGGAACGGATTCGCCGGCCTCGTATGCGTCGATATCGAGATCGATGGCAAAAGTCTCATAGCCGATGAACGATAGCGCTCGCGAGAACGTCGGCGTGAAGATATCGTCTCCTGTTCCCAGCATTCCGTCATTGCCCGGGTCGACGTCTATCTCAAATTCACCGGGGAGCGGAAGAAAGAATTCCGTAGCGGAGTTCAGACCGTTATCTCCGTTAAAGAACAGTTCTCGTGAGAAGGTTTGGACCCGACTAACGCCGCCACCCACGACTAACGACCCGCGTCGCGTGGGGACGCGGTACGCATAGGCCACGTGGTCGAAACCGGTGTCGGAGATGTCGTTCTCGAAACCGCTCTGGTTCGAGCCGATCCGAAAGACGCTCACGTCCTCTGTGTTAAACGAGGTAAGCGAGCCGGCGAATGTGGACTTACTCAGGAAGCCGAGCCCCGCCGGATTCGTGTACAGGGCGGAGAGATCGGCGAGGCCGCCGGTTCCGGCGCCGCCCAGTCCTAGCGCACGTGCGCCCACGGCCGGTTGACGCTGGGTAAAGCGGAGCGCGTCGTCTCCGTCCTGCGCACTCGCTGCGCCGGCAATACCCGTGGACATCAGCACGGCGATGAACGCTTTCAGCCACAAGTTCCGTGTCATTTCTATTGCCTTTAAAGTCTTGTTTATTAGGCTTCTAAGAACGTCAACGCGGGCTCGGGATCGGTAGCGCGTGGGCGCAAAAAAGGCCCGCGCCCTCGCACGGGCCTTACCCGAGTGACGTTTTGAAACTTGTCAGTCTTTTGTCAGAACGTCGGGTGAGATCGTATTGTGAATCTTACCTCCGGCTGCCTCTGCTGGAGCTGCGAGAGCTCCGGGACGACGACCGTGCGCTGCTCTTGCTGCTGCCGCCGCTTCGGCCGGACGAGCGGTATGAGGGCGAGCTCGAACGCGAGCCGGAGCGCGAGACACCGCTCCTCGACGAGGACGAACGCCTGGAGGGTGCGTCATAGGACCGGCGACTCTTCGACGGAGCGTCATAAGAACGGCGAGTTCTCGAGGGCGCGTCATAGGATCGCGCACTCCTGCTGCTCGGACGCTCGACCGTACCTCTGCTGCGTGATCCCTCGCTCGAGCGGCCGCGGATATACTCGCGGCTCGGCCGGGGTGTATATGAGGACCCGCCTACAGACGAACGATCCGAGTCACGGCGGTCGTAGGACCGGGAGCGCCGGGCCGCGTTGTCACCGTCGTAACGTCGGCGAAGCGTACGGGCCTCGCGATCGGACTTCGTCGAACGATCCGTTCGGTCGCCGTAACGCTGCCGCAGTGATTCACCATCGCGGCGCGAAGAGTTTCGGCGGATGACCCGCGGCGAATCGCTCGAGCGACGATCATAGATCCATTCGGATCCACCGCGCGAGCCGCTTCTGTATTCGCTCTTGCTATCACGATCACCCCGCCGCACAGTTCGGCCTTCAGTACCGCCGGAGGACCGTGAGCGAGTGCGGCCTTCGTTAACCGTCGCCGAGCCGTCCCTGCTTCGGGAGCCCGACCGTGTCACGGCCCGACCTTCCCGTGTGGACCGCGGGCTGTCCTTCGCAACGCCCGAGGGGTCGGTTCGCACCACGCCCGGCGTCCTGTATGTACCATCCCGTGTTTTGGAGCGACCAACCGCGTCACCGTCACGGTCATAGCCTCGCCGTACGCGCGTCCTGTCAACGAGGGAGCCTCGTCCCGCCAGCGTCCGCCGGGGCTGAATCAGCCGACTTCGAGAAGTGCCCTTGAACTTGTTCGTTCCGTAGTAAGGCCGGTCGTAGTACGTGTAGTACGGGCCGTAGTAGTTATACGGGTAATAGTAGTACGGGGAGTAGTATGGCCGGTAGTGACGATACCGGTAGTACGGCCAGCCAAACGAGATCCCGAAGTAGAACGATGAACCGTAGTAGTACGGGTCATAGTAGAACGGGTCGTAATGGAATGGGTCGTACCATCCGGCGTATCGATACGAAGGCCAGTAGTCCCAGGAAGACCAGTACGGATCGTAGCCCGGATAGAACGGATCTCCGTAGTAGGTCCTGAAGTACCGCCTGTACGAACGCGGCCGGTAGTAGGAGTCATCCTCGTAATAGCGATCCTCGTCGTAGTACTCCTCTTCGACTATGTTGCCATCCTCGTCTTCGACGTAGACGACCCTGTCGGCCTGGCGATCGCGGCGGTCATCATAGCGGTCCGAGGCTGCGAGCTGCGTATAGCAGCCGCTGGTCATCGCGACGATGACGGCGGACGTCAGAACGCCCGCTATCGGCCCGAACCTTGTTTGCAGTGTGTTCATCTTTCCGGCGGCTTTATCGAACGTCCATCTGACGGTTCCCCCTGATTCAGACAACGTTCCTTTTTCTATGCTGTTTCGCCCGGCGACCGCGGGCATCCGGACTGCTGGACTTGCCTTGAGGGCGCCGGTATATTTGTTCACTTCCTTTTGCTTGAAGTTCGCGCAAATACCGGGCCGTACGGGGATTTGCGGGCCCCTAATGCGTATATCGCGCCTTTCTGACACCCCCTGTCCTGCAATTCACCCATGACTGTACACTATGGCTGACGCTATAACGCCTCGGGCCGAGGACTATTCGAAGTGGTACCTGGATGTGGTGTTGAGCGCCAAACTGGCAGATTACTCGCCGGTGCGCGGATGCATGATCGTCAGACCCAACGGCTACGCCCTCTGGGAGAACATGCAGCGGGTGCTGGACGGCATGTTCAGAGATACCGGCCATGAGAACGCGTATTTCCCCATCTTCATCCCCGAGTCGTTTCTCGCCCGGGAGGCCGAGCATGTCGAGGGCTTTGCGAAGGAGTGCGCGGTCGTGACGCACAGCCGCCTTAGAGTCCGCCCGGACGGCGGGGGGCTCGAGCCGGACCCGCAATCGAGGCTGGAAGAAAACCTGATCGTCCGCCCCACGAGTGAAACCATCATCTGGGATTCGTACAGCCGCTGGATCCAGTCATGGCGCGACCTGCCGATCAAGATTAACCAGTGGGCAAACGTAGTTCGCTGGGAGATGCGCACGCGCCTCTTCCTCCGAACAATGGAGTTCCTGTGGCAGGAAGGTCATACCGCACACGCGACCGAGGCCGAAGCGGTCGAAGAGACGCGGCTCATCCTCGACCTGTACGCCCGGTTCGTCGAAGAGTACATGGCCGTGCCCGTGTTGAAGGGCCTCAAGACAGAAAGTGAGCGGTTTGCGGGAGCCGTCGACACCTACTGCATTGAAGCACTGATGCAGGACGGCAAGGCATTGCAGGCGGGCACGAGTCACTTCCTCGGCCAGAACTTCGCGCGCGCGTTCGGCTGCCAGTTTCAGAATCAGGACAACGAACTGGAATACGTTTGGGCATCGTCATGGGGCGTTTCGACGCGTCTGATCGGAGCCCTCGTCATGTCCCATTCCGATGACCAGGGACTGGTGCTCCCGCCGCGTCTGGCGCCGGTACAGGTGGTGATCGTACCCATTTATCGAAAGGAGGAAGAGCGCGGCGCCGTAGTGGAGGTGGGCGACAAAATCCGCGAAGAACTGTCCGGCCTCGGGCTCTCCGTTAAGTTCGACACGCGCGAGGGACAACGCCCGGGATGGAAGTTCAACGAGTACGAGGTGCAGGGAGTGCCTGTCCGCGTCGCGATCGGACCCCGTGACTTGAAGAATGGCACGGTCGAGGTGGCACGTCGCGACGATCGCTCAAAGGAAGTCGTGCCGATGGATTCGTTGAGCACCCACATTCCGAAACTCCTCGACGACATACAATCGGCACTGTATGCGAAGGCAGCCGCCTTTCGGAGCACGCATACGACCAAGGCCGACACGTACGATGAGTTCAAAACCATACTCGACGAAAAGGGCGGGTTCGTGATGGCCCACTGGGACGGAACGGCAGAGACGGAGGCGCGGATCAAGAATGAAACGAAGGCCACGATTCGCTGCATTCTGTTGGACGAAGCATCCGAGCAAGGCGTCGACATGCTGACCGGTGCACCGTCGGCCCGAAGGGTCGTGTTCGGCCGCGCCTATTGATGGGGCATGTTCAAGCCACGGGGAAGACAGGACTTCCGGCCGCACAGCGGACCGCAACGGAACGAGTGGTCCGCGCCGTCTCTCTGCTATTGAGCCCGGTCACACTGCCGCCGATACTGATCGCCATCCTGCTCCTCATCTTCCGGGCGCCCCTCCCAGAAATCCTGATTGTAGCCGGAGGCACGGGCTTGCTGCTGAGTATCATCCCTGCGGCCGTGCTCGCATTGCTTGTCCGATCGGGCCATGTTCGATCTATCGACGTCGAGAATCGACGCG
>JBFHWK010000134.1:0-8206 GCA_041589075.1 Rhodothermales bacterium
GGGCCGCACCGGTCGCCGTAAGCGACGAGTCAATAGCGGCGACATCCTGGGATAGCTGCACGGGTGCGACGGCGCCGGTGCCGGCACAGCCAACCAGAACGAACACAATCAGAATCGGTGTTTTTTTCAACATGAGGTCGAGGGTTGTCTTTCCAGTTAGGGCACGTAAGTTAGCCGTGCACATGACAAGATGCATGCATGACCGCGTCCGCATCCACCTACGATCTCACAATTGTCGGTCACGTCACGCTCGACACGATCGTCAGACGGGAAACGTCGTCCATTCGCCCGGGCGGAGTTCCGTACTACGCAGGAATAGCGGCTAGTGCATTAGGAGCGACGGTGCGGATCATTACACGCGTGGCTCTGGAGGACGAAGATCTGCTGGAAGAGATTCGATCCGCCGGTGTGACCGTCGATAATCACGCATCCAAAGTTACGACTCGGTTTGTAAACCGGTACGATAACGACGAGGATGATCAGCGAAAACAGCAGGTTGATGCAATTGCGGACTCGCTGCGGCCCGAGCACATCACAGGCCGCTCAAGACTCTGGTATTTTGGCCCGCTCCTGCCTGCGGATATTTCGCCGGAATGCCTAGGCCGCTTAAACGGCTCGGAGCTTACCGCGCTTGATGCACAGGGCCTCACACGACTCGTGTCTGGCCGCGACGTTAAGGCCCAGTGGTCCGAGCGGGCGTCGTACATGCTGCAGTTCGCCGACATAGTAAAGTTCAGTGACGAGGAAGCACGCGCGGCTATTGGCAACGGGGATGAGTCGTCGATTCTCGACAGTCTCTGGGCAGAGGGGCGTGAAATCGTAGTGACCTCCGGGTCGCGGGGGTCGACTATTTATGTGGACGGCGTGTCGCACCACACCGCCGGCATGAAACCACGACGAATTGCCGACACGACCGGCTGCGGTGACACGTACTTCGCAGCCTACCTTTGGCGGCGCCTTCAGGGTGACGATCCTCCTCGCGCCGCTCGATTCGGAGCGGCCGCTGCCGCACTCAAGGCTGAGAATGCGGGCCCCCTTCGCCTCGACGCACAAACCGTCATTCGATTTGCCCGTCTCGCCGAAACTACGGAAATTAGCAGGGGTAAGGAGCGTACCTAGCCCCTCGTTCCTGGTCGCCTCGGTCACTCGACCCCCACTGTATGACGGATTCGCCACAGGTTGCTCGAACACGCGAAATCGAGGAACTGTCAAATCTCTACGTGGTCCATCCGATCAGCCGTGCGCTAGTGAGCGTGCTCGCGCGATGGGGCGTCCACCCAAACCTGGTGTCCGTCACGGGGATGATCCTGGGCGCGGTGGCGGCGTGGGCGTACTTCAACTATCAGCAGTGGGAATTCGCGGTTCTCGGATTCGCCATGATGTTCGGCTGGCACGTGATGGACGGTGCCGACGGCCAGCTCGCGCGCCTTACCGGAAAGACAAGCGAGATCGGCAAGGTCCTCGACGGGTTGTGCGATCACATGTCTTTCACGCTTGTCTATGCCGCCATTGCTACGGCGATAACGATCGAGCAGACCGCGTTGATCTGGATCCCGGCCGCGCTCGCCGGCATGAGCCACATTGCGCAATCAAGTGCCTATGAGTTTCAGCGGCAATCGTACGACTACTGGGTTCACGGCAAGTCGTCCGCCCGGGTTGTTACGTCCGCTGAGGTGCGGGAAGATATGCTTCAAAAGTCGGGCGCGGCGCGTGCCTTCGCGCGTATGAACCTGACCTATGTCACGGTGCAGGAGAGGTTCTCCGCGCACGATGCGGCTTTGTTCTCGAGGCTGGAAGAACTCCAAAGCACGAACGCAGAAACGTTCGCCCACGTTCGCGACCTTTACCGGTCGATAAACATGCCCGCCGTCAGGCGATGGTCTATGCTGAGTTCGAATTACCGAACACTGATCATCTTCCTGACGGCCGTATCCGGCGTGCCCGCGGTCTACTTCTGGTTCGAAATCGTGGTGTTGAATATTGCGCTTGTCCTACTGGTGCGGATGCAACGGAGACGATACGAAATGCTCAAGTCGCGCCTGAGGTCAATTGCGCCGGTCTCCGAACAAGACGCCGTCGACGTCTAGGCCGGTACTTCGGGCGGGACTACCACGTCAACTCCGGCAGCACGTCCTTCTGTAGTTCACACATTTCGTTGGTCATGTCGACGGCACGGTGGTACGAATCGACTGCCGGATCAAGAAGGATCGCCTGAAGCAATGCCTCACGGCTGCTACATTGAAAAGCCTCGACGAGCAATTCATTGATGGTCGTTTGTGTCCTGAGTATCGCCAGAATTCCGCGCGGCAGTTCCGGCATGGTTTCCGGAAGCACGCCGCCGCCGTCGCTCGTTGCCGGCACCTCTACGACGGCATCTGTCGGCAGACCCGGCACGTAACCGTCGTTACGAATGTTGACGGCATTAAGGTGATGACGGACACCCACAGACAAGCTTTCAATAATGGGTATAGCAAGCTCTCCCGAAGGCTGTACGTCTGTCGAGCTCTTTTCCTTTTTCGGTGATAGGGCAATTACCGGCTCCGCCGGAAACATCGGCGTGTCAGTGGGATGCGCGTCCAGGTTGTAGATCCACGTTGGGACGCGTCCGGTCGTCCACGGAGCACCTTCGCGGCGATCGTAAAAGAACTGCATTGGCGCGCTCGCGAGGAATTCGGACGCCCAGCCGATGTACTCCCCAATGTGGTTGGCCCCAGGAGATGGGTACAGTCCGAAAGTTCGAAAGAGTATGCGACTCAATGCCAGTTCATCCCATTCCGATAGCCAGTGCGCTTCCTTTTCGGCTGATCGCAGTCGCGGATAAAGATCTTCACCCGTCTGTGCATGCTTCAGCTCCTGAAACCAGGTGATGTGATTCAACCCCGACGCCTTGGCTGAGAGGTCCTCAACAGGCATCCTCAGAAAACGCGCGACTTGTCTCATCCCCTGAAAAACACCATGACAGAGACCGACAAAACGCACGTCTGTAAGTCGACTGACAGCCTCGCAAAGTTTCGTGAGGGGGTTGGTGTAATTGAGCAGGATTGCGTCCGGGCAGAGCTCTGTCATCCGGAGCGCGATTTCCACTGTGGGCCCCATATTGCGCAGGGCGTGAAAAAGGCCTCCGGGTCCGCCGTTCTCCCCATATATTTGACGAAAGCCGTACTTACGCGGTACGTGGAAATCCTGGGCCCAGAAGTGATAGCGCCCGATTTCGATCGCCGATATCACAAACCGCGCACCACTAAGGGCATCGTCCAAACTGGTAGTGCTACGTACGCGCGCCTTGCGACGCAGTCTCTGTGCGAGGCGTCGCGCATAGACTTCGGACTCGCTCACCGCCTTCGCATCGAGATCCATCAAGATGATATCGAGGCCTTCCTCCTCGAGGGTGTCACTCAGGAGGAGGTCGTTGATCGTCGCGTGACCAAACTCTCGACTACCGGCTCCGATTAGGACTACGTTAACGCTCATTTCATGCTGATGGTAGACTGTCTCTCGTCTGCGAACGGGCGGCTGCCAGCGTCGCCATTCCTGCCATGGCCGCGACCGCAGCCAGAACAACCCCCAACACCGTTTTCCCCGTCGTCAGGTACCCCGCCGACAACAAACTCATGTAAATAAAAAGTACCCCGAGAAACCAGCCCATCCATTTCCGGCCGGCACCTTTATCTGCAGCAACTTCCGGCAGGCGGGCTGCAACGGGCGACCACCAACCTCCCGGGCGGACCCTCTCGTAGAAACCGTCCAGTCGCGACGTGTCAGTTGGCTTTGTGCATACCGTTACTAAGATCGAAATAGCCCCACATACGGCGAGAATCACTACCGAGCGCACGAAGTTGAAGTCGTCGCCGTAGAACTCCAGCAGGGGAGAGGCCGATGCTTCGGCAAGAACATTCCACTTCACCAGCAGACGCGTCCAAACGGCGCCGTTCGCTATTAGGAAGCAAGAGATCAGCGCCGAGATTTCAGACCACGCATTAATCCTCCACCAGTACCAGCGCAGCAAAAGCACGACGGCTAGGCCCGCAGTGATTTCGATGATGTAGATCCACGCTCTTTCAATCGAATCCATTTGCCACGATGTGACCGCCGCTAGAATCACCAGGATCAAAACGGCGACGCGCGAGGCCATCACATAGTGACGCTCATCGGCGTCTCGTTTCATGAACCGCTTGTACACGTCAGTGACGAGATACGATGCGCCCCAGCATAGGTGCGTGTCCATCGTGCTCATGAATGCAGCAAGGAATGCGGCAACGAGCAGACCCCGCAAGCCGACTGGCATGAGCTCCGCAATCATCATCGGGTACGCTAATTCAGGATCAGCGGCAAGCGCCGGGGGAGCCGAGGCCAGCGGAAAGATGACCAGGGAACCGAGCCCGACGATTACCCAGGGCCATGTCAGCAGAACGGTGCCGGCGAAACCGAACCAGAGGGCAGCGAGCAGCGACTGCTTCTCGTCGCGTGTGGCAAAGAGCCGTTGAGCCATATAGCCGTCGTGTCCGCTGCGTGTCCAGAGCACCAGCAGTAGGCAGAGGTACGAAGCCATTTCAAGCGAGCTTAAGTGACGGGGATTCGGCAGGATATCCAACTGCTTAGGCTCAAAGGCCGCGGTCGCTTCGATGGCTTCGACCATTCCTGTCGGTCCCCCCAGACGCCACAGAACAATTCCCGCCAGGACAAGCGAGGCGAAGATTCCAGCAACAAACTGAAAGAGGTCGGTCACGACGACGCCCCAGAGACCGGCGGCCACGGTGTAGACGAGTGCGAGCGTCACGCAAACAATAAGCGTAAAGGCAGGCTCCCACCCGAGCAGTACGCGTGAGAACTTGACCATCGCCAGCATAACCCATCCCATCACGACGCAATTGCGAAGGACGCCATGGTAGACTGCCGCAAAACCACGAAGAGCGGACGCACGCCGTCCCGAGTATCGCAATTCGATAAACTCAGCGTCGGTGATGATGCCGGCGCGGCGCCAAAGCTTGGCGTAGAAGAAGACGAGCAGCATGATGCCTGCCGTCTCGTACCACCACAACCAGTTCCCGAAGATACCTTGCTGCCGAACCAGCGAGGCCGTCGCCAGTGGTGCGTCCGACGCAAACCAGGTGGCTGCAATTGACGTCCCCGCCAGCCACCATGGAAGCGTCCTGCCCGCTACAAAGAACTCCTCGACGTTTGCGCCGGCGCGCCGCGTGAACCACATGCCCAACGTCACGGTTGCGGTGATGAAGATCACCACTACCACCCAGTCGATCGAGTGAAGCTGCATAGTCGGTCGGCGGCCGGATACGGGTCTCGGCGCGCAAGATACTGCGCATGGGACCGAAAACTGGTCCAGTGCCCACGGGTGAATCGAGGGAAAGCAGGCGGTTGGAATCTGTTGGACCGCGCAGGCGTGTTGCGGCGGCCGCCAACCGGCGGGAGCGAGAGATCGTCACGCGACCGGCGGGCTCTCCGAATCAGCCGGAAGTGTGCAAGTTCTGACAATTACGTAATTTACCGCAAGCCGCCGGCGTCTCACCTGCGTTCCGGCCGTGCCCCAGCCTGCCCCCCGAAACGTGGTGAATGTCATGCTGAATCCCAGAGAATCCTGGAGCCGAGCCCACGATCTCGCGCTCGTTTATGTCGCACTCGCCTACGGGACTGATGCCAAGTTGACGGACAAGGAGTTGAGTACTGTGGCGGACGCGCTGGCCGCGTGGCGTCCTGATATATCGGCCGACGATGTTCGCGACGTCATCATGGAGGCGCTGGCCGTGCTTCTGGACGATGACGCGTCGGACGAGGTCATTGCCGCCATCGACCGTCTCCACACGGCTCTGTCGCTCGACGAGAGAAAGCAGGCGATGATGGACGTTATGCGCATTGCACGTGCCGACGGTGTCTTGCTCGGCCGCGAGCGGACCTTCATCGCACACCTGGCAAATGCGTGGGCGCTGAAATCGGAAGCGGCTCAAATGCTTGCGCAGGCATCGCCGGTCGCGGCGCAAGACAACGACTGGAGTCTGCTCCACGACTTAGGGCTTCTCTATATCGTACTTGCGCACAGTACCGACAACAAACTCAGCGACTCTGAAATTGCCGCAATGCTCGAGCGTATGGGTCAATGGCAACCGGAATTCGACGAGCAAGAGATTCGCGCGGTCCTGCGAGAAGCTCTGCGTATCTACTCCCAGAGCCCGGGAAGGGACGAGTTGGTCCGGTCCGTGTCCGCCCTCAAGGAGGCACTGCCGTTCTTACAGCGAGTCGCCGTCCTTGACGATTTGACTTACATAGCGGAGTCGGATGGCTCGGTCAATGACTACGAGCGCGAGATCATCTCATCGATGTCGCAAGCCTTCGATGTTCAGGTTCGTCTAAACGGTCAATTGTTCTGAAGGCCGTCTAAGACCCTTCGTTACCCGCATCCAAATCGGAGCGGTGCGAGGGTTGCGGACGAGCGGTGCCGCGCCACACCGAAGGGTCAGTCTGCTGAACGTCGTCGCTTTCGCCGTGGAACCCGCCGCCGAACGAAACGCGGGCACCGCTGACCACAGTCTTTTGGAAACGGCTCAGCAAGTAGTTACGCAGCAGGAGACGCGACCACGGTAGGAGACCGAGGAAACCTATCAGGTCCGTTACGACACCCGGCGTGATCAAGAGGGCACCGGACACCAGGATGATGACCCCGTCGACAAGCTCCTGTCCGGGTAGCTCACCTCCGGCGATCCGTTGCTGAAATCTTCGCCACGTACTGAGACCTTGTCTCCGCGTCAGCGCACTGCCAATAATGCCAGTCACAAAGATCAATCCGACCGTCGGCCAGAAACCGATTAGATCGCCTATCTTTACGAGCAGTGCCAGTTCGACGGCCGGCGTAATGACAAAAATGAGTATCAACCAGAGCATTCGCCGTCGTCGTTTCGACCACTGTTGATTAGACACCGTAATCCGTGATCCGCCAGATGAAGCACTATCGATTCGGCTTTGAAGACGCCCTGGCTCGCCTTCCGGGTCCCAAGGGAGAACGATTTGTCGAAGTCTTCAGTCACGGCAGTCTGTCTGTTGAGATGTACGCACCGCGGGGGACAGATCCACAGCAACCACACGAGCGTGACGAGGTGTATGTGGTGCAGCGGGGCAGTGGCTGGTTCCTCAACGGCAGCCATCGGCATCCGTTCGACACCGGTGATGTCCTGTTCGTGCCTGCCGGCACGACACACCGGTTTGAAGATTTTACCGATGACCTCGCCGTGTGGGTATTTTTCTACGGGCCACCGGGTGGCGAGAGCGATACAGCGGTCACCTAGAGACTCGATGTGGGCGTAGTACGGTATCGATCATCTCTGCACGGCTCGTCAGCTTCACGCGAGGTCGTCCCTGCGCCTCCCCGCGCTGCGTCTCGAAGGCGTCCAGACGCTTCCAGTCCTCAAACGTAAAGTAGTACGGCTGTCGGTCCTTTATGACGTCGACGATAGCGTCTGCGTTGTTGGCTGCATCCGGAACTCGATCCTCCTGCACATCGACGAGCATGGCCTCGACGGTTTCGGCAGCGCACGCCTTGTTTGTTCCGATTACTCCCGTAGCTCCCCGCTTTATCCAGCCGGCTGCGTATACCCCCGGCACGACACTGTCGCCGTCCATCACACGTCCGCCCTCGTTCGCAATTACGCCCCAACTCTCATTGAACGGCACCTCCGGGATGGGCACACCACGGTACCCGACCGACTTGAACGCTAGTCCGGCGTCGATGACAAGCTTTTCGTCGGTGGGACTTGCACTGAGGCGACCTCCCCGGCCTTCGACCAACGTGTTCCTCACGAACTCTATGGCCGTCAACGCTCCGTCTTCGCCGGCAGCGAATCGTGTGGGTGAAAGGAGGAACCGAATGTGCAGTTGACGTTTTCCCGGAACTGCTGTCCGCGGAAACGACTCGAGTATCTCCAGCTTTTTCAGAACAAGACGATCCGGGTTCGTTTCCAGTGCAGCCTTGCTCAATGCGTCGAGTTGCAGCTCCTCGTCGTACACAATAGGCACAGCCGCCTCCATCTGTCCCAGTTCCTTCACTTCCGGATTCGTGAACGCAGCCTGTGCCGGACCACGACGGCCGACCATATAGACCTGCTCGATGTTACTCGCGGACAATGCATCAAGAGCATAGTCGGCAATGTCTGTCGTCGCAAGTTCTTCCCTGGTGCGGCACAGGATGCGAGCCACATCTACC
>JBFHWK010000135.1:0-8202 GCA_041589075.1 Rhodothermales bacterium
CACGCGGGTACCACTTCCAGGGAACACTCGGGTCGTAGTGATGGACACGGGCACGCGCCGAGGTCTGGTGGACTCCGCCTACAATGAGCGTCGTCGTGACTGCGAGCGGGCGGCCGAATTCTTCGGCGTAAAGGCGCTTCGTGACGTCGATCTTGAGACTTTCGAAGCGGGTGCGGACGAACTTGATTACGTGACCCGCAGGCGCGCACGGCACGTAATCACCGAAAACACGCGTACCCTTGCGGCGGCGGATGCAATGCGAGCGGACAACGCCCGCAGACTCGGCGAGCTGATGAACGCAAGCCACGAAAGCCTGCGAACGGACTACGAGGTATCGAGTCGTGAACTCGATGTAATCGTCACGGTCGCACGTGCACATCCTGCCTGTCTCGGTGCTCGGATGACCGGCGCCGGTTTCGGCGGATGCGCGGTGGCGCTCGTCGAGGCGAAGCAGGCGGCGGACTTCGCCAAGACTGTCGCCGCCGACTATGAGGCAGAGACACATCTCACGCCGCAGGTGTACATTTGTCGACCAACGCGCGGCGTGCATGTGGTCGCACCCGACGGAACGTCATCATTCGACTAACGGCGAGGCACAAAGACACGTGGAGTTTACAACGCTCGATTACATCGTCTTCGGTACCTACTGCCTGATCATCGTCGGTCTCGGCCTGTGGGTCTCGCGTGAGAAGGAGGGTCATGAGAAAGACACCAAAGACTATTTCCTCGCGGGCAAGGCCCTGCCCTTCTGGGCAATCGGTGCGTCACTGATCGCCTCCAACATTTCGGCCGAGCAGTTCATCGGGATGTCGGGTTCCGGGTTTCGCGTGGGACTCGCGATCGCATCCTACGAGTGGATGGCGGCAGTGACCTTGCTGATCATCGCCTGGTTCTTTCTGCCGATTTACCTCGAGAAGGGCATCTTTACGATGCCGCAGTTTCTGGAGGAGCGGTACGATCACAGGGTCCGCATGCTGCTCGCGGTCTTCTGGCTCCTGGTCTATGTGTTTGTGAACCTCACGTCCGTGCTCTATCTCGGAGCCCTCGCGATGCAGGGCATCATGGGCACCCCGATGTGGGGCGGCATTATCGGGCTGGCATTGTTCGCGACCGTCTATAGCATCTACGGCGGCCTCAAAGCGGTGGCGTGGACGGACGTTGTGCAGGTCATCGTGCTCGTGGGCGGCGGCCTGCTAACCACGGTCCTCGCCCTCGACGCGTACTCCGGCGGCGAGGGCGCGCTGGCCGGATTTGCCCAGCTGCTCGGGGACGCCGGCGACCGCTTCAACATGGTCCTGTTTCGTGAGGAGCTGTTTTACACGGATGACACCGGTGCACTGCAGGACGCCTACGATCTCCTCCCGGGCCTGGCGGTACTGCTTGGCGGCATGTGGATCGCCAACCTGTTCTACTGGGGCTGCAACCAGTACATCATCCAGCGAGCTCTGGCGGCCAAGAATCTCAAAGAGGCTCAGCGCGGACTCGCGTTCGCCGGCTATCTCAAGCTGCTTCTTCCGCTGGTGGTTGTGATTCCGGGCATCGTGGCTTACGCGATGGACGCCCCGATTCAGCGCGGTGATGAAGCCTACCCGTGGCTGCTTGGGCAGTACCTCGGTCCGGGCGTCAAGGGTCTTGCGTTCGCCGCACTCGTCGCGGCCATCGTGTCGTCCCTCGCGTCGATGATGAACAGCACGGCGACCATCTTCACCATGGACCTCTACAAGGGTTCGTACAAGCCCGAGGCGTCAGAGTCGGAGCTCGTGCGCATCGGTCGGCTTGTCAGCTTGATCTGCATTGTCATCGGCGCGCTGCTCGCGCCTCAACTTGCACGACTCGACCAAGCGTTCCAGTATATACAGGAGTACACTGGGTTCATCAGCCCCGGCGTGCTGGCCATCTTCATGCTGGGGCTGTTCTGGAAGAAGGCCACACCCAACGCGGCACTCGTTTCTGCCGTGCTCAGCATCCCGTTGTCAGCGGGGATGAAGTTTCTCACGCCCGGAGTGCCGTTCCTGAATCGCATGGGGATCGTGTTTCTTGTCTCGGTGGCACTGATCGTCGTGATCTCGTACGTGGAGGGCAAAGGCAAAGACGATCCGAAGGCGATCAGCCTGAGCAATCTGCGGTTGGTTGCGGACCCTGTCTACAATGTCGCGGCCTTCGGTATCCTCGGAATCACGGTAGCGCTATACGCGATGTTCTGGTGAGAGCTTGCTCCGAGGTGGATTGGGATGGTCGTCCTCCCTCCGTGCGCGCAGTTAAGCGTACGCTCACGTTGTCGGGTAACGGTTTCTCAACATGCGAAGTGCGTCGGGCTCACCGATGATGGTGACCCGGTCGTTTTCCTGTAGCACCGCGTTTCCCCCGGGGACGATGATCTCATTGCCGCGACGGATGATGGCCACGAGCGTGTTCTCCGGAAGCTCCAGCTCCTTTAGTGCCATGCCGATGAGTTCGGCCGTGTTGTCCGTCGATCGCAGGCGCACGGTCTGATAGTGCGCGTCCTCGAGAAGCAGCTCTTTCAGGTGGGCGGCGTTGCGAGCCTGCAGCCACTCTTCGATAAAGTGGTCCTCATCGACCCGGTTGGCAATCTGGGCGAGCATTCGTAGGTGCTGCCCGTGGTCTCCTTCCGGACTGACCAGGAGGAAGATGGCGTGGACGCGCTGCGTGACTTCCTCTTCGTCGCCGAGGGCGTCGATGACTTCCATCCGGAGACCGGTGCGCGATCGCGCGAGCACAATCTCCGGCCGCTCGATGCCGAGCAGGTGGAGGTGCGGGAGGGCGGCGCCTCGAGCAACCGGTGTCGCACCGGTCTTCGTTCCCTGCAGGAAGCCCTGCTCCAGTTTGGCGGCGGGGATCGGCAGCCGGTCCGCGAGCCGGTCGGCCGCCTCCGAGACGAGCTCTTCGAACGACTGATCTTCCGCCATCTCGATCACCTGCGCCCGTGCCACGACCTCGTCGAACTGGTCATCCGAACGGAGACCTTTTTCCTTCAGGATCGTCCTGAATTCTCGATCGAGCTCATCATACTGCCGCTGCCCGAGTCGCCGGAACCAGTGATAGATGGCCCCATCCCGAACGACGTGCGGGCGCGCATACGTAAAGTACCAGATCAGGCATGCCACGACGACACCCATCGTAAACAGGATGGCGAGCCAGCCCATGTATGCGATCAGGACGAACGACGCGACGATGCCTGCCACCTGCATCCAGGGATACAGCGGCGACCGATAGCCGGGGTCGTAGGAAGGGATCCGGCTCTCGCGCATCACAACCACGGCGAGGTTCACCAGCATGAAGATGAACAATTGGAACGCGCTGGCGAGTTTTGCGATACCCTCCTCGTCGAGTACTAGGATGAAGAAGACGATGAGCACACCGGTTGACAGAATGGCCGTCGATGGCGTACGAAAACGACCCAGCCGCGCGAACAAGTCGGGCAGCAGGCGATCACGTGCCATAGCCATTGGATAACGCGATGCGGAAAGAACTCCGGCATTGCCGGTGGACGCGAACGCCGAGAGTGCGGCGGCCACGATGAGCGCCAGCCCGATCGGCTGGGGTAGCCAGGTGAAGAAGGCCTCGGCGGCGGTCGCCACCGGCGTCAGGTCGGCGTGGAACGATTCCGGCTCCAGCACCGCCACCATGACGAACACGCCGGCCACGTAGACCAGGGACGTAGACGCGAGCGACAGGATCATCCCAAGGGGAATGTTACGCTCAGGGTTGGTCACCTCTTCGGCGACACTGGCCACCTTCGTCAACCCCGCATACGAAACGAACACAAACCCGACCGTCGCGAGCAGTCCCTCGACACCGAATGGCGCGAACGGCGTGAAGCGCTCGCGTGTCAGAGACCGGGGCTGGTCGAAGATGATCTCATGAAACCCCTGCAGGATAAAGAAGACGGTCACGCTCAGCAGGATTACGACGAATCCGCGCTGCAGACCGCTGGTCTCCTTCGCCCCGACGATGTTGATGCCGACAAACACGGCGGTAAGCGCGATGGCTATCGGTTTGATCGGAAGCTCAATGAAGAGTGCCGAATATGCCCCGATGCCGACGAGTGCGAAAGCGGTCTTGAGTGCCAGTGCGAGGTAAGTGCCCAGCCCGCCGATCGTGCCGATCATCGGGCCAAGGCTGCGGTCCAGGAAGTAGTACGTGCCGCCCGCCCGCGGCAGTGCTGTGCTCAGTTCAGCCTTACTGAACATCGCCGGTAGAATGAGCACCCCGGCAATCAGATACGCCAGTACGACCGTCGGTCCCGCCTTGGCCGCGGCCAGCCCGGGCAACAGGAAGAATCCCGAGCTGAACATGGCGCCCGTGCAGATGGCGTAGACGTCGAACAGCCCCAGCTCTTTCCTGAGCTTCTGCGCTTTCTTGAGGATCGGCACGCGTTTCCGGCGGAGTGATTGAGGATTCCCTAAAATAATAAAACGCCGATGGGGACCGAGATTGTTGCAAACGTGGACATTGTCCGTTGCCGGCGCGATAATGGATTGTGTTTACTGCCCGCGACACGCCGAGAGCGCCAGTTGCTGGCTGCCGAACCGCGGGTTGCATCTCATATCGGACTAAGGTCAGAGATCAATGAAGAAGAATCGGGTCATACGTGCAACGACGCTGGGTCTTGTCGTGCTACTCGTGATTGCCTTTGCGTCGCCAGCGTTGTCTCAGGACATCGGAGAGTTCGAAGGATACGGCGACATCGGCGCGCCGACGTTGGCCGGCCGCGCGACGTACGCAGCAGCAGGTCAGGAGTATTTCGTCGCGGCCGCTGGGCGCAATGTCTGGTTCGACCGCGACGAGTTTCACTACGTGTGGAAACGTCTCCGTGGCGATTTCATCCTGCGTGCCCACGCCGGCTTCCGCGGGACCGGTGTAGACCCGCATCGAAAGCTCGGGTGGATGGTGCGCTCGACACTCGATCCTAATGCTGCGCACGTCAGTGCTGCCGTACATGGTGACGGTCTCGCGGCCCTTCAGTTCAGGCCCGGGGCCGGCCGCGACACGGAGGAGTTGCGGTCCGAGGTGGGCGGGGCCAACGTCATTCAGCTCATGAGAAGCGGCAATACCTACACCATGTCGGTGGCCGTCGCAGGGGACCCGCTCGGTGGAGCACAGGCCATCGAGATTCCACTTGGTGACGAGGTGTACGTCGGCCTGTTCGTCACCTCGCATAACGAGAACAAGCTGGAAGAAGCGGTCTTCCACAACGTGCGCGTTGTGTTGCCCGCGCCCGCGGACCTCGTTCCGTATCGCGATTATCTCGGAAGCAACCTCGAGATCCTGGACGTCGATACCGGGCGGCGGTCAATCGTGTATCGCATCCCCGAATCACTACAGGCTCCCAACTGGACCTCCGACGGCAAGGCGCTCATCTACAATCACAACGGGCTGCTGTATCGTTTCGATCTCAAGGACAGGAAGCCGAAAGTCATCGATACGGGCTTCGCGATCCGCAACAACAATGACCATGTAATCTCTTTCGATGGGCGGCACCTTGCCATCAGCCACCACAGTGTGGATCACGACGGCCAGTCGATTATCTATACGCTGCCGATCGACGGGGGTGTGCCGGAACTGGTGACGCCGAAGGGTCCGTCGTACCTGCACGGCTGGTCGCCCGACGGAAAGTACCTCGTGTATACCGCGTCGCGCGGTGGCGACTTCGACATCTACCGGATCCCGGCGGCCGGCGGCGAGGAGGTACGTCTGACCACGACCGAGGGTCTGGACGACGGCCCGGAATACTCGCCCGACGGGAAGTACATCTACTTCAACTCTGTGCGAAGCGGCTCGATGGAGATCTGGCGGATGAAGCCCGACGGCAGTGACCCCGAGCAGCTCACCGACGATGCGTTCAACAACTGGTTTCCGCACATATCACCGGACGGCAAGCGAATGGTGTTCATCTCGTACGGAGATGACGTGGCGCCGGACGATCACCCGTTTTACAAGCACGTGTATCTCCGAATGATGCCTGCGGACGGCGGTCCACCGAAGGTTATATCGTACGTATACGGTGGTCAGGGGACGATCAACGTGCCGTCGTGGTCGCCTGACAGTAAGAAGGTGGCGTTTGTCAGCAACACGGGCGGGATCAAGAAGAAGGGCCCGTATCCGGGCAAGTAAGTCGCTCAGAATAAGTTGCTCACGGTGAGCCGAGTTTGAGCGTTCCCGTTTCCATGATGCGAAGCTTTCGCTGCTTTTCAAGCACGCGAAACTCTATATGCTCATCCGATCCCGGAAGCAGGTCGACTTCGATGTGCTCCTGTTCCGGGTAGTGGTGCTCGGGCAGTTGCGCATCCACGACGCGAATCGTCCATGTGCCCGGGCTGAGGTCGGCGAAGGAGAAATTCCCATCGACATCCGAAAGAACGCGGTGCCGGCGCGCGCCGTTGTCGATCTCCAGAATCGCCATGCGGATGCCGCGAACCGGCGTCGGTGGTGAATCGACGCCGAAGAGTGCGTGTTCGCTGCGTGCGTGTATCGCAATCCGACCGGAGATGCGCGCACTCCGTACCACACCGATCACTGGATTCTGCAGCACGCCGTCCAGGATCGAAATCTCCATCGGCATGTTGTCGACCGGAACGTGGTCGAGGCCGATGTCCCCTCGATCGATGCTGAGGTACGGGGTGTGCGACCTGGGAGCTTCAAGGTAGAACGTGCCGTCGTGACCGGTTCTCACGGTCTGATCGCCGATATACAGGCGGACGCCCTCGAGGCCTTCACCCGATTCGACGTCGACCACGCGGCCTGCGGGGCTACGCCGTTTTCCACGTGAAGGCAGCGGCAGGCCAATCGGCACCGTGTAGCCTACGAGATAATCCACAAAGCCGGATCCGAACAGGCTGCCGAAGCTGCCGTACCGTGCCTGGACGGTCAGACGGTGACCGTTTCGGAACTCGTGCTCGATACGTGTCTGTGTGTGGCTGTACGAGAAGGCAGCGTATCCGCGTTCGATCCCGCTGTGGATGGCCAGCGAGGCGTGTGTATGAGGTGAGATCTTCAGTCTGGCAGACAACGTGGTCAGCCAGCGGCTGGAAGATTCGGCCGTGTAGCCGATCAGTCCGGACAGATATTCAATGGAGCCGGAGAAGGTGCCGATGCGGGCCGGCAGGTACTTCGCCTGGATCTTTGCCCGTCGAAAGCTGCCTGAGTATCTCATTGCCTCGCTCTTTGTGTGGCCGAATTCGACAATGGTCGTGACGCCGCCGTGCCGGGAGTTGAACCCGGACCGGAGCCGTACGGACTGCTCGCGCCGGTCATTCACGATGCCGAGCCCGGAATGGTCGACACTGTGGTGGCGCACGTACACGAATGCGAAGGCGCGGGGTGCGATCTCCAGTCCGGTGACGCCCGTACCGGCCTGCACGACCCGTCGTTTCCGCACGAAATCGCCGGCAAGAACCTGATCGTGCTCGTTCCATGCGGCTTCCACCCGCAGCCACGGCCGCGGCCGGACGATCGTCCCGACCGACGCGGACTCCAGGCCGCTGGCATAGCCGGGAAATCCGGCCGGTGTATTGATGTAGCGACCCTGATACGAGATCCACGGCTGCCGGCCGACTACGCGGACGGAGCACGCCGGTCGGCGCAGGCGATTGTCCTCGTCGACGCCGCACTCGAGGTCGACAGCCGCGGCGTCGGACGGCTCGACGAGGCCGCGAACACTTATGAGTTCGCCGTCGATGAAACCGCGGCGGCCGAGGAAATTGACGCTGACGTTCGCCCACTTGTGCACGTCGTACTCTGCACCCAGTGCCACTTCGTTTTCACGCGGGAACGTCTGGCGCGTCCTGTGCGCAAAGCTCGTTATCGTAAAGCGGCCGGCCTGAACGTTGCCGCCACCGCCGAACCCGTATCGGCCGATCTCGGTCAGCGGTGAGAGCGCATAAACGTGGTCGCCGACGGCAACCTGCTGACCGCTCTTCTCATACCGGAGGCTGAACCGGCTGCGGCGCCCAAAGGTCGACGTGCGCTGCCGATCGGGGAGTTCGACGCCGACCTCGAGGTTGCCACCGAGGTACGGCCCCGCGGCCGTCAGACCCGCCTGTGCGCCCCACCCGCGCTCGTCGCCGACGCCGAGGACCGAGATCGAGGCGGGTAACCGGTTGTCGGCGATACGGTTGCTTCGGCCGTTCGGGATGACATCAACGCGGCTTGCGGCACGGGTTGCAAACACCGATTCGTCCG
>JBFHWK010000136.1:0-8186 GCA_041589075.1 Rhodothermales bacterium
AGATGCGAAGATATCGTCCCCCTCGCGGTGGGCGCTCCCGTTTACGTTCACTGACGCCAACCACGCCACCCCGGTCCGCGAACTACACGTCCCGGCCTCTCACCCGTGTGCACGCCGTCGTCGACGACGTGACCACCGTTCACAAAGACATGTCGCACGCCGACTGCATACTGGTGCGGCTGTTCGAAGGTGGCCCGGTCCGCGATCGTAACGGGATCGAACACGACGACGTCGGCGAAATACCCCGTCCGCAGCAAACCCCGCCGCCGCAGTGACAAATTCACGGCAGGCTGCGACGTCAGCCGGCGAATGGCCTCGGCGAGCGAAATGACGCCCTCCTCACGCACATACTTGCCCAGCACTCTCGCAAAGTTGCCGTATCCCCGCGGATGAGGCTGCGAGTTCAGGAACACCCCCTCGGCGGCCATCGCGGCGCCGTCCGAGCCAAAACTCACCCACGGCTGCGCGACCTTCTTACGTATGTTGTCTTCGGTCATCGAAAAAAAGACAGCGCCGACGCGACTGCTGTCCGCGACGACAAGGTCTATCACTGCGTCTTCCGGCGACGTGCCGCGAAGATCGGCTACTTCCCTGAGTGTCTTGCCTACGAGATAACGAAGCGAGTCCTGTCGGAAAGAGATCACTATCACGCCCTCAGGGCCGAGTGAGAGCAGGGTGTTTTCCCAAGTCGTCGAGGATGTCCGCATTTCACTGAGCACCCTTCTGCGAGTCAGTGGGTCAAGGAGCCTCTCGCGCCACGCGCCGAAGCCACCTTCCTGTACCCACCGTGGCATCAGTGCATTCAATCCGGTCGATGACGCGGGGTACGTATACATGTCCGCCGTGATACGAAGACCCTTGGCGCGCGCGGCCTCGATCCGGGCGAGCACATCGTCGATCAAATGCCAGTTCTCCCGGCCGGAGGCCTTGAGGTGGTATATCTCCGCCGGTACGCCGGCTTCCCTCGCGATTTGCACCAGCTCGTCGATTGCCTCGAGCACGCCGGCCCCCTCGTTCCGGATGTGGGAGATGTACATGCCGCCGTACTCGCCGGCGACCCGCGCCAGTTCTGTCAGTTCAGCGGTCTCCGCATAGAAGGCCGGTGCGTAGATGAGTGACGTGCTGACGCCCATGGCTCCCTCTTCCATCGCAGTCCGAGCCAGCATCCGCATTCGCTCCAGTTCCTCGACAGTTGGCGGCCGGTCGTCGTGGCCGACTTCGTGGATTCGCAACGTCGTCGCACCGACGAAGGAGGCGACGTTCGGGCTCACTCCGCGCCGCTCCAGGTACTCCAGGTACTCGCCGAGGGTGGTCCATTCGATCTCGAAGCGGATGTCGTCTTGGCCGGCAAGCTCGTCGCGCTTCATGTCGTCGTTCCAGGGGCCCATCGACCACCCCTCGCCCATGACTTCGAGTGTGACTCCCTGCAGCACATCGCTCATGCCGCGACCGTCCTCAATGAGCGACCGGTTCGCCCAGCTCAGCATGTTGACGAAGCCGGGGGCCACCGCAAAACCGGCCACGTTCAGGTCGGTCAAAGCCGTCGCTGACGATAGGTCGCCGATCGCAGCGATGCTGTCGCCACGGATACCGACATCAGCCTCGAACGGAGGGTTACCGCTGCCGTCGTAGACGTACCCACCTCTTAAGAGGATGTCGAAGTCGGGCGCTGGTCCACAGCGTACGGCCATCGCGGCGAGCGACACCAGCAAGAACCAAGCGCCGACCGTGAACCGGTGGCTTCCTGTCGCGCAGACTGTGTAGCGTGTCATCGATTTCCGAACCAAGTCTGGTCGTCGCCCATTGCCGGATAGATAAGTTGCCGTCGGGTGCAAGTCAAAGTTCGACCGAGGCGTGTGGCGGCGTGTAAAAAAAATTCTTCGGCTACCGCTCGGACCTGTATGACGCTGTTCTGCAAATTCATAAAATGCAATCGCCTCTAATAGTTGGAGGTCACAAACAAACCTTTCTCTCCAGGAGGGATTAATCGATGCCAACCAAAAGCGCCCCGAAGGGCCGTGCAACCAAAGCCGCTCCCAAGGCAGGTGCACAAAAGGCTGCCGCCTCCAAGGCGGCTCCGAAGCCGGCTCCGAAGGCGGCTGCTCCCAAAGCAGGCGCCCCCACAGCGGGAATGCGTAAGTCGAGTGCTGCCAAGCCCGCAGCAAAGAGACGAGGGCGTTAAGCACAGTCGATTCCTATCGACGGGAACCGTCCGCTAGCGGACGCTCTTCCACGAGAGATCGCCGGGACAGTACATCTGCCCCGGCTTTCTTTTTGTGTTGGGTCGTGGTGTCTTTCATGTTCCAGACACGGGACCACTCTCGATGTCCTGAGGGGGCCCGAGTGCTGGCGAGCCGACGCGCACCCATTTAAATATTCATGCTTGTGCGTTATCTGCTCAAGGTCAGAAAAGCGCTTCCATCGGCCCGCAAACCAGGATCCCGGCATGACGCACCGTCCGGAACTTGATTCGAAAGCGGAAACTGGGTTTCTTTATAAGGATGACTTCTGAAAGGACATATAGCGCTCGTCCGGTGTTGACCCGTATCGTACGCCGTCGTCGACGTACGTCGTCTCCCTCCCGGATGGGGGCTGTGGATCTGGACAGTCCGTTCTAGCGAACATCGCAGTCATCGGACGACAGAGCGCTGAACCATCCGGGTCAGCGCTTTTTTTGTGGAAACTGACGCAAACCCTCGACTCTTCGAATGCCACTCGTTCTTGCTTTCAGCGGCGGCCTCGACACGTCCTTTTGCGTGCCCTTCTTGAGGGAGACGCGTGGTGTGGACGTTGTGACTGTGACGGTGAACACCGGGGGCGTGGGATCCGATGACGAGCGGCACCTCGAGGAACGATCGGCCGAGCTCGGTGCCGTCGACCACGCGACGATCGATGCGCGGAACGAGCTTTTCGAAGATGTGCTGTCGTACCTGGTCAAGGGCAATGTGCTGCGCGGGCAGGTCTATCCGTTGTGTGTGGGACCGGAGCGCGTAGTGCAGGCGAAGAAAGTACTGGAGTATGCCCGCTCAATCGGTGCCACCGGCGTGGCGCATGGATCGACCGGTGCCGGCAACGACCAAGTGCGCTTCGACGTCGCGATGCGTGTACTCGCGGGTGACATCGAGGTTATCACGCCCATCCGTGACGGCGGGTTCAGCCGGGAGTACACGACCGCCTATCTGCGGGAGCGTGGGTTCGCGGTGGACGAGAGCACACGGACCTATTCCATCAATTCGGGTCTGTGGGGCACGACCATCGGTGGCGCCGAAACGCTCACAACGTCGCAGCCTTTGCCGGACGAAGCCTATCCGCATACGACACCCCCGTCGCTCGCACCCGATGCGCCCGCACAATTGCGGATCGGCTTCGGGCGGGGAATCCCGATCTCACTCGACGGTGTCCCGCACGATCCGGTCAACGTGATTGAAACACTCAACGAAATCGGCGGCCGCCATGGAGTCGGTCGCGACATTCACGTCGGCGATACGATTCTTGGAATAAAGGGACGTGTCGGTTTTGAGGCTCCGGCGCCTCTGATCCTGATCAACGCCCACCGGGAGTTGGAAAAGGTCGTCTTGACGAAATGGCAGCGCTATCAGAAGGACCACCTCGCCGATTTCTACGGGATGCTCCTGCACGAAGGGCAATACTTTGACCCGGTCATGCGCGACATTGAGGCTATGATTGACTCGTCGCAGGCGGTCGTGACCGGAACGGTCACCCTGCAACTCCACAAGGGCCGGGTTGCGGTCCAGGGTGTGGAGAGTCCGCACTCGATGTTTGATCATGCGATTGCGACATATGGCGAGACGAACAAACTCTGGGATGGTCGCGACGCGGAAGGCTTCAGCCGCATCGCAGGTGTGCAGGCGTACCTCGCGAACAAAGCAGCCCGGCAGGATCCTGAGCCCGCTCCTTCGGGTACCGCGTAGCTAAACCAATCCGCTCACGACACGATGCTCGAATCCGTTTTTCCGCTAAAGATCGATCACATCGCCTCCAGCACCGGGCGCTGCGATCTGTCGGCCGACGCACTGTGCTCACCGTATGTCGTAGCGGCGGAGGGCTATTGTGTCGCGGTCAAAGCGCTCGATCAGAAGAAAGTCTACAACGAGGTGGAATGTATCGACGGCACGTTCCACAGCATATCGAAGGGCGACATCATCGTGGGTGTGCTTGGTGAGCGGCAAGCCCTGAAGGGTTATAGCGGTCGACTTCCGCACCGGATCCGCGCAGGTGACGTGCTCAACATCCTGAACATGGGAGGCATCGTCGGCGAGTGCACATCGGATCACCCGGACCTTGGCCCGTCGCTGCGCGTCGAGATCCTCGGCGCCGTACTGGTCGAGCAGGACGGGAAGAATCACCACGCCCGCATTCAGGACAATGCGCTGCAGCCGGTGTACTTCCTCGAGGAGTCGGCGCCGATTATCCTTGTCAGCGGTACGTCGATGAACACGGGTAAGACCCTCGCCGCGTGCGAGATTGTGCAGGGGCTCACGGAGAAGGGTCTGCGCGTGGCGGGTGGCAAGGCAACAGGCGCGGCCTTGCGTCGCGATGTCCGTCACATGGAAGAGCACGGTGCGGTGGGGGTGGCGTCGTTCACGGACCTCGGTGTCGTAGCGTCCACCAATAAACAGATGGCTCCGTTCGCCAAGGGCCTTATCAAGCATCTCAATGAAGAGTACGACCCGGACGTGATCGTCATTGAGCTTGGCGACGGTTTCATCGGGTACTACGGCGTGGACGAACTGCTGCTGGACAAAGAGCTCCAGAAACACGTGCGGGCCAACGTGGTCGCGGCCACGGACCTGGCCGGCGTGTGGTCCGCCGATCAGCTCTTCCGTCAACGCTACGCGGCGAAGATCGCCATCGTGACAGGCCCCGTGACAGATAACGCCGTCGGAAAGCAATACATCGAACAGGTACTCGGCATCACGGCGATCAACGCGATGCAGAACGCGGAGGCAATCATTGACCGGCTTGCATCGATGTTTCCAAAAAAAAAGAGAAAGCGCGGTAAGGTCGATCGGCCAAGGCAGGTCGTAAGCGTGTGAGCGCCGTCATGGGGAAGATTGCGATACTCCACGGAGCCGGATACACGGGAGGTGAGCTTATACGTTGCGTCCTGTCGCACCCCCGTCTTGAGTTGGTGTGCGTCACGAGTCGCAGCTTTGCAGGACGGCCTCTCGGCGAAGTGCATCCATGGCTTCGCGGTGCATACGAGCAGCTATTCGCTGATGTGGGTGATGCGCGCATTCTCGAGACGGACGCTGTCCTCGTCGCGGCCGAACACGGACAGGGCGCCCAAGCCGTTCTGGCCATGTTGCGAGACGGCTACGAAGGCGTCATCGTCGACCTCAGCGCGGACTTTCGCTTCCGATCGCCGGCGATGTACCCCAAGTGGTTTGGCTTCGAGCATCCCGCGCCCGCACTTCTCGACGAGTTCGTGTACGGGCTTCCTGAAGTACACGCTCCGTACCCGGAAGGGACGAGACTGCTGGCAAACCCGGGATGCTTTGCCACAGCAGTTTCACTGGCACTCTGGCCACTGAGCAGGGCCGGAGTCGCGTACGAGGCTTCCGTCACGGCGCTGACGGGTGCGTCGGGTTCGGGTGTGCGTCCAAAGGATGCAACGCACTTTCCAACACGCGAAGGCAACGTGCGTTCGTATAAGGTTTTTGGTCATCAGCACCAACCGGAAATGGAGTACGTGCTGGGACCGGAGGCAACTGTGCATTTCGTGCCATCCTCGGGTCCCTGGACGCGGGGCATCTGGGGAACGGCGCACCTGACCCTCTCATCGAATGAAGCGGCCGCGGCCGTGGGCCGTCATTACGACGACGCGTACACCGGCCGCCCGCTGGTACGACTGTGGCCCGGCGCAATTCCTGAACTACGGTTCGTCGTCGGCACACCGTTCTTCGACGTCGGTTGGAAGACGGACGGAAGCCACGTCGTAATCGGCTTTTCGCTCGACAACCTCCTGAAAGGCGCCTCTTCACAGGCTGTACAGAATCTCAACTTGCTGCTTGGGTTCGATGAAAGCGAGGGACTGATTCCGTCAGCGCATCGAGGCGAGGCGATCCCGGTATGACCAGGCCACCAAATACGGATACTGCCGCCATCGTTGCGATCGAAGATGCTTTTCAGATCCCGACGTACGCAAAACACCCTATCGCCGCGGTTCGGGGACAGGGCTGCTACTTGTGGGATGCCGACGGAAGGCGATACCTAGACTTCTACGGCGGACACTGTGTGACACCACTGGGACATTGTCCGCCCACGGTAGTCGCTGCCATCAAGAAGCAGGCGGATACACTCGTTTTCTACTCGAACGTTGTCTATAGCCCGGTTCGAGCGCGAGCTGCGGAGACCATCGTTCGACTCAGTCCGGCCGGACTAGAAAAGGTCTACTTCTGCAACTCGGGCACGGAGGCTAACGAGACAGCGCTCAAGCTGGCACGTAAGTTCACCGGTCGCTCACGGGTTGTCGCCTTCGAGAACGGGTTCCACGGCCGAACGCTAGGATCGCTGGCGGTGACCTGGGCCGACAAATACCGGGCACCCTACGCGAACGTGCTTCCGCCGACCGACTTCGCGCCGCTAAACGATGTGGACGCCGTAGCCGACCTGCTGCGTAACGGGGATGTGGCGGCCGTCATCCTGGAGCCGATCCAAAGTATGGCCGGGATGATCGAAGCGTCTTCGGAATTCGTTTCCGAACTGCGCACCCTTTGTGATGCAACAGCTACCCTGTTGATCTTCGACGAAGTGCAGACGGGCGTGGGAAGAACCGGTACGTTTTCCATCTCCGAACAACTGGGTGTGGTGCCCGACATGATCACGATGGCGAAGAGCCTTGGTGCTGGTGTGCCGGTAGGAGCGGTGCTTGTTACGGACACGGTCGCGGGGTCGGTTTCTTTCGGAGACCAGGGGTCTACTTTCGGCGGCGGAATGCTGGCGATGGCAGCTGTTGAAGCGACGCTGTCGACGATCGAAACCGAAGGTCTCATGAGGCGGGCTACGGAGGTCTACGACATGCTGCATGTCGCACTTGTCGACCGGGTAGCCGAGATGCTAGGGCGGGGCTGCCTCATCGGCATCAAACTCGACAGGCCGGTGGGTGGTGTGATCGACTCCCTGCGGGAGCAAGGTGTCCTGGTCGGGAGCTCATCGGATCCTCAGGTTATGCGGCTGATGCCGCCGATGAACACGCCGGGCGCGGCGCTGGAGGAATTCGTCGAGGCGTTCGACATTGCACTGGTCGAAACCGCCGCAACGGCAGATGCATGAGCCATCATCTGATCGGCTGGCACCTGAGGGACGCGGCTGACTGGCAGTCGGCGCTGGCCCGCAGTCTACACTACGGTGCCGGTGACGCGCGCCACGAGAAACCTGCCGCCGGGCGAGCAATTTGTTTGATGTTCTTCAATCCGTCGCTGCGGACACGCACTTCGATGGAGGTGGCGGCGGCACAGCTTGGAGCACACGTGACCTCCCTGTCCCCCGGCTCCGGCACGTGGCACATGGCGTTCGAAGACGGTGTCGTTATGGACGGGCAGGAAGCCGAGCACATCCAGGAAGCGGCCGGGGTGCTGTCTCGATACTACGATGCGATCGGCGTGCGTGTCTTCGCGTCGCTCACCGACTACGAACAGGACCGCAGCGAGCGATTGATAAACCGTTTTGTTCGTGCCGCCTCGGTTCCGGTCATCAATCTGGAATCGGCGTTCTGGCACCCGTGTCAGGAGCTGGCGGACGCGTCGGTCATTACCGAGCACTTCGGCGGGGACGCGGCGGGCCGCACCTTCGTTTTGTCATGGTGTTACCACCCGAAGGCTCTTCCGATGGCCGTTCCAAACTCGGCCGTCACGATGGCCGCGCGTCTTGGGATGCACGTGACCGTGGTGCGCCCGGATGGTTACGAACTCGACGACGGCGTCATGAAACAGGCACAGTCGTATGCACAGAAGTCGGGCGGGTCCGTGTCGGAGACCGATGATCGCGTTGCGGCCTTTGACGGAGCGTCCGTTGTGTATGCCAAGGCGTGGAGTGGAAGGGGTGTGTACGAGGACAGTGTTGGCGAAGCGTCCCGCCGCGCCGCGCTTCGCGAATGGCGCGTTACGTCCGAAGTCATGCGGCGAACCGACGACGGTGTCTTCATGCATTGCCTTCCGGTTCGG
>JBFHWK010000137.1:0-8170 GCA_041589075.1 Rhodothermales bacterium
CGGTTTCTACGGCGGGCTCGTTCCCCGTGGAGCCTCCCGGATCGGTTCCCTCGCCGAAAGCGGTGTCTTTGGAATCAAGGTGTTTCTGATCGACTCCGGAGTGCCCGAGTTTCCCGCGTCGGGAGAGGCAGAGCTTCGCGCGGCAATGCCGGTTCTTGCCGGTGCCGGTTTGCCGCTGCTCGTGCATGCGGAACTCTCGAACACGGCAAAGCCGCGGTCCGGTGATCCTCGGAAGTATCGTACCTATTTGTCGTCGCGTCCACGCGCGTGGGAGAACAATGCCATCGATCTCGTGCTCCGGCTCGGACGTGAGTGCGGCTGCCCCGTTCATATCGTACACCTCTCGTCGTCCGATGCCGTGTCGATGTTGCGCGATGCCAAAGAGGCCGGCCACCCGGTAACCGTGGAGACATGTCCCCACTACCTCTATCTTTGCGCGGAAGACATCTCGGACGGTCAGACGCTCGCCAAGTGCGCGCCGCCGATCCGTGAGCGCGAAAACCGCGAACTGCTGTGGGAGGCGCTGGACGAAGGCGTGATCGACTTCGTCGTTACCGACCACTCGCCGTCGCCGCCGGCGATGAAGAATCTGGATGCCGGTGATTTCGTGACCGCCTGGGGAGGCATTGCGTCTTTGCAGCTTTCACTGCCCGTGACGTGGACCGCGGCAAAGAAACGGGGATTCGCGCTCGACGATCTGGCCGGCTGGATGTGCAGAGGACCTGCATCATTCGCCGGTCTCGATCACGAACGGGGCTCGATCAAACCGTCGGCATTCGCGGATCTTGTGGTCTGGGATCCGGACGAGTCGTTCGTCGTCGAGAGATCGACGATCCGACACCGACACCCGCTCACGCCTTACGAGGGACATACGCTTTTCGGTGTCGTCAAAAAGACGTTTCTTCGGGGGCACTGTGTCTTTGATGGTGCCGTGTCTATGGATTCGCCGATTGGCAAGGTTTTGCGAAGAGGAAGTAGATGAGTTCGGAAACGGAGAACATCCCCGCCTTTGCCAATCTCGTAGACCTTGCGGCCGAACGTCTCGGTGGAAGCGCCCTGGAGGCCAACGATGAATTCTTTGCTCCCAAGGAAAACCTGCTTAAACCGGGACGCGGTGTATTCGTCCCGGACAAGTACACCGATCGCGGCAAGTGGATGGACGGCTGGGAAACACGCCGCCGACGCGACGAAGGTCACGATTGGTGCGTGATCAGACTGGGACGACCCGGCGTGATCCGCGGTCTCGACATCGACACGAACCACTTCATCGGCAATCAGCCCGAACACGCATCGGTTGATGCGGCAGTAGGCCGCCAGGACGCTGCACCCGACAATCTCGAGTGGACAGAACTCCTTCCGAAGGTTTCTCTCGGCCCCGGGTGTCGCAACCTCTTTCCAGCTGAGAGTGAACGCCGCTGGACCCACCTTCGGCTGAATATCTATCCGGATGGCGGTGTCGCGCGGTTCCGTGCCTACGGCTACGCCGTGCCCTCTTTGCGAAACGGATCCGATGACGACATCGACCTCGCTTGCGTTACGAACGGCGGCGTGGCGATCTTGTGCAGCGACCAGCGGTTCGGGCAGATGAACAACATGCTGATGCCCGGCGCGCCCGTTAACATGGGGGATGGGTGGGAGACGCAAAGGCGGCGCGGTCCGGGTTTCGATTGGGCGGTCGTACGCCTCGGTTCGAGAGCCACGATCAATCGCTTCGAAGTGGACACGACGCACTTCAAGGGAAACTATCCCGGCCGCTGCTCCATCGAGGCATGTTTCGCACCCGGTGCGCCGCTAGAGGACTTCGATGCTAGCACGTGCTCGTGGACTGAGATTATCTCCGAGAAAGCGCTGGAGCCGGATCGCGTCCATACATTCACGTTGAGTCCCGGCCGGCGAGGCCCGTTCACGCACGTGCGACTGAATATCTTCCCGGACGGTGGTGTGGCGCGGTTTCGCGCGTTTGGACGACCTGATAACGACTGAGGTAACAGCCACGTGACGATAGACGAGTTGAACGAAAAAACGGCAGAAGAAGCGGTGGATGCGCTGCTCGAATGCTGTGGATCACAGACCTGGGCGAAACGAATGGCAAAGGCGCGACCGTTTCGCGAACTGGATGCCTTGCTGGAAGCCGGCGACAGCGTCTGGTCCAAACTTGACAAGGAGGACTGGCTTGAGGCCTTTGCTGCACACCCGAGGATCGGAGATATCGACCCCGACGAGCCTCGCCTCGTACACACGAGAAAGTGGGCGAGCGAGGAGCAGTCGCGCGTTGCGGCGGCGTCCGAGACCGTGCGCGCTCTACTTGCCGAAGGCAATCGGCGCTATGAAGATCGCTTCGGTCACATCTTCATCGTGTTCGCGTCCGGAAAGTCCGCAGGGCAGATGCTGCGACTGCTCAAAGAGCGCATGAATAACGAGCCCGCCGAAGAACTTCGGATCGCGGCCGGCGAACAGCAGAAGATCACCCGTTTTCGCTTGCAAAAAATGATCGGCGCCGTCCCGGCTGATGACTAGGTCGCTGAACGAAAAGAACACGGCCTCCATCGTGTCGGGGCTCGCCAAAGCGAACGCGGCATTCGCAAAGACGTATCCGGGAGGTGGCGGTGAGCGGCAGCCCGTCCACACAGTCTACGGCGGTGCGCAACTCTTTCGCGCGGACTCGGCATCGAAAATGGGTGGGGTCGCATTAAGACATCTGGAGACGTTCGCACCCGACGCCGCCACACTCGCCCACGTTCTCGGCTGGGCGGAAGATCGCGACGAGTTGAACGATGTCCTCTATCGGAGGATCGTCGAGAAACTGCGGCGCGAGCCGGTCGAGGATTTTCGGATCGACTTTGAGGACGGTTTCGGTAATCGACCCGACGACGAGGAGGACCGGGAGGCGATTCGCAACGCCGAGGAGGTGGCGGCAGGCATGGCCGACGGCACGCTGCCGCCATTCATCGGCATTCGTGTGAAGCCGTTCTCCGCCGATCTGCACAGGCGGGGCATACGCACTCTCGATCTCTTTATCACGACACTATTGGACAGGTCGGCAGGAGGCCTGCCGAACAACTTTGTGGTGACGCTGCCAAAGGTGAGCATGCCCGAGCAGGTGGGTGCGTTGGCAGATTGCTTTGAGGTTTTGGAGAGGAAGACTGGCCTCTCCGACGGCGCCCTGAAGTTGGAGATCATGGTCGAGACGCCGCAGGCTATTATCGATCGAGCCGGCAACTCCGCGCTCCCGGAGATCGTGCGCGCGGCGCAAGGCCGATGTATCGCCGCGCACTTCGGTGTGTACGATTACACGGCTCTTTGCGAAATCACCGCGGAGTATCAAAGCATGACACATCAGGCGTGCGATTTCGCGCGTCACATGATGCAGGTGGCGCTGGCCGGCACCGGCGTGTGGATCTCCGATGGTGCGACGAACATTATGCCGGTTCCGCCGCATCGGGGGACGGACGAGACGCGGTTGACGAGGCAGCAGAAGGCGGAGAACAGGGCAGTCGTCCATCGCGCGTGGAAGCTCGGGTATGATCACATTCGTCACTCGCTCGAAAACGGATATTATCAGGGCTGGGATTTGCATCCGGCACAATTCCCGATTCGCTACGCCGCGGTGTATTCGTTCTTTCTTGAAGGACTCGCCTCCGCCACGCACCGGCTGCGGACGTTCATGGAGCGCGCTGCTCAGGCGACATTGTCCGGAGATGTTTTTGACGATGCCGCCACCGGACAGGCGATGCTCAACTATTTCTTGCGAGCTCTGAGCTGCGGCGCGATCTCCGTAGACGATGCGGCGGAAACCGGCCTCAGTCTCGACGAGCTGCGCACGCGTTCGTTCTACCGAATCCTCAAAGCTCGTCGCGGAGGCAGCTAATGAAGAGTCCGATTACGACGCACGTGCTCGACCTGGCTGCCGGCCGGCCTGCTGCCGGTGTCGCGGTCGTTCTCGAAAAAGAGATGGGGAGGGGGCGCTGGGTCGAGATCGCCTCCGCAGCCACGGACTCCGACGGACGAGCGCTCAATCTGATTACGGACCTTGCAACGTTCGAGACCGGCGTCTATCGAATTGTATTCAACGTGGACGCCTACTTTCTCGCGCAAGGGAAAAAGACATTGTATCGGGAAGTGCCGGTGGTGTTCACGGTGCATGACACAGAGGAGCACTTCCACGTGCCTCTGCTGCTGAGTCCCTTCGGGTATTCGACTTATCGGGGCAGTTGATTGGCGAGGTTACGTGCCTTCTTAGGCGCTCGACGAAGGGTTTTCCTAGCTCGATCTGAAGTGTTTAGGGTCCGGACACGCGCATGGGTGAATACGACATAATCGGCATCGTCGAGGCGGCGATCCGGTGGGTGCACGTATTTGCGGCCATCATGTGGATCGGGCAGACGTACCTATTCAACTTCGTGGAGCGAAGTCTCGAGCCCTCGGACGACGAGAACGTTGCAGGCAACCTCTGTATGGTGCACGGCGGCGGCTTCTACCTCGTCGAAAAGCAGAAGCTACCGAAGATGATGCCGATGACGCTTCACTGGTTCAAGTGGGAGGCCGCAGCCACCTGGTTGAGTGGCGCCGTGCTCATCACCACTCGATACTACATGGGTGGGCTGCTCGTCGAGCCGGACATGGACTTTACGATTGGTGTGCTCGTCGGCGTCGGCGCGATCGTGCTCGGATGGATTATCTATGACGTATTGGTGCGCTCGCCACTTGGTCGAAATGAGATCGTGTTCGGCGTCGTCGGTCTGTTGCTGATTCTAGGCTTGCACCTGATGTTCACCGAGTTCTTGAGCAGCCGGGCGTCGTTCATTCACGTTGGCGCCGTGCTGGGAACGATCATGGCCGCCAATGTCTGGATGCGGATCCTGCCGTCGCAACGCAAAATGATAGCGCTGGCGAAGGAGGGAAAGCGCCCGGAGCAGACGCTGATGGCCACTGGTCCGCTTCGCTCCAAGCAAAACTCATACATGGTGGTGCCGCTGGTCTTCATCATGATCAGCAGTCACTATCCGTCTCTGAGCTACGGCAGCGACCAGAGCACGCTGGTGCTCGCTGTGATTCTCGTCGTGGGCTTTGCGTTCGCCCGGCTCTTGCGCGGAAAGTGAGCCAAAAAGCGGCCGAAATCCTTGCGGTAACGCCGATTCCGTGCGTATAGTGCACGCAGAAGTACACTTTCCCACCGGAGGACCACATGACGGACATCATTGAACGAATGACGGCGCAGATCGGCCCCGTGCTCGTCAACGTGCTCGGTGCGCTCGCGATACTGGTCGTCGGGTACATCATCGCTCGATTCTTGTCCGCGCTGGTCCGGCGGGCACTGCGAAAGACGACGCTCGACGAAAAGCTTGCCAACACGCTGCAGAAAGGTGAGCCCAAGATGGAATTGGAAGAGCCGATTGCGCGCGGCGTCTTTTACGTGGTGATGGTACTCGTCTTGGTGGCCGTGCTGCAGGTGCTGCAATTGACTTTCGTGACAGCGCCGCTCAACGAGTTTCTTGAGACGGTGTTTGGGTACTTGCCGCAGCTTATTGCGGCCGGCGTGCTGGTCGTGGTTGCCTACATTGTTGCAAGCGTGCTGCGTCTCCTCGTGCGTAAGGGTCTGCAGGCGGCGAACGTCGACCAGCGCCTTATCGGGGCAGCCGAAGAAGGTGCGGCGCCGCGCGTCGCCCTGTCGGACTCAGTGGCGACGGTTGTGTATTACCTGGTTTTTCTGCTCTTTCTGCCCGCGATCCTTGGGACGCTTGATCTCGAAGGGCTGCTCGAGTCAGTGCAGGGGCTGCTCGATGAACTGCTGGCCTTCCTACCAAATCTGTTTGCAGCGGCAGTCATCGCAGTCGTCGGCTATTTCATTGCCAAGCTAATTAGAAACATAATCACGAACCTTCTTGCAGCCGCCGGCGCCGACAGGCTGGCGGATCGGGTAGGCCTGGCCGGTGTCCTGGGGTCGTCGAAGCTCTCCGATGTGCTCGGGACCATTGTGTACGTACTCGTGCTATTGCCGGTATTGATCGCAGCATTGAACGCGCTCGCAATCGACGCGGTGACAGGTCCTGCGAGCGAGATGCTTGATCTCATCCTCAGAGCGATCCCGCAGATCCTTGCCGCGGCCATCGTGCTGATCATCGCATACGTCATCGGCAAGCTCGTGGGCGGTCTTGTGGCCAATCTCCTTGAGAGCATCGGATTCAATGGGTTCCTCGCGCGCATCGGACTGTGGAAGGAGGGACGTGGGGAAGGCAATAAGTCGCCGGCCGACCTCGTCGGAGCGCTGGTACTGGTCGCCATACTTCTGTTCGCGGCTACCGAAGCCGCCAACCTGCTCGGCTTCACCAATCTCACCGACTTGATCGCAGACTTTATCGTATTCGCAGGTCAGGTATTGATAGGACTGGTGATCTTCGCGCTCGGCTTGTACGTGGCTAAGCTGGCCCACACTGCAGTTGTCAACAGCGGCATGGGTCATGCCGTGGTGGTTGCCACAGCGGCCCGGATTGCCATAATCGTATTCGTCGGCGCGATGGCGCTGCGGCAGATGGGCCTCGCCAACTCGATCATCAACCTCGCCTTCGGGATCATCCTGGGCGCGATCGCGCTGGCGGCGGCAATCGCCTTCGGTATCGGCGGGCGCGACTTCGCCAAAAAACAACTGGATCAGATCACGGCTGACGATTAGTCGGTACCATCGTGATCGAGGAGGACCGACAACAGGTCGGTTCAAGGCGGCGGTGTCCGGAAGCGATCCGGGCACTGCTCGCTTTTTGACTGAGTTGTGCCGTTGGCGCCGACCAACTCTCAGTGTGTTCCCGCGGGCTGCACTCCGTCTCGCAGCGCCGGATAGAACTGAACGAAAACATGGTCGATCGTTGTCTCCTCTGCGTGGCACGTGTAGCAAGACGCGTCCCCCGCGATCATTTCCGCACTCTCGGCCTCGCGCCCGTAGCCGTAAAACCCCCACCCGCTTTCGTGAAGATCCTTCCTTTTCAGGTGTATCTCGGCCAGTCGCCCCTCGCCCTCGTACCAGCCGCCCTTTGCCGGGATCGACTCATTGCTGGCGGCAAACACCGCTAGAATAAACATCGTCCCCTCCGCAAACTCGCCGGTCTCCCGAAAGGCATCGTATGCCCAGGGCTGCATGTAGATGTTATGGAACATACCGGGCGAGTCGTCCGACGTGGGTTCCTGAAAATCGACTGGTTCCGAATACGACAATCCGATCGAAGCGCCTACCATTACCCACGACTCCCACCCGTGCGGCCGGATGAGTTTGCCGTCTTCAGTAAACTGTGGGAGTTGATCCGCGGGCGTTGCCGCCTCCACGACAACACCCCCCGGCTCCGTGCTGCTGACAGCGCTCCCCATCTGCACACCGACAACATAGGCCGCGATACCTAGACAGAGGACGAAGACCGAAATGAGTAAGGGTACCCATGAACGCGTCATCATTGTCATCCTCGTGTTAAGTCAGTGGCGGAGCCTGCCTGTGTGATTCACTCCGGACCAGGCCTGTTTCTGAGTACCTGATTTGTGCTCCGTTGGTTGCAGTCGCGCTTTGCTAATGAAACTGGAGATCGCCAAACATCAGCTCGCCGGCCTCGACACGAAGCGTCAACCTGTTCTGCTTGGGCGGAAGCGGACAGGTCGCATACGGTGAGAAGACACACGGCGGGTTGTACGACAGATTGAAGTCGATGACGATGTCGTTGTCTTCGTCCTCGGCGTCGACATAAACGAATCTTCCGCCGCCATACGTCTCGTCACCATTCGTTTCGTCTGCAAAGATGACAAAGTACCGTTTGTCACCGGGCCCACCGACCACGTCAAGACGATGCCGACGCCCTCGCTTTTTGAAGACGATCGCGCCGGCAGAAGGGCTCTCCGCAACGGTTCCGAGGATGTTCGGGACGATAATCAGCTTCGGGGGACTGTACGGCTCGAACTTCCCATTGATGCGCCACGAATACGCGGTCGGGTATTTTTCGATGCCCGGAAACTCGGTTCGTGCCTGGCTGAGCGTGTCCTTGATGCGAACTCCATAGGCACCACGGCGCTCGATCACATACCAAATTATCGAGTCGTACGACATTGTCGTCGGACCACCGCGGTTGTCGGGCGCGAGTCCGTGTGAAAGCAAGGGTTGCCCGTCGATCGTCACGCCGTTGCCGGGCAGGAGTTC
>JBFHWK010000138.1:0-8149 GCA_041589075.1 Rhodothermales bacterium
CGAGAATATCGCGACCTTTCATCACTCCCAGGTAGTCGAGGAGCGTATCGTCGAGACGATGCCAGGTGTTGAATGCTGGCGACGCCCTGTTGCGATTGAAACAGTTGGCCTCTACGTGCCGGGGGGCTCGGCACCACTTGTGTCGACCGTCCTAATGTTAGGCATCCCGGCCGTGATCGCGGGCTGCAGCCGCATTGTCCTTGTGACGCCACCGGATACGACGGGACACGTGGATGACTCGATTCTTTATGCCTGTCATCTGCTCGGCATTAACGACGTGTACAGGGTGGGCGGCGCTCAAGCGATTGCTGCGCTCACGTTCGGTACGCCCACCATTCCGAGAGTCGACAAGATATTCGGCCCGGGCAACCAGTATGTAACCGCCGCAAAGCGACTGGCGCAGGTTAAAGGCGTAGCGATCGACATGCCGGCAGGACCGAGCGAGGTTGCGATTATCGCCGACGATTCGTGCGACGCGCTCTACGTAGCGTGCGACATGCTCGCTCAGGCCGAACATGGGCCGGACAGCCACATCCTTCTTGTTACAACAAGCGAGGCGTATACCGAGGTCGTTCTTTCAACCCTCGAGCGTGAACTTGAGCGACTGCCGCGCCGGGACATCGCGCGGTCGTCGCTTGCGAACAGCAGTGCCGTCGTTGTGGCCAGTACCAGGGAAGCAGTCGCCCTCACCAACGAATACGGCCCTGAGCATCTTATCATTGCAACGCGAGACGCCGACGAACTCGTCGCACAAGTTCGTGTCGCCGGATCTGTCTTTGTCGGCTCGATGTCACCGGAGGCGGCAGGTGACTACGCTACGGGAACCAATCACACCTTGCCGACCAACGGCTATGCCCGTGCGTACTCCGGCGTATCCGTAGATTCGTTCGTCAAGAAGATCACGTTCCAGCGTTTGAGTGCCGAGGGACTGCGCAACGTAGGTCCAGTGGCCGCGGTTCTCGCAGAGGCTGAAGGCCTGGACGGACACAAGAAGTCGATTAACGTGCGTCTGAAAGAGGTCATCACTGGCGGTATACATTGACATAGAGAGTATTGTCGACGAGCCTGCTGACGGTAGTTCGCGACCAGCGTTCCGGCCGGGCGCAATCGTTGCGCTGGCAACGTTGGCAAAGACGGGCTCGCTCATGCTTATTGGCGAATCCGAAGCAGTGAACCACGCGCGTCAGGCGTTGCGAATACTCGAGGGGGAGGGCGTTCTGTTCGATCGTACTGTGCGACCAGAGGACCTCGAAACTGCGGAAGCGGCCAGTCCGGACAGACACGTCCTGGTTGGACGAGAAACGAGATGGCCGTCGGGTCGACGGCCGAAGGGTTTTCGGTTCGTGGACGTACCGGCTGAGGGCTGGGGCGAGGTTGCACCATCGGTGACGCTGCCGGGCCGAACCGCGGAAATCACCCGTCGCACGACGGAGACGCAGATCACGCTGTTGCTGAATCTCGATGGAACGGGTGAGGCAGCCGTGCATACGGGAATCGGGTTCTTCGATCACATGCTGGAGCAACTGGTTCGGCATTCGCGCGTCGACCTAAGCCTGAAGGTCGCGGGCGATCTGCAGGTTGATGAGCACCACACGATCGAGGACACGGCCATCGCAATAGGCTCGGCCTTCAAGAGTGCACTTGGCGACAAGATGGGTCTCGAACGTTACGGATTCGTATTACCGATGGACGACGCGCTTGCGCAAGTGGCCCTCGACTGGTCCGGAAGAAGCTGGCTCGTTTGGAACGTCGCATTCGAGCGTGAGAAAATCGGCGACATGCCGACCGAAATGTTCTACCACTTTTTCAAGTCGTTCGTCGATGCCGCGGCCTGCAATCTGAATATCTCATGCACCGGCGAAAACGAGCATCACAAGATCGAGTCCATCTTCAAGGCCGTGGGCCGTTGCGTTCGTCAATCAAAGCAACGGCGCCTGCACGATCAGCAGGTGCCTAGCACAAAGGGCGTACTCTAGTCCGCGACATGAAGATTGCGATACTGAAGTACAACGCAGGCAATGTGCGTTCCGTCATCTTCGCTCTGCGGCGCCTCGGTGTCGAACCGGTCTGGACCGATGACCCCGTTGAATTGCAAAGCGCGGACAAAGTGATTTTTCCGGGTGTGGGCGAGGCGCGTTCCGCAATGCAGTATCTGAGACAGCGAGGTCTGGATGTTGTGCTCAAGGCACTGAACCAGCCACTGCTCGGAATTTGCCTCGGCCTCCAGTTAATGTGTGATTGGACCGAAGAGAACGACACGCATGGATTAGGGACGTTACCGTATGCGGTCAAGCGGTTTCGCGACGTTCGCAAGGTGCCGCACATTGGATGGAACGCGATAACGAACGTAGATGGCGGACTGTTTAGCGGTATTTCGAACGGGGCCTTTGTGTACTTCGTGCATTCGTACTACGCTGAGTGCGGCACGCACGACGCGGCACTGACCGAGTATGGTGTCCAGTTTGCCTCCGCGATACAACTCGGTAATCTATACGCCGTACAGTTTCATCCGGAGAAGAGCGGGTCGGTCGGTCAAAGGATTCTGGAAAACTTTCTGGCACTGTGAGCCCTGTAAGTGCTGACCAAACGAATCATACCCTGTCTCGATGTCAACGATGGCCGCACCGTCAAAGGCGTCAACTTCGTCAACCTTCGGGATGCGGGTGATCCTGTTGAGCTCGCGTATCGGTATGTGCAGGAGGGAGCCGACGAACTGGTTTTTCTAGACATCACGGCCACAGTTGAGAAGCGCAAGGCTTTGTATGACCTTGTAACACGTGTCGCTGCCGCCGTCAATATTCCGTTCACGGTCGGCGGGGGAGTCGGCTCGATTGAGGACGTCCAGCACCTTCTGCAGGCGGGTGCGGACAAGGTTTCGGTCAACTCAGCCGTCGTTCGTGATCCGGAACTGGTCGATGTGTTGGCTGACGAATTCGGGAGTCAGTGCATCGTTGTAGCCGTCGACGCGCGGCTGGAAGACGACGGTTCTACGCGAGTCTATACACACGGGGGGCGGAGAGGAACGAAGCGCGATGCAGTCAAGTGGACTCGCGAAGTTGCCGACAGGGGAGCAGGAGAGATTCTGTTAACCTCGATGGACCATGATGGCACCAAATCTGGATTCGCCTTGTCCTTGACGCACGAAATATCGACTGCCGTCTCGATACCGGTGATCGCGTCCGGTGGTGCAGGTTTGCCCGAGCACTTCGCTGAAGCGTTCACGCAAGGTGCGGCCGATGCCGCGCTCGCGGCCAGCATCTTCCATTTTCAGGAAGTTGCGATCGGGGATCTGAAAGCGTATCTCAGCAGCAAAGGAATTCCGGTGAGAGTATGAACATCGATTTCTCCAAGGGCGACGGGCTCGTGCCTGCCGTAGTTCAGCATGCCGATGATGGCACGGTCTTGATGCTTGGTTACATGAATCGGGAAGCCGTTGAGGCCACACAGCAAAGCGGGCGGGTGACGTTCTACAGTCGAAGCAAACAAAGGCTCTGGACAAAAGGCGAAACAAGCGGACACCACATCGAATTTGTGGGGATGCGTGTCGATTGCGACGGTGATGCCTTGCTGGTCATGGGACGCCCGTCCGGACCGGTGTGCCATACAGGGAGCGATACGTGTTTCGGTGATATATCTTCGTTTAAACAAACGCTTTCGTTTCTCGACGAACTGGCCGAGGTCATTCGGCGCCGTCATAGTGGCTCGACGGAATCGTCGTACACGAAATATCTGCTGGACAAGGGATCACGGCGAATTGCTCAGAAGATAGGCGAAGAGGCCGTCGAGCTGGTTATCGAGGCAGCCACCGGTGATCGCGAGCGGCTGATCAGCGAGTCGGCCGACATGATCTATCATCTGATGGTGCTGCTGGAGGCCGAGGAATTGTCACTGGAGGACGTTGTCACGGAACTGAGACGCAGGCATGTGAGCGGCTAAGATCAACTATTGCCGCCCGGGCGGTTCGCCAGAACGCCGTTGCACGCGTATCAAAGTCGCCGTCGCTTCGTAACGTCCGGGACCCGAACCCAAAGAGTACTGATGGAGATGACGGCCGCACGACCCCGGGTAGTCATTGTCGGTGCCGGCTTCGGAGGCTTGAACGCTGCAGCAGGACTGAGCAAGGCACCCGTCGATGTAGTCCTAATCGATCGGCATAACTACCACACGTTTCAGCCTTTACTGTACCAGGTGGCTACGGCGGGTCTTGAACCGGAGGAAATCGCCCATGCCGTCCGCGGGGTGTTTCAAAAGCAGCGCAATGTCGCTTTTCGTCTCGGTACGGTCGTCGGGATCGATCCTCGGGAATCAGCGGTGCTGCTGGATGGCGGTGCTCGGCTCTCTTACGACTACCTGGTGCTGGCCGTGGGTGCCGACACGAACTATTTCGGCGTTACCGGTGCGGACACTCACAGTTTTTCACTCAAGACGCTGCCGGAGGCGACCGCGCTCAGGTCCCACATCATTCGCCAGTTCGAGCTTGCAGATCAGAACGAAACGTCGATAGAGCGTGGGGCGCTTACCTTCGTGGTAGTGGGCGGCGGACCTACAGGCGTCGAAACGGCCGGAGCGCTGGTTGAACTCTTCCAGATGGTGCTGCAGAAGGACTTTCGGCGGCTGCCCGTGCATCGCACGAAGGTAATCCTGGTCGAGGCACGAGAGACGCTGTTTTCCACCTTTCACGAGAAGTCACGGATGCACGTCGAGCAGACGTTACGAAAACGCGGCGTCGACGTCAGGCTGAACACCACGGTTGTACGCGTGGAGCCCGATGCCGTTACCCTCAACGACGGCAACGTTGTACGCTGTCACACGGTGATCTGGGCAGCCGGCGTCAAGGGAATTCAGGTTGCCGACAGTCTCGGTGTCGAGACCACACCAGGCGGTCGCATCTTGTTAAACGAATACTTGAACGTTCCCTCGTATGCTAATGTGTTCGTCGTAGGTGATTTGGCGGCGAGTCGTTTTCCTGACGGAAGTCCACATCCGCAGTTGGCACCGGTGGCCATTCAAGGTGGGCGGTACGCGGCCCGGGAAATTGCGCGACTGGTGGCGGGCAAGCCTCGCGGCAAGCCGTTCCAGTATCGGGATAAGGGCATCATGGCAACCGTGGGACGGAACTCGGCCGTTGCCGAGCTCGCGGGCGGAATACGTGCACGCGGATTTCTGGCGTGGTTGATGTGGCTGTTTTTGCACTTGATCATGCTGATCGGATTTCGCAATCGTTTGAACGTGCTGGTGAACTGGGCTTGGAATTACTTCACGTATGACCGAAGTGCTCGACTGATACTGGACCCCGCGGCGTGTGAGTCTGAGCGGAAGGGCTAAGGCGGATCTTTACACGTTTGCAATCGATGGGGTTCTGACGTATCCTACGTTTGATAACTGTTCTTATCGAACGTAGGCACCGTATGGCAAAACGCGCCGTCCCACCTACAAAGGCGCTTGCCCGATCGTCGAGCACTGATCTTGACCTGTCTAGGCCCGGCGTCAACCTTCTGGCAGCGTTCCTGCATCGGTTTGATCGTCCTCAGACACGACGAGCGTACCAGAACGACCTGTCGCGCTTCTTCGGTACGGTTGACGTCGATCTCGATCTCGCCCGTCGGGCGACGTTTCTGCACGTGAACCAACACATCGCCGACATGGAGGCCGATGGTCTGAAGCCTTCGACTATCAAGCGTCGAATCTCGGCAGTGCGTGGATTCTTCGACTGGCTCGAGGCGCTCGAGCTTGTCGAGAAGAACCCTGCGCATAAGCAGCTGATTCGGCGAGTGCGCAGCTCCAGTAGACGTGACCGTGCCGTGGTCGTCCTTACGGCGTCGCAGTCGCAGAGGTTGATCGAGGCGGCCGACGATGCCAGCCGCGCCGGCGTTCGAGATAGAGCCTTACTGCTGACGATGCTCCATTGTGTCCTCCGACGCTCCGAAGCGGCCGAGATGGACTTCGAGCACATTCGACCCCTTGGCAGGTATTACACGCTGGACATCCCCGATGCAAAAGGCGGCACCGATCAATATGTCAAGATTCCGGACCATGTCGTGCACGAAATCGACCGGGTCCGCGACACCTACGGGTTCAATTCCGGAGCCGTCTGGCGGTCACTATCCAACAACAGTAAAGGACAACGCTTGACGCCGCAGTCTATTTATCGGATTGTCAGGCACTGTGCCGCGGCGGCTGGGCTTGAGGTCGAGATCGGCGCGCATACACTCCGGCACACGGGCTGCACGCTGGCCATTGAGGCCGGAGCAAGCTTACAGCAGGTAAAGGATCATGCGCGGCACAAGAAAATCGAGACCACCATGGTGTACATCCACCAGCGAGACCGGCTCCGAGACAGTGCCGCAGACTATATCAACATCAAGAAGAACTGATGTTCAGGTTGGACTTTCCGTCCGTCAATGGCGATAAACACGGCACCCGCCTTCTATGCCCGCGTACAATAACTATATTTGGATATATCGGTGATCAGTGAGCGATTAGGCGTCCTGCCCACCACCAGGGACCGCGATCAATGATGTCTCTCGCCCGTCGTTTCTTGATTGTAGCCACTGTCGTCCTGGCGCCCGGGATGACTGCGTCGGGCCAGTACCGGCTTTCGGGCCACGTCCGCGATGCCGAGACAGGCGAGGCCCTTGCCGGGGCAAACGTGCGGTTAGAATCGGGCGCCGTCACGCGTGGAGTAGCGGCAAGTCTTGACGGATCCTTTGCATTCGCCAATCTCCGTCCAGCGGTGTACGAGATAGTCGTCAGCTACGTAGGATACGCGTCGCATCGGCAATCGCTTACTTGGTCCGCGGAAGCTGATGAGTATGTGGTCATTCTGATGACGGCCTCCGCCTTCGATGTCAACCCCATCACAGTTACGGCTTCACGAGCCCCGCAAAAACTGCTGGATGCCCCGGCAGCCGTTACGGTGCTGGAGCCGGAAGAGATTGAAGCACGGACCGCCCTCACAGCAGCGGAACATCTGAAGTCCATTCCGTCGGTCGACATCATATCGACCGGTATCAATCAGTCACGAATTGTGGTGCGCGGGTTTAATGACAACCTGGCGAGTTCGCTGCTAACGTTGGTCGACAATCGCATTGCCCGGCTGCCGTCGATACGACTTACGGCGCTCCAACTAATCCCGATATCCAACGCCGATATCGAGCGGATCGAGGTGGTGTCGGGACCTGCCTCGGCGCTCTATGGCCCAAACAGCGCGAACGGTGTCGTTCATATCATCACACGCTCCCCGTTCGATGCACCCGGGACTACAGCAACGGTATCTCTCGGAGAAAACGACATCATGTCGGCTGCCATCCGACGCGCTGGTACGATCACGCCGCGTCTCGGCTATAAACTTTATGTCCAGTACTACCGCGGAAGTGATTTTGAGTTTTCGGACAGTACCGAGGTCGGTGCACGTCAGGCTGCTATCCTCGCCGGCGCGGATCCCGACACCCTCAGGATTGGACTGCGGGATCTAAACGTCCGCAACCTCAGTGTGCAAGGTCGTTTGGACTTCAAGTTCTTGGACCGCGGTCTCGTTTCGGTTAATACCGGCTTCACCCAAGGCGACAACATCGAGGCATCGCCAACCGGTGCCGTGCAGGCGAAGGGCGCGATTGTCGCTTACGTGCAAGGGCTGTTTCGGTACCACAATTTGTTCGGACAGGTGTTTTACAACCTGCTCGATTCGGGTGACTCGTACGCCCTCCGGACAGGAGACCTTTTTAGGGAGAATTCGAGTCTGTTTGTGGCTCAGCTTCAGCACGCATATACGGCAACCGATTGGCAGCGATTTACCTACGGAGCTGATTTGTTCCTGACGCGTCCGGACAGCAAGGGCTCCGTCAACGGTCGGTACGAGGAGCGGGACGATATTAACGAAGTGGGCGCGTACGTACAGTCTGAAACAAGTCTGTCGCATTACTGGGATCTCGTGACGGCAGCCCGAGTCGACCATCACAATCGAATCGACAAACTCACTTTTTCGCCGCGCGCAGCAGTCGTCTTCAAGCCGCGTCCAGGCCATACCCTCCGTGCCACATACAATCGCGCCTTTCAGACCCCGGCCACCAACCACATGTTCGCGGACGTCATCGGCCAGCGGGACGTTTTTCAAGGTGGTCAGCTACAACCGCTTCTGGGCTTTAGTCCG
>JBFHWK010000139.1:0-8111 GCA_041589075.1 Rhodothermales bacterium
GTCGCGGGAGTTCCACCGGACTACTTCTCCGAGACCGGGCAACGGTGGGGCAACCCGATCTATCGCTGGGACAGAATGAAGCATAACGGCTATGCTTGGTGGGAGCGTCGTCTGACTTCGGCGCTGAATCAGGTGGACGTGGTCCGACTCGATCACTTCCGTGGTTTCGAAGCATACTGGGAAGTGCCGGCCACCGAGCCGACCGCCATCAACGGGCGTTGGGTGCGCGGGCCGGGATCGGATCTGTTTGATACGCTGCGCAAACGGCTGGGCGAGTTACCCGTAATCGCCGAGGATCTCGGATTGATCACAAAAGGCGTCGTCGAGCTAATGGAGCGCTACGACTTTCCGGGTATGGCGGTACTGCAGTTTGCGTTCGATAGCGACGCGGAAGACAAGTTTTTACCGCACAATTACCGGCGCAACCTCGTCGCGTATTCGGGAACGCATGACAACGATACGCTGCACGGCTGGTTCGCCAACAACAGCTCCACACAGGATGAGTCGCAGGTTCGGCGAGCGCGTCAACACTGTCGCAAGTACCTCGGCATCAGAGATGGTGACGAGGACAACATCCACTGGTATTTCATCCGGGCGCTGCAGATGTCGGTAGCGGACACGATCATTGTCCCTCTTCAGGACGTACTCGGACTGGGACCGGAAGCCCGAATGAATGTGCCCGGTCAGGCAGTCGGCAATTGGTCCTGGCGCTATCCCGAGGGTTCGATCCCGGAGGAAACGATTCGGTCGTTGCGTGAAATGACTCGGCTTTACGGTCGCGGGCGTGCGACAGACAAGCAAACGCTCACGTGACGCGGCACTGCACGGTCGGTGCAAAGGGAACATGTTGGAGAGGAGACGCGAACCGCGCAGGCAGCAGCGACCATCTACTCCGCCTGTGTTGACGAGAGAACCGTCATCAGGTGCGACTTGAGTTCGACCGTTTCGCCCGGCTTGTAGTGCCGACGTGACAGCGATCTTCGCGCCTCCGGAACGACGTGCCAGTCGGCCGGGCTACCGGCCACATCACGAGGCAGTTTGAACGTTGCAGAGTCCTTCTGACCGTTAAAGAGTATCAGAAACGTGTCGTCGCGTACGATGCGGCCCTGAGGGTCGACGTCAAAGATCTTATCACCTCGCAGCACCATTCCGAATGCATGCTGCTCGGGATTGTGCCAGTCGTCTTCTGTCATCTCCCGCCCGTCGGGGTGCCACCACAGCACGTCCTTGACGCCGTCGGCATCCGCATCGCCGGTAAGAAACTGTCGACGCCGAAAGCTCGGATGGGCCTTTCGAAACGCCGTCAGGCGCCGTACGAACTCTAGAAAGTATTTCTTTCTTCGGTCGAGATTCCAGTCGTACCAGTTAATCTCGTTGTCCTGGCAATAGGCGTTGTTGTTACCGCGCTGTGTACGTGACAGTTCGTCACCCCCGAGAATCATGGGTACGCCCTGCGAGATGATCATACTGCCGAGGAGACTTCGCTTGACCGCTTCGCGGCGTGCAAGAATGCGCCGATTCGAGGTCGGCCCTTCAACACCAAAGTTCTGGCTATAGTTGGGCTCATGACCATCGCGATTGTTCTCCAGATTGGGTTCGTTGTGCTTCTGCTCGTAACTGACGAGGTCTTCCAACGTGAACCCGTCGTGCGCCGTCACGAAGTTGATCGACGCACACGGTTTCCGGCCCGAGAGTTCATAGAGATCGCTCGATCCCGCAATACGCGAAGCGAACTCACCTGTGACGCCTTCGTCGTCTCTCCAGTAGCGGCGCACGGCGTCGCGGTACTTACCGTTCCATTCGGTCCACTGCCATGGAAACGAGCCGACTTGATACCCACCCGGCCCGACATCCCACGGCTCGGCGATCAACTTCACCTGACTTAACACCGGGTCCTGCTGGATAACCTGGAAGAAGGCCGACAGCATGTTGATTTCATAGAGGTCGCGTGCCAGCGATGCCGCGAGGTCGAACCGGAAACCATCAACGTGCATCTCTGTGACCCAGTACCTCAGACTGTCCATGATCAACTGCAGCACATGCGGATTACCGGCGTTGAGTGTGTTGCCCGTTCCAGTGTAGTCGATCAGGTACCGTCGATTTTCAGGGTTCGTCTTGTAGTATGCCTTGTTGTCAATGCCGCGGAACGACAGCGTCGGCCCCAGCCGGTTTCCCTCCCCCGTATGGTTGTAGACGACGTCGATGATGACTTCCAGGCCGGCCTCGTGGAGCGCTCGCACCATCATTTTGAACTCGCGAACGGCACCGCTGGACCACTCGTTGCTCGAGTACTCCGGCTCGGGTGCAAAGTATGCCAGCGTGTTGTAACCCCAGTAGTTCTTGAGGCCCGCTTGCTCGAGCCGGTGTTCAGACGCCTTGGCGTGTACCGGCAGCAATTGTATGGTCGTCACTCCGAGCTTTTTGAGATGATCCAGGATGGGCTCGGTCGTCATCCCGAGGTAAGTACCCCGGAGCTCAGGTGGCACGTCGGGATGGAGCTTGCTGATGCCTTTGACGTGCGTCTCGTAGATGATCGTCTCCTCCCATGGAACGTGGGGCGGCCGGTCCGAACCCCAGTGGAAACTAGGATCGATGACAGCGCCTAGAGGGGCATACGGTGCACTGTCTTCTTTACTGAAGCTCAGGTCCTGTTCCGGGCTGTTCAAATCGTAGCCATACAGGCTTTCGTGCCAGCGAAGTGGGCGCCCAATCGCCTTGGCGTACGGATCGAGCAGCACCTTGTGCTCATTGTATCGGTGGCCCTCGTGCGGATTTTGCGGTCCGGCCACACGGTATCCGTACAATTGCCCGGGTCTCAAATGTGGCAGATAGCCGTGCCAGATCGGCCCCGTCCGCTCCATAAGGACCAGGGTTTCAGACGGCACTTCGTCGTCGGCGTGGTCGAACAGGACAAGTTCGACACGCTCCGCATGTGCCGCATACAGTGCGAAATTGACGCCAAGACCGTCCCATGTCGCCCCGAGTGGGTAGGGGCTGCCGGGGCGAAGACGACCGCGCATAGCGGCCTGGTTGACCGTCGGAACCTCCTCAATCACGTCTATCGGCAAGCCAGTGTGGTGGGAAACTGGTGGCGCATAAGATAACCTATCGGGTAACTCATTGGTTTCGAAAGAGTTTTTCAGTGGCTGCCACGTTTTTTCCTCGTGTGTTTGCTACCATCGGCCACGGTGGAGCATATTGCACGCCGCATCAGCAAGATTTTGCAACCAGCACAACTCCGAATGCCCTGGCTCGACTCTTCCGACTTCCAGCGGTGGGAACAAGGCAAGCATTTCGACAGCTACGAAAAACTCGGCGCACACGCTAATAACCGCGGTACGTGGTTCGCCGTCTGGGCACCCTACGCGGATCACGTCGCAGTAATGGGCGACTTCAACGATTGGAACGACGAGGCCACTCCCATGAAGAAGGTCGGCATGGGGCTCTCCGGTTTGTGGGAGGTCTATGTACGCGGCTGCCGGCCGGGCGACCACTACAAATATCGCATAAGGCGTGGATCCTACGTTGTCGACAAGACGGACCCGTACGCGTTCGCCATCGAAGCGCCCGTAGAGGGCGGTTCGTCAATCGTGGGCCTGTCGAGTCGCGTCGTCGATCTCGATTTTGAGTGGACCGATCAGCAGTGGATGGAATCGCGCAAGGGACCCGATAGCCTACACGGGCCCATCTCCGTCTACGAAATTCACCTTGGGTCGTGGATTCGAACCAGGGACGGCTGGTCGCTCAGCTATCGAGACATCGCAGAACCCCTCGCCGATCATGTTCTGGACTTCGGTTTCACACACGTTGAGATGATGCCCGTCGCCGAGCATCCCTACTACGGATCGTGGGGTTACCAGGTCGTCGGATACTACGCCCCCACCTACCGCTACGGAAGCCCCGAGGACTTCATGTATCTGGTCAACTATCTGCACGAGCGCGGAATCGGCGTGATCCTCGACTGGGTGCCGGCCCATTTTGCAGCCGACCCGCAGGGCCTCGTCTTCTTTGACGGCCACACGACGTACGAGTATTCCGACCCGCTCATGCGATATCACCCGGACTGGGGCACGTATGTGTTCGACTACGGCATGCCCGGGGTGCGAAATTTCTTGATCTCGAATGCCGTCTTTCTGTTCGACAAGTATCACATCGACGGTCTGCGTGTCGACGCCGTTGCGTCGATGTTGTACCGGGACTACTCACGCGAGGAATGGCGGCCGAATCAGTTCGGCGGCCGCGAAAATCTGGAGGCTATTTCGCTGCTGCGAGAAACGAATGAAGAGGTCTTTCGCCGGTGGGACAACGCGATAATGGTCGCCGAGGAGTCGACAGCCTGGCCGGGCGTCACGGCACCAACATATAACGGCGGACTGGGATTCCTCTACAAGTGGAACATGGGTTGGATGCACGATACGCTCGAGTACATGAAGAACGACCCAATCCATCGAAAGTATCATCACAACGACCTGACCTTTCCGCTGATCTACGCTTTTGCGGAAAACTTCGTGCTGCCGTTGTCGCATGACGAGGTCGTTCACGGGAAAGGATCCCTGTGGAGCAAGCTCCCGGGTGACGATTGGCAGAAGGCCGCCAATCTCCGGCTGCTCTTCGGACATATGTTCGGTCATCCGGGTAAGAAGCTGCTTTTCATGGGCGCGGAGGTCGGCCAGTACTCGGAGTGGAGCCACGACGGACAGGTACACTGGGAGCTTCTGAAGAATCCGCTGCACGCGGGGATTGCGGACTGGCTCCGAACGTTGAACCGCCTCTACAAGGAGCGCACGGCTCTCTGGAATGACACGCCTGGTGGCTTCGAATGGATCGACCTTGAGGATCGCGACGCGAGCGTTATCAGCTACGTCCGCAAGTCCACGACCGACCAATTGGTGTTCGCTTTTAATTTCACGCCGGTCGGGCGAGATGCCTATCGCATAGGACTTCCGATGGACGGCACGTGGCGCGTCGTGGAGAACAGCAACGACCGGCGCTTCGGTGGCTCGGGGAGCGGCTCTTTCGGGGATGTCGCTTCCGAGAAGATCGTATCGCATGGTCGCCCACACTCGGTGGCCTTGGACCTGCCACCGCTTGGCGTCGTAATTCTGGAGCGAGTGTCCGACACCAAGGCGTAACCAAGGCGTAACCAGGGCGTAACCACGGCGTAACCACGCCAGGCGGAGTCGGTCAACTCACCTGCGTTTCGCCCTGCAACGTAACGATAATGCGGCGGCGTCCTCCCTGATTGCGGTGCTCGCACAGATAGATGCCCTGCCACGTGCCGAGTGCCAGCCTGCCGTCTTTGATCGGCACCGTTACACCGCTGTCCGTCAAGGACGACTTGATGTGAGCGGGCATGTCGTCCGGTCCCTCAACCACGTGACGAAAATACAGCGTGTCATCGGGGACCAGCCGATCGAAGAACGCGGAAAAATCGCCGAGCACATCGGGCGACGCGTTTTCATTGAGCGTAAGCGATGCCGACGTGTGTAGTATGAAAAAGTGCGCTAGCCCGACACGGAACTTGGCCAGGTCCGTCAACTGCGCGACGATCTCAGAGGTTACGAGGTGAAAGCCGCGCTTTCTCTCTTTAAGTTCGATTTCGTATTGACGCCAGGCAGTCATCAACTCTAGTCCTGCACAGTTACGGCCGCGGGCCCGTTGGCCGTGGCGGCTTCTGAGTCTCCGGCAATAACATCGATCCAAACGGGGAAGTGATCACTCGCACGAACTCCGTCGCCGTCCGTTCTCCACACACCACCGGTAAGAACGCGCAGGTCCGTCGACGGCAAGACGTAGTCGACTCGCAGGCCCCACTCGGCCGTGTCGTCGGGGTCAAGCCTCGGATGTGCAAGAATGCCCTCGGCCGAAGCCCTGGGAACGAACTCCGCATTAACACGAGCATGGGCAAGGAGCTTGCCCGCTATGGAGTCAATTGTGTTTCCTTCATCGGGGTCTGCGTTCAGATCGCCCATTATTACAAACGAGGCATTCGGAGAAAGCCCTCCCCTGCGACCGGCGTCGTCTGCGATGTATTCGGCGCCGTCTATATAGTCCATCCAGAATCTAATCTCGTCATGGTTCCGCAACTTATTGCGTCGCTCGGGGCCGTCGAAGGCGGGCGGCGTGGGATGACTGGCGAGTACATGCAGGATACGGCCGTTCGGGAGCCGAACGGGTATATCCCAATGACTCTTTGAACTGAGAGGAAACCGCGCCCACTCTTCATCGGAGTACCAGTGGTCACCGGTGGAGGGATCGGTCGGACGCAACGCATCGGGCATGTTCGACCAGAGGAAGTTTCGGAAGGTTCGTACGCTGTCGTAGATGATCTCGTACCTCGGAGAAACGAACAACGCCATGGCGTACTGTCCCGGGAACGTCCCGAATCCCCAGCTGTCATCCCCGTACGCCCGCTGTGCAGGGGTCTGGCGTGCCGGTGCACCGGTTGCGTTCGACGCCTCCGGCGTCGGATAAGTCGTCACGATCACGCCGTTGTTGTCGAGATCAAAGCCACTGGCAAGACCTGTGTTCGAGGGGCCCGTGTACACACGAAGATCAAGACCGACAAGGCCTGAGTCCTGCGGCAGTCGTAGAAAACCTTGTGCAAACCGCTCGGCATTGAATCCCGGTCCATCCTCCTCACGATAACCGGGCACACCCTCCACGTCATACGTGATTTCGTTCACGAGAAGGATGTCCGGGCGGAGGGCCTGCAGTGTCCGAGCGGCCGCGGCAGCTCGCGGATGGTTCGCATTCTGGAGGTCGGTCGTCCGGAGATCTTCGATGTTGTACGTCGCCACGCGAACCCTCTCCGGACTCGATCTACGAATCGATGGATTATTGCAGGACGCGACGACAAGCAGAACCGCGACCGCGCCCGCGTAACCCGCACGCAAGAACGAACCAAACGTCATCTCTAGGGGACCGGGGCTTTCAGGGAATGCCGAGAATCTTATGCGTCTGCAGACTCAGCCGCCACTGAGGGTGCGCGCGGCAATACTCGAGCACAAGTTTTGTGTTGGCAGCAAGATCGGGACCATCCATCGGCTGAAGCGAGAATACCGAAAACAAAAGGCCGGTCAGGCTTTCCGGCGCAAGTCCCGGCTGTGGGTACACCAGCTTGAGCTCATCACCTTCCTGAACAACGAGATCCGCACCCTCTTTGGGGCTGACGCAAAGCCAGTCGATCCCCCGGGGCGGAACTATCGTGCCGTTCGTTTCGACCGCGACTTCAAACCCGCGCCTGTGGAGTTCCGCGATCACGGGCTCGTCGAGCTGTAGGAGGGGTTCTCCACCGGTGCAAACGACGAAAGGACGCGCTTGCTGTCCATTGCAAGGCCAGCAGGCGTCGACCGCTTTCGCAAGGTCGGACGCCGAACTGAACTTGCCTCCTCCAGGACCGTCCGTACCGACGAAGTCGGTGTCGCAAAACGAACAGACCGCGGTCTGGCGGTCCTCTTCCCTACCGGTCCACAAATTGCAGCCGGCAAAACGAAGGAAGACAGCCGGCCTACCCGTTTGTGCGCCCTCACCCTGAAGCGAATAGTAAATTTCCTTAACGGCGTATCCCATTTGTCGGCGACGCTCATTGGGGCCTTACACCAGCCCCCCGGCTTCCCTGTGACGCGGGAAGTTCCCTACACGACACATCGGACGATCCGCGTCCACGATTTGATTCACCGTTGGTACCTTCAGATCGAAATTCTAGGATTCTTTCGGGGGGTGATGGTCATGGAGATTTCCCGGAGCGTATTTCTGGTGACAGGCGCCGGCTCCGGCCTGGGTGCTGCGACGGCCGCGGAACTGGCCGGACGGGGCGCCAAGGTCGTCCTCGCGGACGTGAATCGAGAAGCCGGACTCGCGCAAGCCGCAGCGCTCGGCGACAACGCAGTCTTCGTGGAAACCGACGTGACGTCGGAGCCCGGTGTCGCCAAAGCGATCTCCGAATGTCTAGAGCAGTTCGGCGGGCTTGACGGAGTTGTCAATTGCGCGGGCATCATCGTGGGCCGCAAGACCGTCGGCAAGAGCGGAGCGCATGATCTCGAGTCATTCCAGAAGGTTGTCGCAGTTAACCTTGTGGGAACGTTCAACGTTACCCGACTTGCTGCGGA
>JBFHWK010000140.1:0-8093 GCA_041589075.1 Rhodothermales bacterium
AAGCACGCAGTCGAGAAAGGACTCCAGTATTCCTATCGTGACCGGCGCGCACGGAAGCGACAGTTCCGCCGCCTTTGGATCGCCCGTATCAACGCCGCGGCACGACTCAACGGCACCACCTACTCGCGCCTCATCGGTGACCTGCGTCGCTCGGATATCGAGCTCGACCGGAAGGTCCTCGCCGATCTGGCCATGAACGACCCCTCGGCCTTCGCAACCATCGTCAAAGAGGCAAGCGCGTGATTCGCACCACCAACTTTGCCGCGTTTAGTCGCTGACTCCTGCCGAGCAGGGTGCTGAACGCATCGGCTACGTTCGAAGCCTTTAAAGCCCGCCCCCTGTTCGCAGGACCGGCGGGCTTTTAGTTTTTCTGACCCTGCTGACATAAATGCCCGATACGCTAGAACAGATCCGACAGCAGATCGCCGAGGAGTCGCTCTCGACCGAGCAGGCAATCGAGGATTTCAGAATTCGCTACCTGAGCAAGAAGCAGGGCAAGATCACGGATCTGATGAAGGAGATCCCGAATGTCTCACCGGCGAAGCGCCGCCAGTACGGCCAGGAGGTCAATGCTCTCAAGCGTCTGGCCGAGGAAAAGCTCGAAAATGCACGCGTCGAACTGGCGGCTGCCTCGGGAAGCGCCCACCACGCTATCGACCTTACGCTGCCCGGCCGATCGCCGGCCGTCGGTTCCATCCACCCCATCACGCGCACGTTGTACGACATGCAGCGGATATTCGAACGGATGGGCTTCATCGTAGCCGAGGGTCCTGAGATCGAGGACGAGTGGCACAACTTCACCGCGCTGAACTTCCCGCCCGAGCATCCTGCGCGTGACATGCAGGACACGTTGTTCATAGAGACCTCGGATAACGGCAACGACGGCGTGCTGCTTCGAACACACACATCGCCCGTGCAAATACGGGTGATGAAGGAAGAGAAGCCGCCGATCAGAGTCATCGTTCCGGGACGCGTCTACCGTAACGAAGCCATTTCGTACAAGTCGTTCTGCCTGTTTCATCAGGTCGAGGGACTGTACGTCGCGGAAGGCGTGACGCTGGGCGACCTCAAACACGATCTGCATGTTTTCGCGCGCGCAATCTTCCACGACGACGTCCGCATGCGCTTCCGCCCGAGCTACTTCCCCTTCACGGAACCGAGCGCCGAAGTGGACATCTGGTGGGAGGACCCAAACCATCCCGACGGCGGGCGGTGGCTCGAGATCCTGGGCTGCGGCATGGTCGACCCGTATGTCTTCGATGCCGTCGGCATCGATTCAGAGCGATACACGGGCTACGCCTTTGGGATGGGCATCGAGCGCATAGCGATGCTGCGTTTCGACATCCCCGACATTCGACTTCTCTACGAGAACGACTTTCGCTTCCTGCAGCAATTCTAAAAAGGACCGCGCCGCTTATTCGCAATGAAGATCAGTTATAGATGGCTGAAAGAATTCGTTGACTTCTCCGTGTCACCTACGGAGCTTGCGGAGGTGCTGACGATGGCCGGGCTCGAAGTCGAGTCTGTGGATCACATTGGTGCAATTCCTCAGGACGTTGTGATCGGGCGCGTACTGGAAGTGCGGCCGCACCCGGACGCAGACAGGTTGACCGTGTGCCGAGTGGATGTCGGTTCCGGAGAGCCGCTCCAGATTATCTGCGGAGCACCGAATGTTGAGAAGGGGCAAAAGGTGCCCGTCGCCACGATCGGTGCGACCCTGACCATGCCGGACCGTCAGAATCCCGACGCAACGATTAGCCTCACGATAAAGAAGACGAAGATCCGCGGCGTCGCTTCCGAGGGGATGATCTGCGCGGAAGACGAGCTGGGTCTCTCGGACGACCACTCCGGCATCATGGTCCTCGATTCCGAAGCGGAGGTTGGTGCCACGTTGCTGGATTACCTGGACAGACATGGTGCGGCCCCGGAAGACTGGGTCCTCGATATCGCGGTGACACCGAACCGGCCCGACGCCACGAGTCATCTCGGCGTCGCCCGTGACGTGGCGGCACTGACACGACAGTCGCTCACAGTACCCGACGTCACGGTACCGGGCGATACTGGGTCCGCGAGCGAACAAATTGAGATCGAGCTTGCGAATCCTAAGCTGTGCCCACGATACGCCGCGATGATCGTTCGTGACGTCACCATCGCGGAGTCACCGGACTGGCTGAAATACCGACTGCAGTCGGTCGGGCTGCGGCCACGAAACAATATCGTCGACATCACAAACCTGGTGATGTACGAATGCGGACAGCCACTGCACGCGTTTGATATCGACACACTCGCGGACTCCAGGATCGTGGTGCAAGCACTCTCGGAGGAGCAGCGTTTTGCCACGCTCGACGGCAACGAGCGCCTGCTTCCACAGGGCACGTTGATGATTTGCGACGGGCAGGGTCCCGTCGCTATAGCCGGCGTGATGGGAGGCCAAAACTCCGAGGTGAGCGACACGACCACGAACATCCTTATCGAAAGTGCCTATTTCGATCCCACGTCGATCCGCAAGACGGCGAAGGCGCTCGGCCTCCAGACTGACGCGTCGTACCGGTTTGAGCGCGGTGTCGACCCCGAGGGTCAGGCGTGGGCCGCCGCACGTGCGGCAAGGCTTATGGCGGATGTTGGCGGAGGACAGATCGTGGATGGGATCGTCGACGAACACCCGCTGCCGGCGGGACGTCGGCAGGTGCGCGTCAGGCACAGCCGCATCCGAACCATACTGGGTGCGGATGTCGAGGAGAACGAAAGCACGACGCTACTGAAGGCGATCGGCTTCGACATCGCAGACAGCGAAGCGGACACATTTACTTGCACCGTGCCGTCGCATCGGCCCGATGTCGAAAGGGAGATCGACGTGATCGAGGAAGTGGGTCGGCTGTTCGGTTTCGATCGAATCCCGGAACCCGCGTTCTCAAGCATCCCGAGCCTGACTCCACGGGACCGGCCGGAGGACGTTGCGCGCCAGACTGTGCTCGGCCTTGCGCGTGGGTGGGGATATCGCGAGACCTACACGAACAGTCTCCTAAGCGAGCAGCGCGCGCGGCGGTTTTACGACGAGGCCATTGCCGTCGACCTCTTCGGTGGTGATGTCGTAGGCACCGTGAATGCGATTTCGCAGGAGATGACTACGTTGCGGCCAAGTCTGTTGCCGGGCGCGCTCGACGTTGTGCGCCACAACCTGAATCATGGGCAAGATCTTGTGCGCGTGATCGAACTCGGACACGTGTTTACGAAACAGTCGCACCCGACGAGCATCATCGCCGGTTATGAGGAGCACGAGTCACTGCTGCTCGCGGCCGCAGGACCGGTGACGCATCGCCATTGGGGCACGACTTCCAGAGAGACAGATTTCTTTGATGTGAAGGGCGTCGCAAAAGCCCTTGTGGCCGCGCTGGGAATCCACGACGTAGTCGAGACCGCCCACTACGAGCGGAGCGAGGTTACCGAGCACAGCGTGCGATGGAGCGTCTCGGGTCGACATGTGGGAACGATATCCTTACTGCGCCACGAGCTTGCCGCGTCCGAGGGAATTGAACAGCCCGTCTTCTTCGCTGAGCTTAATTGGACGCGCCTGCTGGAGCATGCTACGGTGACGGACAACACGCCGTACCAGGCACTGAGCCGCTATCCGGTTGTCCAGCGAGACCTGGCTTTTGTCGTTGACAAGGACCAGGAGGTGGGTCCGCTCGCTGGCGCGATTCGGGCGGCCGGGAGCGATTTGCTCGCACACACGAGCCTCTTCGATGTTTATGAAGACGAACGGGTGGGGGCGACTCGGAAGAGCGTCGCCTTCGCACTTGAGTTTCGGGCCAATCGCACCTTGAGGGACGAGGAGGTGGATGCGAGCGTCAAAAAAATCGTGGCCGCTCTTGCTTCGGAGTTTGGTGCTGAACTTCGCGACTGAAGTTTTATATTCCCGTAACAACGCCCTGTCACAAGCATGAGTCGTGTTGCGCGGACGTAGTGGGGGACCGCGTCAAGCGTCACTTTATAGCCGAATGTCAGCCAAGCACAAGAGCCGCTCTTCCCGTAAGACCACCAAGAACGGCAGTCCGCGCAATGTGACGCGACTTCGCAAAGTCGAATCGCTGGAGCGACTTCGTGAGCGCGTCCAGGCGGCCGCGGACGAAATCATCAGGCTTCGCGCGGAAAACGCCCGCATGTCCCAGAGTATCGGAGAGCTGCAAACAGCGATCAAGAAAGTGGAGGCGCAGCCTCGCCTTCAACACGACGGGGACGCGGGAGATTTGAGAGAGAGGGTGCGGAGCTTCATCAGAGCGATCGACGAGTACCTCGACCACGAGACTGCGTGAGATATGCCCGGTAAGGTCAAAGAACAGTTGGAGAAATCGATCCGCGTCCGAATTCTCGGGCGCGAATACGGACTTCGGGTCGCAGAGAACGAAGAGAATCTCACGAAAGACATCGCCGATTACCTCGATGGTAAGATGCGGTCTTTTCGAGAGGCGCATCCAAAGCAGGAAGACGTAACGACGGCGGTCATCGCAGGTCTGGCCATCACGGAAGAGCTCTTCACGAATCGAAACGATTTCGCCGAAGCCAGAATGAATCTGGACCGTCAGCTTGATGAGTTGACGGACATGCTGGACGAGGTAGTACGAAACAAGTGATGACGCGCGCGCAGTCGGCGAACTTTTCGGCAGCACAAACGTGTACCAGATTCCTGCGGCCTGCAAAGTAAGAACCTAACATCTTTGCTTACGGGAGCCATCCTTCAGGTCTGGACGACAGGCCCCAGCCCTCGCGGGTTTCGCCCTATGGCGAACCGGGGAAGCCGGCAAAGACTCGAGCGGCGCCCACTGTGATATGGGGAGGTTCTTCATATCCACGCCGCGGGACTAGGCCGTGAAGACGGCACCCCGGCATGCCCTCCGAAAGGAACATGCCGGGGTTTTCTTTTTTTACAAAGAGATTAATTTTGCGGTCGCCGGGTGAAACCGGCACGCGAACTCAAATCTGGATAATCCGCATATGGAAATACCTACGGTCGGCGCTCTTGTCGCCGTTGCCGTAGTTGCCGTCGTACTTGGGGTCGTTCTGGACCGATTCCTTCTTCGACACTTTGGACAAAAAGAGCTTTTGGAGGCCAGGGATAAAGCCCGGGCCGTCATATCAGATGCAGAAAACGAAGCGCGCACGATCAGGCGCGAGCAGATAGATCGGGTAGAGAGAGAACTCGACGAACGTCAGAAACAGCTCGAAAGGGAGTCCGAAGAAGGTCGACGTGCACTACGCTCGTCGCGAGAGAAGCTCGAGTTTCAGCACGGTAAGCTGAATCGTCGCGCGCAACGCATCAACGAAAGGGAAAAAGCACTTCTTGCAGGCGTCGAGGCGCTCGACGCCCTTCGATCGGCGGCCGAACAGGCGCAGAAGGACGTCGGGAAGATCCGGGACGAGGCGTCCGGACTTCTGCACACGGTGTCGACCAAGGAGGGCGAGCTGCAGGCGCGCGAAGAAGAAACGCAACGCGTCTATGAGGACGTCCAGCGCAAGCGGGACCGGCTATCACGACTCGTCGACGAGCATGTGCGCAAGCTCGAGCAGGTCTCCGGCCTGTCACGCTCCGAAGCACACGAGGCACTGATCCAACATCTCGTGGAAGAGGCAAAGCTGGAGGCCGCATCGCTCATCAAGGATATTCGAGATGAGGCCAAGCTTACGGCCAACCGCGAGGCCCGAAAGGTGGTGCTGACGGCCATTCAGCGGTCGGCGGCCAGCCACGCGATCGAGAACACGGTATCGGTCGTCAACATCCAGTCGGACGAGATGAAGGGCCGCATCATCGGGCGTGAGGGGCGCAATATCCGGGCGTTTGAGGCGGCCACGGGCATTGAAGTGATCGTCGACGATACACCGGAGGCGGTTATCCTGTCGGGGTTCAATCCCGTGCGGCGTGAAGTGGCCCGGATAGCGCTCGGGCGGCTGATCCAGGACGGTCGCATCCATCCGGCCCGGATCGAAGAGGTCGTCGAAAAGACCATGGCCGAGATCGAAGAGGAAATCGTCGAGATCGGCGAGCGCACCGTCATCGATCTGAACCTGCATGGGCTGCATCCGGAGATCATCAAGATGATCGGAAAGATGCGCTACCGGACGAGCTACGGGCAGAACCTGCTGAGCCACTCGATCGAGACGGCGCGCATCGCGTCGCTGCTTGCGGCCGAACTGGGACTCGACGCCGCACTCGCTCGTCGCGGCGGGCTTCTGCACGACATCGGAAAAGTCGACGACGAGGACACGGAGAACCCGCACGCGATCGTCGGCATGGAGATCTGCCGCAAGTTCAAAGAGAGCGAGGTGGTCTGTAATGCGGTCGGCGCGCATCACGACGAGATAGAGATGACGAACAACATCTCCCCTATCGTTCAGGCAGCAGACGCGATCTCGGGTGCGCGTCCGGGGGCGCGCCGTGAGGCGCTCGAGGCGTACATCAAACGGCTCGAGAAGCTTGAGACACTGGCCGCGTCGTTCGAGGGCGTTGAACGTGTATTTGCGATCCAGGCAGGCCGCGAGATTCGGGTGATCGTAAACCACACGCTCGTCTCGGACTCGCAAGCGGAGATCCTCGCCTTGGACATCTCCAAGAAGATTCAGAACGAGATGCAGTATCCGGGTCAGATCAAAGTGACGGTCATCCGAGAGCTGCGATCGGTCTCGTACGCGAAATAAGACCGAAACTCCGGGGCGTCAGTTCTGCACGATTGCTTCGGATGCCAGCGCACGACCGGCGTCGGTGAGCACCAACAGCTCTTCGCGCTGTCGAATCAGGCCGTCCCTTTCGGCGAACCGGACGACGCGGGCGGCGAAGTCCGGTGTCCATCCAAGGTGTTCTTCGAGATGGGCCGCGCGGTTTTCACGGGCCGCTTCCGGCAGACCCTCGTGGTGCCGCAGGTGGATGGCCAGCATTTTTTCCGCGAAGGTCCATGTCTGTCGCCAGCGCCGGCGGTAAACGGCGACGACACCCTTATCCGGCGCGAGCAGCAATATCGCTGTGAAGACGATACCGATCATGGTAGCCATGGCGCCGGCGATCGACGCATCGAGCAGGTAGGCCAGCCAGTAGCCGGCGATTGCCGACCCGGCTCCCAGGCCGATTCCGAGTCCGAGCATCACCGAGAGTCTGTCCGTCAAGAGGTAGGCGGCCGCCGGCGGTCCGATCATGAGCGCCACGACGAGAATCGATCCCACGGCGTCAAAGGCGCCCACGGCCGTGATGGATACCAGCGTCATCAAGACGTAATGCAGCAGCCCCGGTACAAACCCGAGGGCAGCGGCAAGGCCCGCATCGAACGTGGAAAGCTTGAGCTCCTTGTAGAAGAAGGCCACAAATACACTGTTGAGCAGCAGCACGCCGCCCATCAGCCAGAGTGCCTTCGGCCCAAGGTCCACTCCCCCGATCGCCAGACGATCGAACGGCGCAAAAGCCAGCTCGCCAAGAAGGACGGCGTCGGTATCGAGATGTACCTCTCCCGCGAAACGCGCAATGAGCACCACACCGATACTGAAGAGAATCGGAAAGACGAGACCGATGGCCGCATCCTCTTTGAGCAGACGCGTGCGCAGGATCGACTCCACCAGGAACACGGTCAGAATCCCCATGGTCGCGGCACCGAGAATCAACAGCGGCGAATTGAGGTCGTGTGTGACGAAGAATGCGAGTACGATGCCGGGGAGGATTGCGTGACTGATGGCGTCGCTCATCATCGACATGCGCCGCAGGACGAGAAACGCGCCCGGTATTGCGCACGCGGCAGCCACGATCACTGCAATCACTTGTATTTCGATTTGCTCAGCGGTCATTGGCCATCTAGCGTTGCGCTCCCCGAGCGTGTAGACGGAGCCGTAAGCCTGGAGGCAATGAGGTCGTTCGATCGCGCCACGCCCGCACTCGTTAGTGACCAGAGCGTGGGGCCGAGTTGCCGGACGAAGCCTCGTTCCTCGAGGATCCGAAGGTTTTGAAACGTGCGGCCCGTCGGATCACTCATGATGTTGAGGACGGCCTCGGCGTGCGGGTGATCGGCACGCTCGTGTTGCGCCGCGAGTGCGTACAGATCCAGCAGCACCGCCTCGAG
>JBFHWK010000141.1:0-8076 GCA_041589075.1 Rhodothermales bacterium
TCATCGTGTGCGTAATGGACCAGCTCGTCGAGCTCCCATCCTCTGTCCGCAGCCAGCTTTTGACACCACGAGTCGCTGATGAAGGCTAGATGTTCCGGAAGCGCGCAGTACCAGTACCGGCTTCCCATTGCTCGCCATGATCCTGCCTCCGTGTTGCCCGAACTGAGAATCAGCAGGCCTCCGCTATCAAGTCGATCCGCGGCTAGACGGACCAAGTCGCGAGGGTCGGTGACATGCTCGACCAGATTGAACATCGTGATGATGTCAAACACGTGATCGCACTTTGCGAGATCCTTGACATCGCTACCAACCATCGTAGTGCCGGCCGTCCGCGCACGTTCTCGTGCGGCCGTGTTGGGTTCTATCCCAAACCGTTCAGCTTCGCCCAGGAGACGCAAAAACGCTCCGTCGAAGCAGCCGACGTCCAACACCCGGGGGCGCCCCGTGAGCCGGCGGATCGCCGGCAGGGCGACGTTCCAATCAACGCGGTGCGTCGCGTCGTACTGCCAGTGGGTGAGTTCGGCCTTTTCGTAGAGCGCATCGAGCGTTTTTCGGTCCGGAGTCGGATACTTGAAAGAGAGGTGACACTCGCTGCAGTGGTAGAGGTTTGACGGAGGAAGTGGCTGGGACAAGTTCATTCCCGCAAAGCGCGACCCGGCGGGTATGGAGCCGAGGTATGCTGCCTCAACAGTCTTGCACGAAGGGCAGCGTATGGTCATGGTCCCGATGAGGCCTGCTCGTGCCTTTCTTCGGCGTGTAGCCTTGTCAGATCGGACGCTCCGCACGCAAGCCCTGTGAGAACAGCGATGATGAACGTCGCGTCGTCCAGAAAAAACGGGTTTGAGGTATTAGCCGGTAGCAGGTAAACCAGCAGGCACAGCGCTGCAGCCAGCCCCGTGACACGAGCCAATCGAGGCCCGCTGCGCCAAAATGCCTCAACACCACGTCGGACCGAAACGATCCAGAAGACCACCATCAGGGCAAGACCCCATAACCCGAACTTGAACCAAAGCGACACGAAGCCATTGTGGATGAAGGAGTCGTATCGCGTGGACATAAAGCTGAGATCGAAGAAAGCATACCGTACGCCCATCCCATGGCCCAATACAGGGTTCCATTTTATGTGATCAAACACAACAGCAGTTTCGCGGAACCGGTTTACGAGTGAGATGTCCGTCGTGGCGGCAGAGCGGAGAGACGCAAACCGGTCCAGCAAGCCCGCGAAAATGAGTTCCACGATGTCTCCGAAAAAGAACAGGCCGATGGCCGTGGCGATGGCAGCACCAAGCGTGCCGGCTACCAGAAGACGCCGTCTCTCGGGAGGTTCGGCAATGAGAAAGAGTATAATGCAGCCAAAAGCAAACGCGAGCCAAAACGCACGGCTTTGAGTAAGTACCAGAGCCGGTAAGGCAACGAGAAACGACATCACCAGGGCCGCCTGGACCGCCTTCGCACGTGCATGGATCAGGTACACGAGAGACCCCAACGACCCGACCATTAGAATACTGTCATTTACAACGAGCCTTCCTTTCGTCACCTGCCAGGCCTGGGTGGCGGCAACAATGATGGACTGGTAGTTAGTCAGGTTTCGAATGGCGATAAAGACGACGATGAGTAAGACTGCAGCCAGGATCACCGGTAGGGCATTTCGAAAACGCACGCAGGCTTCCCGAATCGGAAAGTAGAGCCCGAGCATCACCAGAGCCGTCCATTCGCTCAATACCAGACGGAGGCTGCCGCCAAACACAATAGTGATCGGTATGCTTGCCGTGATTCCGATGAGGAAAAGAAAGACGGCTTTGGACTCGATGGGTCGCAGGACGGGATCGCGGTAGAAGAAGAGCCGAGTAACAAGCCAGTACGCGATGAAGCTCATGTAGTACAGGCCGTATAGAGCTTCGGTTACCTGAATGCCTTCCTGATAGTCCGAGATAATGATAAAGCCGAGAAGCAGGACGCAGAGGTTTGCGAGCGGATAACGGTTCAGGACGACGGCCGCCAGCACGGCTGCAGGCAGGGCGGGCAGTAGGATGATCAGATCGGGCGCAAACCATGCGGTAGACAGTACCACGACGATCCCGAAAGAAACGGCGGCGGCTATGACAACTCGCCCCCATCGTTCGAGCGGAATTTGTAGCGCTCCTGCAGCGGCTGTGCCCATGTTCATCGCACCGAGCGCTGTCTATGGTTACGATGTCCCTGCCTCATGGGCGGCGTGGTCAAGCCGCCTCGCAAATCGGCCCGAGTTGCGCCGCCACCAGGCACTCGCCAGCACATACGTGACGACAATCAGGAAGGCCGACAGGGTGCCCGCGATGCAGATGACGGACCTCTTCGGTTTCGCCTTTCGAACCGGCGGTGTTGCGACGTCGACGATCTGAACGGCCTCAGCCTCCCTTTCCTCCTGCAATCGCGCTTGCTCGTAGAGCGGGCCGACTACCTCGAGTATTGCGGCCTGAATGGTTCGCTCTAACTCCAGCCCGGCATAGGTGCGCGCTATCTCGGGAACCTTGTCCTTCGCGACCGGGAGGAGCTGTTCGGCGCCCTTGAGTGCGTTCTCGTACTTGCGGTTGGCCGCGCTGACGAGCGACCGGTACGTCTTCACGCGAGGATTCTCCGGACCGAGTTCGTCGCGCATCACTTCATACTGAATTTGCAGGCGGAGCGTTTCGGACCTCATCTCCGCCAACTGGGCGAAAAACCCCTGCGTCTGTGTGGGCAGATCGAAAATGCCATACTCCTCCTGAAACGACTGGGACTCGGCGAACACGGAGTCCATATCCGACCGCGCTTCGTAGTAACGTTTTTCCAGGAAGCGGCGGTAGTTCGAGGCGCTCTGCGACGTCAGCCTCGCATTCACTTCGTTGAGCTTCGACACGTAGAAGTTGGCCATCGCCGCCGCACGGTCGGGGTCCTTGTCGAGTACGGATATGCTCAGGAATTCGTACTCGCGGTCGATTGTGAACTCGACATTGCCGGCCAGCACCTTCACCGCGTCCTCGATCGAGGCCTGCGCACCGGCTGTCCCGTACACCTCCGCGAGATCGAACTCGTCGACTACGGCTTCGCTGACGCTCCGGCTTGTAAGAATCGCGAGGTAGCGTGCGTAGTCACCGGAACCACCGCCAAGCAGGGCACTTGCGGCCGACGGCAGGTTGCCCAACAGGGCCGACGACAAGCCGCCGCCTTCCGGCAGCAGCAGCCGTGCCGTGCCGCGGTACCAGTGAGGCAGGAGCAAGCTGATGATCAGAGTCGCTACCGCGACCGCAAGCGTCACGCCGATTATCAACTTGCGCCGCGCATACAACAGTCCGAGCACGCGCCACGTCGCTTCTTCCGCGCGTTCGGCACGATCTGGATTGCTATAGTACTGCCGATCCTCCACCGTCTGCTCTTCTGGAATCAGTTCCATCTTCTGGTCTATTTGCGGACGGCGAGGATAAGGGCAAGTATCGACGATGTGGTCGCGACAGCCGACAACACTGTCTGAATGATGCGCCCACGGTTATCACTGCGAAGACGTCGTTCGTCGAATAGAAGGCGCTCTTGTTCTATCGACGTTGCGAAAATCTCGGCTGGTGCCACGAAGACCATGTCGCCGCTGGCTACGGTCGCAGAACCGGCCAGGAGATGTTGCGATGTGCCGGCCTCGATTACACTGACGGCGCCTGCGCCGGAAGCCAGGCCGCCGGCCGCGCGTATGAAATCGTCCGCCCGCGTGCCTGCACTTACCGGAATGTATCCGGGTCGGTTCACCTGGCCGAACACGAGAACGGTTCCGTGATCACGAGGTACGATCAGACGATCGCCGTTACGAATGAACGTCTCCTCAAGTACGTGCGGTGTTGAGAGGTCTACCGAAATACGGCTGCTGTTCACGAGTTCCTTCGTGAAGTGGTCTCTTTCCGGATAGCGGAACGTTGACAGACGAAGCTTCCGGTAGGCGTCGAGCGTGTCGACCCCGGTGCGTATCCGCGGGGTCGAGGCAAGACGCGAAGCAGTCGCCGTCTGGTCAGCGAAGAAACGCTCGATGTAGGCAGCGCGCGCAAGCCCGTTTGGATCAACGCCGCCCGCCAGCTCGAGAAGGTCCTTGAGTCGGGTGCGCCCCTCACGCATGGCATACTCTCCAGGGAAGCGAACGTATCCTTCCGCAACAGCCGTCCCGGACATCTCGACAGCCGCACTCACATGAATCTGGTCCATCGGTTGAAGGGCAACCGACCTCCATAAGTCGCTGCTGCCTTCGAAGATCTGTTCTGTGACGGTGTCATCAGCCTCCTGGCGCGACAATCGCACACGACCGGACACAACGGGACGCGCAACACCCATGGCTACGACGAGCACGCTCTCGATCGTGTCACCTGGACGAAAATCGTACCCACCCCGATAGGGGGCGGCACCGGAAACGAAGACACTCTGAGTGTGAGGATCGTAAGCGGGCACGGTAATTACGTCGCCATCCAAGAGGTACGGATTGTTGACTGTCGACCCGGCGCGTAAGTACTCGCGGACATCGACGCGGCTTAACGAACCATCACGCCTGGTGATCGTCACGTTTCTCAGCGCCGGCCTGTATGGCGGAGCAACCACGATCGCTCCGGTCGTGTCCTGCAGTGCCAGCATGACCATCGATGACGCTCGGGTCGTCGCCGTAGCGACATAGCTTCCCGGCCGCGGCAAGGAGCCCGACACGTGAACGACGAAGCGCCGGGGATAGCCAAGCGCAACGTCCACCGTCGAACGGCGATAGGAGCTGCGAATCGTTTCGCGAATCTGCGTTGTGGCGTCAGAGAGTGTCAGGCCGTCGACAGCGATGCTGCCGACTTCCGGAACGATCAGTGTGCCGTCGGCACTGACCGGTAGCTCTGCAACGACCGATTGGACACCGCTAACCGAAATTCTGAAGACATCGCCGGGACCGACGACATAGCTTCGCGAATCGAGGGCGCCTTCAAGAGCGATCGGCATCGTGCTGACGAACGATGGGCTCGGTGATACGTCGGACGCGACGGCGTCAAGGCGATCGGAACCGAGCATCGGAAGCGTTTGTGCCTGGGCCGCGGATACGATTAGCAGCGGTACGAGGAAACACAATGCTGTTCGGCAGATTGCCACAAATCTCGGCATTTGAGCGTGGACCGAAGTAGAAACGAAAGCAGTCAGGCCTTGAAGGAGCGCGTCGAAGGACGGGACCGGTAGCGGAATCGAATACGCTTCAGACGTGAGAAGATCTGCGTGAAGTAATTTTGGCCTGAATGAATAAATTACGATCTGTCACGGCCACGTGCAATTTTAGGAATAGGTCCAATCGGTGCTTAAAGCGCATGCCTGTGCGAAGATAAACCTGGGTTTGCGGGTTCTGCGGAAACGGACCGATGGATACCACGACATCGACACGATTCTGCTGCGGATCGGATGGTTCGACACCGTGGTCGTCACTCCTGCTGCTCGGCTCACGTTTCGGACGGACGCAGCGGGCATTCCGGAGGGAGAAGACAACCTTTGTTACAAAGCTGCATGCGAGCTGCAACGACGGTTTGCTCGCGCTTCCGGTGCGGCCATATCACTGAATAAGAGTGTACCGGCGGGCGCGGGACTCGGCGGTGGCTCGGCCGACGCCGCGGCAACACTGCTTCTGCTAAATGATCTTTGGGACCTGCAGCTGCCACGAAGTCAGCTTGGCGAGATCGGCGCGGCAATTGGGTCAGACATTCCTTTCTTTGTGACCGGACGGACAGTCGAACGCGGTACGGGTCGGGGAGATCGGTTGGTCCCGTTACACGGATACGACTTTCCGTTTGCGCTCGTCGTCGTCGTACCCGAGCGGCGAGTGAGTACGGCGTGGGCTTACAAGATCGTAACGCCGGAGGAGCGTCGGCAGACACGCGAGCTCGAGGACATTGTGCGCACGAACGATCTCTCGATCTGGAGGCGGGAGTTGCGTAACGACTTTGAGGCCGTCGTCGTCCAGCAGTTCCCGGAGATCGGTAAGATCCGCGAGCGGCTCTACGAAAATGGTGCCGCCTATGCGTCGATGTCCGGAAGCGGCAGCGCCGTTTACGGCGTGTTCGAAGATATAAGTGGCGCCGAGAAGGCCGTGGCCGAGTCGGCCGCGGCATGGAGAGCGGCGCGGGCGGTGGTGTGGACGGGGACCGCGTCATCGTGAACGTCGGTCCAGTAGACGCCGGCGGGCGATAGAACCGTCATTTGCCGGCTTGAGTCCCGGGCTCTCGAGTTCCCGCTAGCAGCAGCGTCTCCCACTGCTGTCGCACCGCGTCCGGGCTGTGCCGTTCCTCAAAGCGCTGGCGTGCGCGAGCGGATAAGGACTGCCAGGTCGCCTCGTCAAACAGCTTTGACACGGCTGCGGCGATAGCCTCGGGATCTCGGATGGGTACCAGAAAGGCTTCGCTGGCGTCCGTCACCATCGATGGCAGTCCGCCGTGTCGAGTGACGACCGCCGGCGTGCCGGCGCCGAGGGCTTCGATCAGGGCCAGGGGTTGTGCTTCGGTCGGGTGGTAGGAGGGCAGCAGGAAGACGTCGGCCCAGAGGTGTAGGGCCTTGACCACGGCGCGGTTTTCCAGTGCGCCCCGCACCGTCACGGCGCCGGCAAGATCGTGCTGCGTTACGAACTGCTCGAATGCGGTCCGGTCGGCATCGCTCCCCCAGCGCCCGGCGAACTGTGCTTCCACTGCCACGTTGCGCGCACGCAACAGCCGCACCGCTTCCAGCACATCCCGGTAACCCTTCTCCGTGATCAGGGTGCTGAGGAATAGAAGGCGGAGCCGGTTCCGACCACCGCGTGTGGCCCGCTTCTTCGCCAGCTCTGCGCCGGTGCACACCAGGGCGTCGTCGATCGTGTTGGGGCAGACGAAACGCTTCTCATCCGGTATCCACTGCGCGCATTGGTCGGCGAAGGGTTGGTTAAGGAAGACGAACCCGTCTAGGCGGCGCACGAGGTAGCGGGCCGTCGGTGCGGTGAGCAGATTCCGAAAGAGGTTTGCGAAGCCACCGCGATGCAGCACGGCGAAAACCCGCTGTCCTGACTGGAAGGCCGGGAGGGTCGCGAGCATGTCGCGCCAGTGGCCGAGGGTGGCGGGTGAGACCGAGCCCCACAGCACCGCCGCCTTCGGTGCTTCGGCCAGCTCGCGCCGCAGGCGGGGAAGCAGGCCCAGGTAGTGCCGCAGTCGCTCCCACCGAAAGCGCACCTCCACTGATATTATCTCTACAGGCGGGGACGTGTTCAGACGTCGCACGACGAACGGCCCGTCCAGAAGATCGGCCAGGCGACGCGTCGCCAGCGTCTGCCCGTCTACCGGGGGCGGAAATCTTCCGAGAACGACTAGGTCGCGGGTCACGGGCGCGTCACGTTTTGATCGCGTGGAACGACTTGGTGTCGCGAGCGGCGGCGCGCAACATCCACAGCAGCGCACGGACGCGCGGGTCGAACGGCCGTCCGGCCCGGCCACGGCCCACCTGCACGGCCTGCCATAGGCTGTGTGCAAAACGCTCCGGTGACCACGCCGCAATGATTTCTTCCGACCGCCGCCCCATTGCATCGCGATCCGTTTCCGGCGCAGCGATCCGTTGCATGAGGCGGGCGAGCTGATCGGTGTCCTCTGCATCGAAGCAGAAGCCGTTCACGCCCTCCTTCACCAGATCGGTGGCGCACCCCGTGCGTCTCGAAACGAGCACCGGCAGCCCCGATGCCATCGCCTCATTGACCACGAGACCCCACTGTTCTTGAAGTGCCGGATGGACGAACACGCAGGCCAGACCGTAGTAGGCGGGCAGCTCCTCGATCTGCCGAAAACCCGCCAGCGTCACACCACCGATGCGTTCGGCCGCAACGAGCGCCTCGAGCGGTACGCGCTCCGGACCATCGCCGAGAAGGACAAGCCTCCAGGGCGTCTCCGTTGTCCTGCGGTAGGCAGCATAAGCACGCAGCAGTCCGTCCACGTTCTTACGCGGGACGAAGCGATTGGAGGCGAGAAAGAACGGGCCACTTTGTTCCAGGCCCGGCAGGCCCCGCACGCTTTGCGGCTGCCGGCGCGCCTCCGCCGCTCCGTCGCGGAAGAA
>JBFHWK010000142.1:0-8016 GCA_041589075.1 Rhodothermales bacterium
AATGCGCGCGTGGCTCGCACCGAGTGCACCTGGCGGCGCAGAAAAGCAGTGATCTACAATCTCCACATGCAGTCGTTTGGTCACAACAAGCCGTGGCGTGAAGAAAACACGAGCCTCATGAACCCGCGCGTGTGGGTTCGCTACCTTCGCCAGTACCGCGACGCAATCCGCCGCCGCGCGTCGCAAGCGGAGCAGCTGGCGCAGATGATCCGCGACGAAACGGATCCGGTCATCGTAATGGGTGATTTCAATTCTACGAGTCACAACTGGGACTATACCTGGATTGCAGATGGTCTCACGGATGCCTTCAGGGCTGCCGGTGGGGGATGGGGCGCAACGTACCATGCGGACTATCCGTTTGCTCGCATCGACTTTATTCTACTTTCGGAACACTTTGGTGTCCTGTCCGCCTCCGTGCCCGATATCGTCGTCTCGGACCATCGGCCGGTCTTTGCGACCGTGGCCTGGAAAGAACAGTGACCCTTCCCACGTCAATCTTCGCTGAATAGGAGCCGTTTCGCAGCCGGCCTGGACCCTTGGCGAATTCAGCGGGTACCTAACTGCTCACTACAGAATCGACCGCATAACCCCATGCAGCGTCACCGTCGAGTATCTCGCGCCGTCCACGTCGGCTCCGTTCAGATAGGAGGCGGAGCCCCGATTTCCGTGCAGTCGATGACCGTCGGAAAGACGCACGACGTTGAGAGCTGTCTGAAAGAGATTCAAACGCTGGCGGAGGCCGGCGCAGACATCGTGCGCGTGGCTGTTCCCAGACCGGAAGATGCCGAGGCCCTGCCCGACATCGTGGCGGGCTCGACAGTTCCGATCGTTGCGGACATCCATTTCAATTATCAGTACGCGCTCAAGGCCGTCGATGCCGGTGTTGCCAAGGTGCGGATCAACCCGGGCAACATCGGCAAGCCGGAGTGGGAGCGCGAGGTGCTGCTGGCGGCGAAAGAAGCGGGTATCCCCATTCGTATCGGCGTCAACTCCGGGTCGCTGGAAAAGGATCTTCTCGACAAACACGGCTATCCGAAGCCGGAGGCACTGTTCGAAAGTGCGATGAGGCACATTGAGATTTGCCGCAAACACGACTTCGAGGACATCGTGGTATCAGTGAAGCATTCGGACGTCTACTTCATGATCCAGGCGTACCGGCTGCTTGCGGAGCGTACGGATTATCCCCTGCACCTGGGCGTGACGGAGTCCGGAAGCATCGCATCCGGAACAATCAAGAGTTCGATCGGCATCGGTGCGCTCTTGGCCGACGGAATCGGCGATACTATCCGCGTGTCGTTGACGGCAGATTCCACGCACGAGGTGCGGGTGGGTCACGACATTCTCAAGTCGCTCAGACTTGGCAGGCCCGGCGTGAATATCATCGCGTGCCCGACGTGTGGGCGGCTTGCCGGTGACCTGTTCACGATTGTGGAAGAGGTCGAGAGCGCGGTCAAGGCGCGAAATTTCACCAAGGACCTCAACGTTGCGCTGATGGGTTGCGCCGTTAACGGTCCGGGTGAGGCGGCCGGCGCGGACCTCGGAATCTCGCTTGGGCGGGGACGGGCCCACCTCTTCAAGAAGGGCGAGATCGTGCGAACGGTTGAGGAGAGCGAAATCGTGGAAGCGGTGCTCGAAGCGATCGAGAACTGGGAGGAAGAAGAGCCGGCGACCGCATCTGCAGCCTCGTCGTAGCAGCACGGCGTCGCGCCGTCGGCCAAGCAACCTCTGGCCTTGGGTCGTCGGTGGTCAGCGGGCGAGTAACATCGTTCGCGCGCTAGTACGCCCGTCACTTGTCAGCCGATAAAAGTATGTGGACGGCGGGAGATCGCGGCTGTCGAAAGTAGCCGTATACGACCCCGCAGTTTTGAACTCATCGACGAGGCGCACGACTCGGCGGCCCAGCAGGTCGTAAATGTCGAGCCGGACGAGTCCGGGTGTTGCAACGTCGTACCTGATTTCGGTCGTGGCTGCAAAAGGATTTGGATAATTGTACATGGAGGGCTCGCCAGTCGGTAGTCCCGGCGGAGGCTCATCGGCCGTGGAGAGGCCCTGCGTCAGTGTATACGTCCGGTCTGCTGCCAGATCTACGACCTCCTCCATCACGCTGCCCGCCCAGTAGACACGCAACGTATCGATGCGCGTCGCGGCACCAAGGCCAAAGTGGATTCTCGAAGACGATTGCGACGCATAGCTGTCACCGCCACTGACTACGCGGACGAGAACCCTGTCGCCCACATGCGCCTCGACACGTGTGCCGATGGCCGGTCCTCCAAACGCCTCACTTTTGAGAGTAAACTGCGCCCAATGTCCCGGATTCTGTGAGACATTCTCCAGCAATCGGTTACTGCCGTCGTGTCTCGGAATGAAGATGTCGACGAGCCCATCGTTGTTGAAGTCACCGGATGCCAAGCCCTGTGCTTCCATCAGGTAAGATGCTCCGGCGGCCGCACCCGTCTCTGTGAACATGCTGCCGTCGTTGCGATAAAGCAGCGTCGGTGTACCGTCGTAACCCGAGGTGCTGACGATGAAGAGGTCAAGGTCCGTATCGTTGTCGAAATCATTGAACACCACCCCCCACGACATTCCGTTTCTATCCGCGCCGAGGCTCTCGGCGACATCGTCAAAGGTGCCGTCACCGTTATTCCGATACAACCCACCCCACCCGATGCGTGTGACGTACGCGTCCAACCACCCGTCGCTGTTGTAATCGCCCCATGCGATTCCCATGTTGCAGCAGGTCGTCTCCGTCGGATAGGTGTCGATACGTGCAGACGAGGCGACATCGCTCAGGGGAAGGTATCCGGAATTGCGATACAGCCTGCTCGGTGTTCTGCTGTCGTGAACGCAGAACAAATCGAGATCGCCGTCGCGATCGTAGTCGGCCCAGGTGGCCTGCATCGGCACGGACTGCGGCTGACCGGAGATGCCCGCCCGCTCCGTCACATCCTCGAAGCGCGTCGCTGCCGAACCGCCCGTGTTGCGGTACAAAATGTCGGCCGCGCGGTCGACGGCAAGAAACAGATCGAGGAATCCGTCCCCATCGAAGTCGCCGAACGCGGCACTGGCCAGATTTGCGCCAACGCTGAGCCCGGACGCCGCAGTCCCGTCCATGTACGTTCCATCTCCGTTCCCCAGGAAAAGTTTGTTTTCGCCACTCGTCTTTCGTCCGACAAAAAGGTCCGTGTTTCCATCATTGTCGACGTCACCCCATAGCGCAACTGTATATCCGCCGGTTACGGCCACGCCGGCGTCCGCGGCAACGTCCGTAAACGTCCCGTCTTTGTTGTTTCGAAAGAGTGCGGATGTGCCTTGAGTAACGGCAACGTAGACGTCATCCCATCCGTCTCCGTCAAAATCGTGCACCGCGGCACCCTGGCTGCTCCCATTAGTGGCGATGCCGGCCCGTTCGGACACGTCCTCGAACTTCAGGGTCTGTGCCGCCGTCGCGTGCGTGAGGCTGGAGAGCAAGAGCAGAGCAAGCAGATGGCGAATTTGTCGATAGATCACACGGTGCACCGGTGACAGACTTATCAGCCCAACTGTACGATGTCCGTTCATAGGTTCGGGTTCAATTTTGACTCGAGGTCGCTGAGGCTACGAGCATCGCCATCAGGCGCCGCCCCTCGGCGTCTTCAGGTGCTATTTCCAGCACACGACGAACCGTCTCCAGTGCCTCTTCTCGCCGGTTACTGACGACGTACAACTTGCTCAACTGCAACAGAGCCTGCGTGTGGCGGGGTTGGAGGGCGACGGCTCGCATCAGGTTCCGCTCCGCCTCTGCAGTCTGCCGCTTGACAAGATAGATGGCCCCCATCATATAGTACACGGCCGCCGATTCCTCCATACCGTTAGCCACGTCGTAGTACGTCAGGGCTTCATCGAGGCGGCCTTGACGCGTCATGATGTCGGCCGCCTCCGCATACGGTCCGGGCAAGAAGGGATACTGCTGAATAAGAGTCAGTCCTGCTCTGAGAGCGCGATGGTAATCGCCGCGTGCTTTATAGTATCCCCGCAGCCTGACGTTGGCCTCGTACCAGTTGATGTTTCTCTGATGGAGATCGAAAGCAATCTGCTCAACGGAATCTTTGACCTGAATCCTCTCCCAGGATCGGTCGACGACGCCCGGTGGTTGAAAGGGCCATCTTCCCAGCAGTTGCCTGAGTCTGTATTCGCCGAAGAGGGAGTCGACTGCGGTAACAAGTATCTCTTTTCGAGCACTCGCCGTCGACACATACGACGTCCATTCTCCGATCAATCTGGCCGCCCGGAGAGCGTCGTAGAAGGCTTCCGAGATAATGAAGTAGCCATCGATGTTCGGATGCAGATGCTCGAGCATCAGATCCGAGCCGATGACTCCGTCTTTCGAGGCGGCCGTGAGCCGCGCCTGCGTTTCGACAACGACTGCGTCGTTCTTTCCGGCTTCCTCGCGTATGATGCGGTTGATGTCTTCTGAGGCACGGAAGCGAAGCTCGTCGCGATCCTTTGCGGCCAGGTATGAAGAACGTGCCCGCGGGTATTGCCCCATCCGATCCTGCGCTTTTGCGAGGCCGAAGAAGGCGTCGGCCGAGAGCGAGTCCAGTGAGAGAAGGGTCTCGTAGGCACGCGACGCCGCCATAAGATCCCCGTCAACGACGTGTTGTTGCGCCCCGCGATACAGCGCCTCCCAGTGATTCGGATCGGTGCCGGGAGACAGTCCGCTGATGAAAGGGGCGTGCGCACGTTCGTTGCTAGCGACCGTTCCGATCAACACCGGGATACCGTGCTCGCGGTACTTCCGTAGAAGAGCCTGGAGGTTGCCCCGGAATTGCGCGAGGCCACGGCGGTAGAGCGGCGACTGAAACGGCACGCGCTGCTCCCCGACCATTCGTTCCATCAGGGTCGTGTCGGATTCCGGTGTGTCGGAATCGGCGAACATCGCAGATGCGGCACCGGCAAGTAGTGACTGCAACCCCTGCACGATTCGTAGCGCTCGTAGTCTCAGAAAAAGATTTACGACCGACCGGCTTCGCCCCAGTGACTCTGCGGACGCCACACCCAGCGCGCCGTAGAACTCGTTGTGACCCGCATATATCAGAACGGCGTCGGGGTTTTGGGCGATGATCTCATCCGCAAAATCCAGAAGGGTGTACGAATTGATGGCGGCCAGGGCGGTGTTGATCACTTCTACTCTACGGTCCGGAAACGTCTGCTGCAAACGCTGCTCCAGCATCCGCGAAAAGCTGCCACCGGCGTAGTACGGATAGCCGGCAGCGCTGGACCCTCCCTGCACGAAGATTCGGAACTCGGTGCTGTCCTTTTTACTCTTGAAAACGTCGCCGAGCCCGGTCGGGACGCGTTGCTGCTTGTGAAAGTAGCGGCGTGCTACTTCCGGGTTCTGATACAGGTAGTCGGACGTCGTGGGGACCGGCTTGAAGAGGGGATAGTCCTCGCCGTATCCCGCAATTCGAAGAGCCAGTTCAAGCGTCACAAAGAACACGATCGGCAGGAGGAGCGTGCCGGCGATGAAGAGCCGCTTCTTTGCAGGCGAGAGCGTCGATTCTGCCGTGCCGCTCTTTGGTTTGCGCTGTCTTGCTCGGGCCATCGCGACCAATGGAAAGACGTCTGCGCCTAATGGACCACTAGCATGGTGCTACTGGCGACACGCGAGCCTGCGTGCAGGCGCCAGATGTACACGCCACTCGGCAGGCTGCCGACGTTGAACGACGCGGTGTGCGGGCCAGGTGCTCTCCGCGTGTCTTCGACGACGGCCACACGCCGACCAAGAACATCGAACACCGACAGTTTCACAGACGATTGCGTCGGCACTGAGTAGCGTATCGTCACATCGGAGACGGCTGGGTTCGGGTAACTTGGCTCGAGACGAAAGTCGGGCCGGTCTAGATCCTCGCCGTCCTCCACTCCGGTGTAGACCGCGCCGTACGGTAGGGCCGGCAGGTCCGGAAGGATAAAGCCGGGTGCATCCGATGTGATGTATACAACTGTCTCGTAGGCAGCCACCGTGACCGTGAAACCGCCGAGGTACGATGCCGATGTGTCCGCAAAAACATCGTAGTAGTGGATAGGTCCGTCCGTAGACATCTCCACAAAAGGAGATGGATCGACGGTGACGGTTCGCGACGCGTTTGCGAAGTTGACGAGCACAACCGCATTCTCGTCGGTGCGCGGCCGCACGTAGCCATAGACGTTATTGGCGGTCGTCATCGTTCTGAGACCCTGCGTTCCGAATGCAGCAAACTGCCGACGCGCCTGGATAAGACGCTGGTAGTACCGCGCGAACTCTCCGTTCCTGTCGGTCTGCCATGTGACCGGCGTTCTTCGTCCGAAGGAAATCCCGGCACCGTAGTTCACTTCTTGTCCGTGGAAGACCATCGGGATGCCGGTCGTGGTTAGCAAGAACCCGCTGAGAGGGAGGATGCGCTCCGGTGCACTCCTGAAAAGGTCCGCGATCCGTGGCTCATCGTGGTTTTCCAGAAAACGAAAGAACCGCGCATTCGGGCCCGGCCAGAAGTCGCCGTTGCGTGCCATAGCATCGTAGTTGGGGATGTTTCCATACGTGCCTCTGATCGCGTCGAAATAAAACCTCCAGTCGTAACCCGCATCCAGACCGCCGATGACTCGGTTTCCGAAGTCGTCGTCCGCGTAGTACACCTCCGTGTTGAACCCGGTACCGGATGTCTCGCTGAGGATCCAGGAATCCGGTTTTATCCTTTTAATGAGCCTGCGAATCGGCCGGCCGAAACGGTCCGGTCCATATCGTCTCCATGGTCCCCAGTAGACGTCCATGCGCCAGCCGTCGATGTCGAACTCGTTGTGCCAGTACGCGATGACGTCGAGCATGTCTGCTTGCAAATCATCAGTGTCCCAGTTCAAGTTGGCAAGATCACCGAAGCCGTCATACTTGCGGTAGAGATTAACGCCCCCTTCCGAGTGCCAGATCTCAGTCAGGTTGGCGCCGCGTCCGTCGAGTCCACGGTCGTGATTGCTTGGCGTCGTCTGTATGTAGTCGGCGAACGGGCCGCCGTTGCGAAGACTGTTGACCCAGGGATGAATCGGGGAAACGTGATTGGGCGTGAGGTCCAGTACGATCTTGATGCCCAGTTCGTGTGCACGCGTCACCAGCGCCTTAAAGTCGTCGTTGGTACCGAGCTTGGGATCGACGTTGTAGAAGTCGACGATGTTATAGCCGGCCGATACCTGATCCATAATCTGGTTGCGGTAAATCGGCATAAACCAGATGACGTTGAAGCCCATCTGTGCGATATAGTCCAACTCGTCGGTTATCTGCCGAAAGCGCGTACCCGGATTCGCGGGCGTGCCCGTTGCCTCGGGGCCAAACGAGAGCGGGAAGATCTCATAGACGACGGCGTTCTTGATCCACTCCGGATTCTCCTCGTACTGCATTTCTCGGACGCCGCCGTTCGGGTCGATGATCACAGCGACGCGCCGAAAGTCTATCTCGCCGTCGCCGCGCATCACCGTAATGTCGAAGTACAATTCTCCCGGACCCGTTGCCGTGCCGCGCGCCTCCTGGTCATTGCTGGTGAAGCCGGTGAAATCGGTGGTGCTGTTTTCGGCGTCGAACTGCCAGGTTGTTGTCAGTCCGCCCGGCGCCTGCGGCGTCGGCTCCACCCTGATGATGAAGACATTGGACGTTCCGGAAACGGTAATGTCGGCGAAGACACGTTCTAGGGGATGGAGCCTTCGGCTGATCACGAGCGAGTCTGACGTGAACTCCTGTCCGCCGATGTCGGCGCGAATCCGGAAGTTGTTCGATCCCATAGTCAGATCGGCGTCTGCCGTCAGGACGCCGTTGTCGACCGGCACGATCTCCGCCGCCATATCGTCACGCAGCAGCGTCGCCTCGGTCAGGTTCGGATCGATGGTACCATCGAGGCGTGTCAGGAACGCCCTCAGCGTCGTCAGGCTGTCGACGGTCGTGTGGGCTACGGACCTCCACTCGATAGGCGGCAGCAACTCGCCGATCTCGGCTTCTACCACGCGGCCACCGGCGTCGGT
>JBFHWK010000143.1:0-7999 GCA_041589075.1 Rhodothermales bacterium
CGTTCCTGATCGGATCTAACGGTGACGCGCTGGCCGCGGCGGCTGAAGAAGCGTCACGCAGAGGCTACGGTGTGAAAATCGTTTCGTCGTCCATGACGGGCGATGCAGCGCAGGTGGGAACATCGATGGCGCGGACCCTGCTCACCGAACGTACCGACAGACCGCTCTGTCTTTTGTGGGGTGGCGAGACGACGGTACAAGTTACGGGAACGGGTCGGGGAGGGCGCAATCAGGAGCTCGTGCTCGCCGCGGCGATGGTGCTGTCCGGCAGTGACAAGAAAGTGGCGCTGCTGAGCGGCGGCACGGACGGTGTCGACGGTCCTACAGATGCTGCCGGAGCGGTTGCGACTCCTCTCACACTCGAGCTGGGGATGCGCGCCGGCCTCGACGCGATCCGATACCTCGCCAACAATGACTCGTACGGATACTTCGCCCGCTGTGGCGAGGGGCATGTGCTCATGGGCCCAACAGGCACCAACGTAATGGACATACAGGTTGGACTGGTATGGCCGGAATGAAACGCGACGTCCTGCCCGACTTGGTCGTCTGTGTTTGCGGAGGGCCGTGGGTAGTGGTGTTCGCACGTGTGTCGTGTCCCGCTCGCCCTCCCGAAACAGGCCGTGATGTTGCCGGTACGCACGAAGGGGCAGCCATTCGACGGCGGCCGCCCGATCCCGGAGCAAGCCGACCATGAATCATCTTGCCGGCGAATCAAGCCCGTATCTGATACAGCACCGCGACAATCCGGTCGACTGGTATCCGTGGGGCGACGAAGCATTCGAGCGGGCTCGGCGTGAAGATCGCCCGATCTTTCTCTCGATCGGGTATGCGACCTGCCACTGGTGCCACGTCATGGAGCACGAGTCCTTTGCGGACGAAGAAGTGGCAGCTCTCATGAATAGACTCTTTGTTTCGATCAAGGTCGACCGCGAGGAGCGACCTGATGTCGATCACGTGTACATGTCGGTCTGTCAACTAACGAATGGGCGTTGTGGGTGGCCGCTTAACGTTGTCATGACGCCTGACCGCCGTCCGTTCTTCGTCGCCACGTACATACCGAAGCGCGCTCGTTTCGGCCGGCCGGGCTTGATGGAACTTTTGCCGCGCATCGGCGAGTTGTGGCAAAGTGATCGCGATCGCGTAGTGACGTCGGCGGCAGAGATCACAGAAGCCCTGCACCGCATGGGGCGGGCAGGCGGGGACCCCGCCGGCACTCCGGACGCGACCGATTCGGCCCGCGCCCGGGACCAGTTCGCCGAGCGCTTCGACCGCGAACACGGTGGATTCGGAGCCGCACCCAAGTTCCCGTCACCCCATAATCTGATGTTTTTGCTTCGGTTCTGGAGACGGACAGGCGACGAGCATTCCCTGCACATGGTGACACGTACTCTGCGGGCGATGCGACTCGGCGGCATTTTCGACCAGGTTGGTTTTGGTTTCCATCGCTACTCGACCGACGCCAGCTGGAAGCTTCCGCACTTTGAGAAGATGCTCTACGACCAGGCCCTGCATCTGATGGTCTACACGGAGGCCGCCCTCGCTACCGCGGATACGTTCTTCAAACAAACGGCACGCCAGATCGCCGAGTACGTGCTCCGTGACCTGCAGTCTCCGCACGGCGGGTTCTACTCGGCGGAAGACGCCGACAGCGAGGGGGAGGAAGGGAGATTTTACGTGTGGTCGGCGCGCGAAATCGACGAAGCTTTGCCTTTGGAAGACGCCCGATTCGTTCGTGAGATGTTTCACGTGTCGGCGGAAGGCAACTTTGAGGATGAAGCTTCGGGTGTTCGCACCGGCGCTAACGTCTTGTATCTCACTTCCGACGAGGCGCTGATGGCGCCGGAGATATCAGAACGTTTGGATCGCGTACGACGCACGCTGATGAAGCGACGGGATGCGCGCCCGCGCCCGCTGCTCGACGACAAGGTGCTCACGGATTGGAACGGCTTGATGATCGCGGCGCTGTCGCGCGCCGGATCTGCGTTCCAGGATACGGAACTCGTGGAGGCGGCAAAGCGTGCCGCCGAGAGCGTACTCACAAAAGCCCGCCGGAACGACGGCCGACTCTATCACAGATCACGCGGCGACGAAGTCGGAATAGATGGAATGCTCGACGACTATGTGTTTTTATCGTGGGGTCTGGTCGAACTGTACGAAGCCACGCTGTCGACGACATACCTGGCATCGGCGCGCGATCTCATGGCTCTGGCCATTGAGCTCTTCATGGATACGGATCGAGGTGGGTTCTTCCTTTCGACTTCGGATAGTGCGAATCTTCTGATCAGGCCCAAGGACTTCACGGATGGAGCATTGCCGTCGGGCAACGCAATTGCTGCCTTGAACTTGCTGCGACTGAGCCGCTTGACGGGGGACAGGGGTCTCGAGGAGGTAGCGGAGAATACACTTGCTGCGGGCGCTCCATTCGTACGGCAGTACCCCTCCGCATTTGCTGCGACGTTGTTGTCGACGGAGTTCCTGGAGAGCGCACCTACGGAGGTGGTTCTGGCCGGCGCCGCGACCGGAGACGACGTTGGGGCGATGCACAGGGCGATAGCACAGCGCTTTCTGCCTTCGACCGTCGTATTGATGAGAGATCCGGCGGACGATCGGATCGCCGGCATCGCACCGTTCGCAAAAGAGTTTGGTCTGCCGGCAGGAGCCAGGGTGGCCGCGTACGTGTGCCGCGACCACGTGTGCCGCCGGCCCGTGTTCACCGTCGGGGAAATGCTGTCTGAGATTGACGGGGGATCATGAGGAGTTGGTCAAGTCAGAAACGGAGCTGACCGCCGCCGGTAGACGACACGATCGAAGACTAAAAAGAGACGATGGTCATGAGAGATGTATTCATAGTTTCTGCGGTCAGAACGCCTATCGGTAGATTCGGTGGTGCTCTAGCGTCGCACACTCCGGTCGACCTGGCCTCGCACGTGATGTCCGCCGCCCTCGAAAGCGCGGACGTGGCCGGCGAAGATCTCGACCTGTACATATTTGGTAACGTCTTGCGTGCAGGCTACGGTCAGCTCATTCCCCGCCAAGCCGCGATCGATGCCGGCATCCCGAAGGGCGTCGACGGATTCGCTGTGGACATGGTGTGTTCATCCGGGATGATGAGCATGATGAATGCAGCGACTGCCATTCGGGCCGGTGAGGCCGACCTTGTATTGGCGGGCGGCACGGAGTCGATGTCCGGAGCCGGTTTCTACCTCTCGTCTCGAGCGCGGTGGGGTTACAAGTATCTCGCCGGCAAGCCGGAGGTTCTTGTCGATGTTCTTGAGCGCGATGGACTCTCGGATCCGTTCAGTGGTGATGCGATGGGCTCCCAGACGGAGCGATTGGCGGCCGAGGTGAAGGTGACCCGGGCGGAACTCGACGAAGTCGCGGCACAATCTCACCAGCGCGCAGCGTGCGCTGCATCGGAGGGACACTTCATCGACGAGATCGTGCCGATCGAGTATCGGGACCGAAGAGAGACCAAGACGCTGACAACCGACGAGGGCGTGCGCGCAGACACGACGGCGGAATCGCTTTCCAGCCTCCGTCCGGCCTTTGCCAAGGAGGGTGTTCTGACGGCGGGCAACAGCAGTCAGATCAGTGATGGTGCGGCGGCTTTGGTTGTTGCCAGTGCAGACGCAGTGAAGGCCCACGGCCTCAAGCCGATTGCACGGTTAAGGGCTGGCGCGTGGTCGGCCGGTGAGCCGTATCGCTTCCCGGAAGCGCCCGTGCCGGCGGTCCGGAAAGTCCTCGACAAGACAAAGACGTCGATCGGTGACTACGACCTTTTCGAGAACAACGAGGCGTTCGCACTGAACAACATCCTGTTTCACCGGATGCTCGAGGTCCCGATGGACAAGCTGAACGTCAACGGCGGTGCCGTCGCGCTTGGACATCCGATCGGTGCGTCTGGCGCGCGCATCATGGTGACATTGATCCATGCGCTGCGCAAGCGAAGTGGGTCATCCGGAATCGCCGCGATCTGCCACGGTACCGGCGGCGGGACCGCGGTTGCTCTCGAGTTGGTCTAGGATCGCGGAGTAGATCTCGAACCGCGGCCGACCAAGCACGTTGCGGCGGAAAAGCCTCCTGCCCGAGCAGGTGCTACCGCAGCGTAATCGAACCGTGTGAGGTTCGCGCCCTCAGACGCGGGCCACCGCCGTTGATGGCACCTTCGGCGCGTTTGTCCGTTTTCTTTCCGTCGAAAGAAACGGACGAGCCGAGGTGGACATCGGAAGCTTCGAAGTCGATGTTGGCGGCGAGACCATCGGCGGCTTCGATGTCAATGTCGCCGTGGCTATTGCTTATCGAACCTTCGACCGCTGCACCGAGTGCAAGGTCGATTTCACCGTGAGAATTCGACACACGCAAGTCACTCCCGCCGCGTACATCGAGTTGCAGGTCGCCGTGTGATTGTCGCACGTTCATGAGGGACGCACTCACGGCTCCGGTCTCCAGATCGCCGTGTGAGCTTTTCATGTCCAGGCGATTCGCCTTGATGGGGCCGGTTATCACATCTCCGTGCGAGTGGCGCAGCTCGATAGCGTTACCGTCGATTGCACCCAGCGTGACGTCTCCGTGCGAGCCGCGATGCATGACGTTGCCCACGAGCGCCCCCATATTGAGATCTCCGTGTGACATGGCAAGGTCGGCATTGAAGCGGCGCGGCACGTAGACCTCAACGTCGATCTTGACCCGACCCCACGACCCCCAGTTCCAGTTGCGGCGAGTGGGATTCGACTCCACGACAATACGGTCCTCTTCCTGGCGTACGTCATAGTTGCGTGACTCGAAGAATTCACGGGCCCGTTCCATATTGCTACCCGAAAGGATAACCCGAACGTGCGCCTCTTCGCGCTCGCCCGTGCCAATCGTCACGTCGGCATGCGATAGTTTCAGTACGAGCGTACCGCCCTCGCGAACGTCGAACCGCTTGTCGATCACAACCTCTTCGCCGATGGAAGCCCGGCGCGCGTGGCTCGCGTCGACGTGGCGCTCCACGTGGACTTTTACGTCAACATGTTCGGACTCTTCCACGCTCTTGTGGCTAAGCCGGTCCGAGAGACTCTGCCCCAGTGTCAACAGGCCAAGAGCGGCGAGAACACAAAGAAGTACCGCGGTCAGTTTGATATTCATGGCGATTCGGAGGCGACGGTGGCACGTACGTATCTTGTCTGCCGCTACGTGAAGACAGTCCCGCAAGTTGCGCGTGTCAGACGATTTCACCCCGCTCCCGGAGAGGTTCTTCGGCCGGCCGACGCTCGAGGTGGCGCCCGACCTGCTGGGAACGTATCTCGTACGGAGTCTGCGTGGCGGCCGCAAGCTCGTAGGCCGCATCGTCGAAACGGAAGCATACACGCACGACGATCCCGCCTTTCACGCCTGGGGCATCGTCGATGGGCCGACGGGTCTGGTTAAGCCCAGCGGCCGCGGATACGATCTGTTCGGCAAGCCCGGACGTGCCTACGTCTACCTGATATACGGCATGTACTGGATGCTCAACGTGCTGACGGAGCGCGAAGGAATGGCCGGCTGCGTGCTCATCCGTGCCATCGAGCCGGTGGCGGGCGAGTCTCTGATGTGGGAACGGCGGCCTGCAGCCAGGAGAGCAACCGATCTCACCAACGGCCCCGGCAAGTTGACACAGGCGATGGACATCGACAAGCGGTTTCACCGCCGCTCGCTCCTGGAGACGCCGCTGTTCTTCGCGGAGCCGCGCCGGCACGAGCCGTTCCGTATCGCGACCTCGTCGCGCATCGGAATCACACGGGCCGTGGACCGCCAGTGGCGCTTCTTCTGTGACGACAACCCGTTTGTCTCGCCGGGAGTACCCAGCGACATAGCGGCTGACAGAGGGCGCAGAGTACGTCGACGCGTCCGCCGCTAGACCCGGAACTTCCGCTCATTCTTCGACGAATCAACGTCGGCGAATGGCGTACCTTTACGCAACCACCAGGCGAGCGAAGCGCGGCCGCGTCGGGCTGCGCAAACACCCGATATGAAGAAAAGTAGGACCTCAGAGCAGATCCGATCGGACTTTCTCGACTTCTTCCGACGAAAGGATCACGAGATCGTGCCCAGCGATTCGCTCGTTCCGGCGGACGACCCCACACTGCTCTTCACCAACGCCGGGATGAATCAGTTCAAGGACGTCTTTCTCGGTACCGGTGAACGGCCTTACTTACGCGTCGCGGACACGCAGAAGTGCCTTCGTGTGTCCGGAAAACACAACGACCTCGAAGAGGTGGGTATCGATACGTACCACCACACCTTCTTCGAGATGCTGGGCAACTGGAGTTTCGGTGACTACTTCAAGAAGGAGGCTGTACGGTGGGCATGGGAGCTGCTGGTTGAGGAGTGGGGGCTCGAGCCGTCGCGTCTGTATGCGACCGTGCATGAGGGCGATGAGGCACTTGGTGTGGGTCCGGACGATGAGGCGGCGGAGTACTGGCGGACCGAAACGGGCATCGACCCGGATCACGTTCTGTTTTGCGGTTCGAAGGACAACTTCTGGATGATGGGAGACACGGGTCCGTGCGGTCCGTGCTCTGAGATACACATCGACCTGCGGCCTGATGCCGAACGCCGCAAGCAGCCGGGCGTGACGCTTGTCAACGCGGACGATCCGCGGGTCATGGAGATTTGGAACCTGGTTTTTATCCAGTACAACGCGCTCGACGGCGGGAAGCTCGAGACGCTTCCGGCAAAGCATGTTGACACGGGCATGGGTTTCGAACGGGTTGTGGCTGTGCTGCAGGGCAAGAAAAGCAATTACGACACCGACCTCTTTGCACCGCTGCTCAAGCGTATTGCCGCGCTGTCGCCGCGCGACGACATAACCTACGATGAGCTCGACGTCGCTGAAGACGAGAAGGAAGGAATTCGTGTTGCGATGCGTGTCATTGCGGATCATGCGCGCGCGATTACGTTTACGATTTCGGACGGCGTGACACCGGGCAACGTCGGGAGAGGCTACGTCATTCGCCGGATCCTTCGGCGCGCGGTGCGTTTCGGTTACCAGACGCTCGAGATGAAGGAGCCTTTTCTTTATCGGCTGGTTGAGACGCTGGCGAATCAGATGTCCGGAACCTTTCCCGAGCTCGCGCGCAATCGCGAGCACACCGAGCGCGTCATCAAAGCGGAGGAGGAGAGTTTCCTGCAGACGCTCGGCACGGGTCTGGAGTTTTTCGGCCGCGTGGCCCCGTACGTCAAATCGACGGCATCGGGCAACGGCAAGGTTGACGACGAGCGGCTGCTGTCGGATCGGCGTACGGTAGACCTGTTGAAGAAGGCCTTCGTCGAGGCGGATGATGCAACGGACGCAGTTCGTCGTTTCAGGGAGTCTTCGCGGGCCGGATCGATTCCCGGTGAGATTGCTTTTCTACTGCACGACACGTACGGATTCCCGGTGGATTTGACGCAGCTCATGGCGAGGGAGGAAGGCCTGGACGTCGACATGAGCGCGTACGGCAGGCTGATGCAGGCACAGAGGGATCGTGCGCGCAACGCGGCGAACTTCAGCGAGGTAGCGGGTGAGTCGGGAGATTGGATGGTGGTCGGGACCGGAAACGACTCTGTTTTCGAAGGTTACGAGACCGTGTCGGTAGCCGACGCGAGGATCCTCAGGGCGCGGTCCGTCGAGAGTGCCGATGGGAGAGAGATCTATCAGGTTGTTCTCGACCGTACTCCGTTTTATGCGGAGAGCGGCGGGCAGGTCGGGGACACTGGTGAATTGATTGTCGGGGATCAAACCGTTCGTGTGTACGATACGCAACGATTCAACGGAGCGCTCGTGCATTTCGTTGCGCAGCTACCTGCCGAGATGGATGCACCGGTGGTGGCGACGGTCGATGCGGTGCGGCGCCGCCGCATCATGAAGCACCACACGGCAACGCACCTTCTACATGCGGCGCTTCGCGAGGTGCTCGGTAAGCACGTTGCGCAGAAGGGGTCGCTCGTTGCGCCGGATCATCTGCGCTTCGACTTTAGCCACTTCGAGAGAGTGACC
>JBFHWK010000144.1:0-7959 GCA_041589075.1 Rhodothermales bacterium
AAAAACCTCGCCTTTGCCTCTCGCACCCGATAGCGGATGGTTACCGTGCTGTCAACGGGCTGATCGGGGACGTCGGCAAGCGCGACACGGAAAAGGTTCAACCCGAAAATCTCCCGCTGGCCCTGTGTCACTTTTCTGTGGGAGTAGCGATCGCCCACCTGGAACGGAAGCTCTCGCTCGAGCACTCGCCGCGACACCGATTCGTTGCCCTCTATCTGAATCTCCGCGAACCGGCCGACAGGACCGGGGTCGACAATGAATCGCACGTCAGCCGTGTTCGCCGTCGAGTCGATGTTCGTCTGCGCAGAGACGGTTGCGAACGCAAATCCGACGTCCTTCATCCATGTGACGACGCGATCCTGCAGGCGCAGTCGTTCCGCATCCGTAAATCGCTGGCCGACCTGAAGTGACACCCGGTCCCGAAAAACGACCCACCGCTGTCTGAATGCTGGGGGGAAGACGTCGTGCGCATAGTTGCCGTCGACGTCGAAGAATCCGAAGTCCTGCAGAATAAGAGGCGGTCCCTCCGTGATCGAGAACACGATGTGGATGGTGTTGCGCGTCGTGTCCAACTGACTGGCCGGGTAATCGACATCGGCATGCAGAAATCCGTGACGCCTGTAGTATCGACGGAGCCGGACAACATCTTTCTGAAGCGTGACAGGGTCGAAGCGATGCGTCCGCGGCGAGATGATCGGGAGTATTCGCTTTACTTTGTCGAAGAAGCTCGGTTGTGTCGTGGCCATCTGTGCGACCAGATCTTCCGTTTCGAGCGTGTGTGTATCGACGAACTTGAAGGAGATCTCGCGAACGGTCGTTTCCTGATCGGCATAGAAAAGAGGTGCCTGTGCCAGAACCGCTTGCGGGCTTGCTACGTGCACCAGGAGTGCACAACAGATTCCAACGAGGATGTCGCGCAATGAGTAACATGACGGCGTGAAGCAAACGGGGCGGTGCGAGTTCGTCAGGTCTCGCATGCATCGTGCACTGTGTATTCGCCCCAAAGCCGTCACGCCTGGTTCGCTCAATTCGGCGTGGCGATCACCGTGTCCGCTTTTTCGATCGCGGTGGGGACCTGTAGCTTCTCGGTATCGGCGCCCGTGTCCGCAGCAACGGGCAGCCGTTCAACCGCGGCTTCGCTTGCCGTCGTGTCTGACGGAATTTCGGGCACGGCTTCTTCCGGTGCCGCCACTTCGTGCACGCCGATGGAAACGGACCCATGCTGTGTCGACAGCTTCAAGAGGCCGGTACCCTCGCCAAGCCTCGCCTGGAATCGAGCCCCAGCGCCGACCGGACTTAACTTCTCACTCACGAACGGGAACGACCCGGACTGTATCGTCCCGGCGGACGTCTGCGCTTCTACACGCAGATTTGCCGCTGCGGGGATCGCAGCAGAGACGTCACCGTTCGCGGATATCAACTCGATGCTTGACGAACCGATGGTGGCCTGCGGGACGTTCTCGATCGCTGCAGATATGTCACCGTTGCGTGTGTGCAGCACAATCCTTGGCGATGAACCTCGAAACTCGACGTCACCGTTAACGGTCCGGACTTCGACATTTTCAGCGAAGCTCTCCACCGAAATCGCACCCGATCGCCAGTTCACTACGACGGGCGTTGTGCGCGGTATTTCGCCAACTATATCGAAGCGGCTTGTTTCCGGGCTGTCCGCACCGAACCGGTATCTGAACGCGACTTCGTTTCCCTCTTCTTCGATGTTCAATCCCGGCACCTTTTGTTGGGCTTCCTCCGGCGTGTCCGCGCGTGCGCGCCGAGTGACGGAGAGCCGGGCGACGTCCGCGTCCGTGGCCGTCAGATTGATATTGCCCGTGTGTCCCTCGAGAATAAGCTTGCGAGTGCCTGGTGCGACGACCCGCTCAACCGTGTCGCTGGCTTCGTGCGCGCCCAGGAACAACACACCTTCGGGACTTCGGCTTATCGAAGGCTCCTTGCAGCCGAGACCGGCCAGCAGGAGCAAGGACATCACAAAAACAAGTGACGAGGTTCGCATGGTGGCAGCCTGAACATTTGAAACTGTGGTGTGGGTAAACATCGGCCGCTGGAATGGTTCCGTTGCCCTGGACAGTTCCCGATGTTATTCGACGGCTATTCGTGTCCTGGTCGTCAGGAACCGGTATCGTCGGTAGGAGGGTCTTCCGAAGTCCGCTTCTCTCGGACGCGGGACTCGTGCAGGAGAACCACTATTGCGCCGAGGATAAGTACCAGGCCGGAGTAGTAGGCCCAGAAGACGAAGGCGATGATCACGCCGAAGGCATCACTTACACCGCCGAGTCCGGAGTCGCCGGCCTGCGTATACCGATCGAATGCGCCGAGGCGGCGAGCGTACAACGCGAAGGCGAACTTCGCCAGCTCGAAGAGGACTGCCGCGAAGGCGGCCCCTGCCACGACGCTCCTCTTGGGTGGATGTGGAAGCGGGATCAGGTAATACAACTGGAAGAACATCACCGTGGCGATCACGATCGGCAGCATGACGCCTAGTCCGTTCAGCACCCGCATCCATCCGGCCTCCAGCCAGAGCCGTCCGAAACCGAGACTCTCGACGATTTGTGGGCCTGACAGGTTCATGGCCTGTACCACTGTCGAAATAGCGAGTGTGAGAACAAACAGGGCGCCGACCTGCGCGGCCATGCGCAGATCGAAGATGTATCCGCCTAGTATGCTGCGTTGCTCGTGCCACTCCTCGACGAAGACGTTTGCCAGAACCCCTCGAAGCGTCGAAAAAAGCGTCACGCCGGTGAAGGTCAAGCCGACGATTCCCACCACGGTGATCGTGCCGCTTGCTCGCTGTAGCCGCTCGGCGAACGCAATCAGCTCGTTCCCCTGGCCCGCCGGGAGCAATTCGTGTACGATGCGCGCGAGGGTGGGGCCGAACAGGCCGACGCCGATGATGAGAATCGGGATGACGGCAACCAGCGACTTGAACGCAATGGCCTGCGCCCACAGAAACACGTCCTTACTTTCGACCTGCGTGTACAGCGAGCGCGAATAGAATCCGACGATCTCACTGAGCTTGCGTAGGAGAGCCATCGTGATGTCGGCGGCGTCCGGATGTCGACGCTGATGCGCCGTCAGTTGGCGAGGTAGCTACCGTGCGCCGTCTGGTGTATCGCGGCGATTGGTACGTGTAAGATAAGCGCCACGCAGCGCGTCAGGCGGATGCCTTACGCTTCTCGAGGACGGGGCCCTCGCCGTATTCGACGGTCGAGCGCGTAATACGACATGACTTCACGTCCGGATGGGCATGGATATCGAACATGACTTCCAGCATGGTGTCTTCCATGACGGCACGAAGTCCGCGCGCACCCGTCCCGAGTTCTCGTGCTTTGTCGACGACGATGTTCAGCGCATCGTCGTCGAAGATGAGGTCGATTCCGTCCATCGCGAACAGCTTCTGGTACTGCTTAATGAGTGCGTTACGCGGCCTGGTCAGAATGCTCTTCATGGCGGTGTCCGAAAGCCCGTCGAGGGACGCGATCACCGGGAGCCGCCCGATGAGTTCGGGGATGAGACCGAAACGCAGAAGGTCGTCGGGTTCGACATGTTTGAAGATCCCTGGATCGCGTTTGTCGACTTTCTTCTGCGCATGCGTCAGGAAACCGATCGAGTTCGTGGACAGACGGTGCGCAATCATCTCTTCGAGGCCGTCGAAGGCGCCTCCGCAGACGAAGAGAATGTTGCCGGTGTCGATGTTGATCAGACTCTGCTCGGGGTGCTTGCGCCCGCCTTTGGGCGGCACGCCGGCCACGGTTCCTTCGAGGATCTTGAGCAGGGCCTGCTGCACACCCTCGCCCGAAACATCGCGCGTGATGGACGCATTGTCGCTCTTGCGGGCAATTTTGTCGATCTCATCGATATAGATGATACCGCGCTCGGCACGCTCCACGTTGAAATCGGCCGCGTGCAGCAGGTGCGCCAGGATGCTCTCGACATCCTCGCCGACGTAGCCGGCCTCGGTAAGCGCCGTCGCGTCCGAGATAGAGAACGGTACGTCGAGGATGCGCGCCAGCGTTCTCGCCAGAAGAGTCTTGCCCGTTCCGGTGGGGCCGATGAGGAGGATGTTCGACTTCTCGAGCTCGACGTCGTCGTACTCATGGAGGTAATCCTCCGAGTCGACGCGTTTGTAATGATTGTAGACGGCGACCGACAGCGCTTTCTTCGCGCGTTCCTGGCCGATGACGTATTCGTCGAGGGCACATTTGATTTCGTGCGGCGTCAGCCGTCGGCGAGCCGATCCACGGCGGCTCGTTCCACGGCCCGGCCCGACGGTACTCTGGTATGAGGCGATGTCACTTCGGACGATTCCCGCTGCGTCGTTTATACAGCGGTCACATATATATACGTCCGGACCCGCCACCATCGAGGTGACCTCGTGCGCGGTCCGTCCACAGAACGAACAGCGGATAACTTCTTCGCTGCGTCGACTACTCATTCAGGTTCTAGAACTCTCGCGTCAAGATATGCCGGACCCCGAGCCGAGGCCATTGGACCGGTGCTTCGTGTTTTGTATCGAGCGTTTTCGGAGCCGACTTAAGCTCGACCGGCGCACCCATGTGATGTTTGGAAGATAGTACAAAGTTCCGCAAAATTGCCGACAATCAGAACATAAGTTCGTGGTGGAATACGCCTCACCATGTCAAAATCGTACCAGCAGGGCAGAATCGAGCGGAAAGGCCACGATGATCCCGTAGCCGCTGCCGCCGGCCTTCCCGACGCGTTCGTCGAACGTCTCAAAGCGATACTCGATCCGTCCGATTTCTCACCCGCTCTGCGGTCATTTTTTGAGCCGAAGGCGACTGCGTTTCGGGCGAATACGCTGCTGGCGAATCCGGCGGACGTCGTCGCGAGCCTGGCCGATGAGAAGATACCCGCGGCGCCGATTTCGTGGCTTCCGGATGGGTACACGGTTGCCCCCGAGTATCGTGAACGACTGCTTGCCTCGTCGTGTGCGCAGCGTCATTTGATTTATGTCCAGAATCCGTCAAGCATGATCCCGCCTGTTGCGCTCGATCCGCACTCCGACGAAGAGGTCCTCGACCTGGCGGCGGCACCCGGCAGCAAGGCGCAGCAGATGGCGTGTCTTATGCGGAACGCAGGTAAGATCACAGCCGTCGAGGCGGTTCGCTCCCGGTACTACAAACTGCGCAACAACATGGCCGCGTTTGGGGCAACGTGTGTACGGCCGTTCTTCCAGGACGGGACAAGGACGTGGCGGCACCGACCGGAATACTTCGACCGTGTATTGGTCGATGCACCCTGCTCCAGCGAGGGGCGGTTTCGCGCTGATGACATTGAAACGACACGATTCTGGTCCGCGCGGAAGATCCGTGAGATGTCACGCAAACAACGACGGCTGCTCTATTCGGCCATTCAGTGTTTGAAGCCGGGGGGTGCGCTCGTCTACTCGACATGCTCACTGGCTCCCGAGGAGAACGAGGCCGTCATCCAGAAGCTGCTTTCGCGGTTCAAGGGGGCGCTTCGCGTAACTCCGATCGAGCTGTCCGTGCCGCAGTTCCGGCCGGGCCTGGCGTCGTGGCAGGGACAGGAATTCGTGCCCGAAATTCGGCACGCAAGACGCGTGCAACCCGATGACACAATGGATGCCTTCTTCATCTGCCGTCTTGAAAAGACGGCATCGACCGCTGCCGGCTGACGCTACCGTTCGTGCGCTCTAACTACGTCCTCGCCGTACTTGGCGATCAGAAATCTCCTGCGGTAGACGTGGAACGCGGCGTTACATACTTGCGACGTATAGTAGGCGTTGTACCCGCCACCAACGACGGCACCGGTTACGGGTACCATTTGTGCAAGCTTGGCCTTCGTCAGGTGGATGCCCAGAGATTTTGTGATACGTGAGATCGCACCCGTCAAGGCGGCCTGCTCAAGCATCTCGAACGCCTGCTGTCGCGCCAAGCGTTTTGTTATCCCGAGTATGGGCGACACAGCCACGTTCTTTGCTTTGGTGCTCGGGCGCGCTACCAGGTCGAGGAGTGACAGTGCGTAAAGCCGCTCGGCATCGGTGGTCATCTCAAACCCGTAGTGTACGGCGTACTCGCCGGCCGCGCGTAGATTGAGGGCGACGAGCGCGACGATGTCGGTGGGGATGCCGGCAAATCCCGCATAGCCTGTTGCAGCACCCTCGGCTGCTGCGACGGTTCGGTAGCCACCAGCCAACCCGCTTGCCGTAGAATCGGCTACCTCAAGGTCGAGGGCGCGAACATCCGCTGGTCCTGCCACGTCGTGTCCTGCCGCTCGGTACTTCCGGTATACGGATTCCTGCGGCACCCAGTCCTGTGTAATTTCGTTGATGAGCGTCAGCAGACCGGCGACCACATTGTTCAGCGTCCACTCGAACCCCGGCACGCGCTTCAACTGATCTGTTGCTGTATTGTAAACGTCGTACAGATGTCCCTTCAGCCGGCCGAACCATGAGTTGTTTGGTTCAAACCACGCGTGTATCTCCCGAATCGCACTCACCTCGTAATCGGACGGAACGCGTCGCACCGGGACGAGGATGTCGGACTGAGATGGGGATTCGTGCTGCATGCGACGGTCTACGTGAGAAACGCAGAAATGCTTCAGAGGGGACGGCCTGTGCCGCGACCGGTTCCGAAAACCAGCTCTCAGTTCTGTATCGGCCAGAACACGCCGAAACGGAGGCGTCTCTGCGCGAGCGGATAGACCGGTACGATCAGGTTGCCGGGGATGGCTGAAGTTCCGGACAAGAAGTTCTCGTAGACGATGAAGAGCGTGGCGGTTCGGACACCGGCGGTGACGACGACGTCGAGGGCTGCACTCGACTCGACCGGTGTGCCGCCGCTCGTGCTTACGGCGAGCAGTCCCGTCTGTGTGTGCAGAACCCGGCTCCTGAAAGAGCTCCAGAATCGGCCGCGCACCGAAAAGTCAAGGTCGAGGTCTCCTTGAAAGAGGAGATAGCGGGCGCCCAATCTCGCGAAGGCAAAGAACTCGGGAAGCGACGCAGCAAGGCGTTGCAGGTCCGCCGTCTCGGTGTTGCCCATTTGAAAGAACGTGGGCCCACCTTCCAGATACAGCCCGCGTGCCGCATGTCGGCGAAGGCCGGCACTGAGGGAAAACGTCGACACTCGCAGCCGACCACCACCGACGCGGGAGACGATTGAGTCCGGATTCGACGTCGCGAAGAGGTCGTGCCACGACCGGTCAGAGTGTAGCGATGCGGAGGCGACGACATCGAGTGGACCGGCTTTGAGTGAGAGCGTGCCTCGCACCAGGTCTTGCCGGGCGTCGCCAAGGTCCGACGTTGCCGTAACGAAATGCCCGAGCCCCGCGCGCTCGATCACGGATATGTGTCGAGGCGTGCGGCTGGCCTCGAGCGTCCAGCCGATACTTCCGATCTCCGACTCTAATGCGAGCGACGCGGCAGCCGCCACACCCTCTTTGCGAAATAGCGCCCCTGCGTCCAGTCGAACGCGCACTCCTTTGATCGCAAATGCGTCAAACAGCATCGCCCGCAAATAACTGTCCTTCGTTTCCGTCGCGACCGAGTCAGGCTTAACGGACGAGCGGACGACAGACCCGTCCACAATCACGCCGAGGTTATGAGCCGACAACGGGAGCCGCTGCGATGCGTGCAGGAAATACCGGCGAGAGTCCACCTCCAGCGTATCGCCGGGACGGCGGTATTCGAGTGATTCGCTGCTTATGCCTGCTCGCGCAGCCGTACTCAGCCGCGACGATGCTGCGCGTCGCCATGCGGCCGACAAATCGTTGCGTGTAGTGTTTCGGCGCGCACCCTCATCGATCACCTCTGCTCCGATTCTTTGATAGATCGAGTCGAAGTCACCCGGGATGCGCGGTATCACGCCAGCGTGTGCCTGCAGCGGCTGTCGTGTGTATAGGTCACTGATCTCAAGAGACCATCGTGGCCGCAGGTACGTCAAGCGGCCGTGAACCTGGCGGCCT
>JBFHWK010000145.1:0-7943 GCA_041589075.1 Rhodothermales bacterium
GCCTGCGGCAATCGATCGGCCAGAGCGTCGCTGAGGTTCCTGGTGATTTGCGCGGCCCCCGGTATGCCCTTGAGTCGCAGCAGCACCTGCTCGCGTGGACAGGTGAGCAGGGCCTCGGGGTCAGGAAAACTGTCCGCCAGTCGCCCAGCAGCGACCCGGCCCACGCCGGGAATTCGCATCAGCGCCAATATATAGGCAGACGAATCGCTCATTCTTTTATCGAGCACATTACAGACGATACCTAGTCGGGAAGCAAGATAGCCGCCCGGCCGTACAAACCGTATGTACACCGCAGGTGTCGTTGCGCTTTTGGACAACGGTCGGCATTTTTTCGGGTGACTATCGAACGGACTTGCTTTGGTAACACGCACCTTACAAAGACTACGCAGCCTCGTCGGTTTTGAGACGGATGATCACTACGGGCTGCTGCTCAGCGGCGGCGGCGCGCGCGCCTCGTATCAGGCGGGCGTGCTTCGTTACATCGCGGAGACGTTTCCGTCCGTCGATTTTGAGAACATGATGGGCGTGTCGGCAGGCGCGATCAACACGGCTTATCTCTGCAACTGCCCCGGCATCTTTGCACAAGGAGTTCACGACCTCGAAAAGAACTGGCTCGCGATTCGCGAGGATCGCGTGTTTGAGTCGGAGTCCAGCTTCAGCTTCGTTCGCGGGCTCTTGTTTGGGACGGGAGAGAACGGCCGTCAGGCCATTCTTAATACGGAGCCGCTTCGGCAATTTCTGCTTGATGGTCTGCAACAGGAGAATGGTGTCATCACCGGCATCGGCGACAAGCTCCGAGAGGGTCGGCTCAAGGCCGTGGCGATCGTGACGACAAACTACGCGACCGGCCAGACGGTGACGTGGGTTCAGGGCCGCACGATACGCCGGTGGGAGCGCCCTTCCCGTATCGGCATCAACACGACGCTGACGGTCGAGCATATCATGGCGTCCACGTCGATACCATTCCTCTTTCCCGCAATCCGGATCGGCGACGCCTATTACGGTGACGGCGGCATTCGATTGTCGGCCCCGCTTGCACCGCTGGTGCATCTGAGATCGAACCGCATTCTTGCGATCTCGACGCGTTACAAGCGCTCACGTGCAGAGGCGGACGATCCTGCTTTCGTGGGTTATCCTCCAGCGTCGCAGATCTTCGGCGTGTTGATGAACGCCATCTTTCTCGATGCACTCGATCAGGATGCGCTTACGATGGATCGCATCAACGCGCTGCTCGATCAACTGCCGGCGCGAAAGCGGCTTGGCCTGCGTCCGGTCCGGCTGCTGGTTATTCGTCCCTCGATCGATCTCGGCAAACTCGCTGCCACCTACGGATCTCAGGCTTCCGGCGTCCTGAAACTGCTGGCGCGAAGCATGGGTGGAGGAGATTCCAAGAGTCCCGACTGGCTCAGCATGTTGCTGTTCGAGCCGGACTATATCGTGCGCCTAATTGAGATCGGTTACGAGGACGCCAAGTCGCATCACGACAAGCTCGAAACCTTCTTCTCGGTCGAGGAAGCCGAGGCTTCCTGGTTCGAGGCCGGCCTGACCGGTTCTTGAGCCGAAAGCGGTCTGCCGTCAGCCGGACAACGACGGCATGGCCCTCGCGTCGACCGGGTCGGCGTCGATGAACCGGGCACGCTCCTCTTCGGTCGGAAGCCGGCACGTATCGCGCTTGCCGAACCACTGATACCTGTTGCGGCTGACCCAGCGGTACACGACATCTCGCAGCGGCCGCGGCACGATGCGCAGGACGCCACTCCACGACCATGGTGCATCTAGGTAGCGGGCCACGCGAAGCGCGGCATCTGAAGACGTGTAGACCTGACCGTCTTCGAAGAGCACGAGGCTCGCGTCGTAGTCCTCAGGTAGGCCAGCGTCGGCCAACAGCGCCCGGCCCGTTCTCGACTGTAACGATCCTAACTTCACGACCCCGAGCCGGTCGTGGCGCATGATGAAGTCGACCGTGCCGTTGCACAGGTTGCAGACTCCGTCGAACAGCAGAATGGGCCCCTCTGACGACATTTGGTTTCGGGTCGCGCGTAGCGCTCCGCAGGTTGCGTAGTCCGTCACAGAATACGCAAATCGTCAGGTCATGTTGCCCTAGCCGTGGGCAGGATCAGTTTGTGCCGGCACCCAGTTTCGTCAGCTCGTTCCTGATGCGCCTCTTCTGACGCTCGTCCTGGACCATCTCCAGTGCCTTGCGGTAGTTGGCGATCGCCTTCTGCGTATCACCCTTATTCGCGTAGCCCTCGGCAAGGCTGTCGTACACGTTCCACGACTCCGGGTGCCGTTGCACGTTGAGCATGAACATCTCCAGGGCACGATCGATGTCGCCGCCCTGCATCAGCTGGTATCCAAAGATGTTCAGCTCGTTTTCCGTGGCCGTGGCTACGGCCGCATCGGTGATCTGCGATGCACCAGCTTCGTCGCCACGCTGTTGCATCAGGCGTGCCTTCGTTATGCGAGAATTAAAACCCGGGTTGCGTTGGATCGCCGTGTCCGCCCATTTCATGCAAACGTCGTCCATCGCCTGCGTCCGCAGGCAGTAGCCTACAGCCGCGGTCCAGCTTTGCGGGGCGAGTCCGGGTCGACCGTGCAGCTCATCGTCGAGCTCCGCAAGCACAGTCTGCTGATAGTTCGCGACCTGCACGCGTATTGGGACGACCAGTTCTTCCCACGACAGCGCGACAGTTACGCCACCCGCATCGTCTTGATCAACAAAAGCGTAGCCCATCCGCTCCGCGAAGGGACCTTTTTGCGGCGTCACCGAGACACGCAGGGCATCACGCTCCTCTTCATAGAAGAAACTCCCCCACGACGAGTGGTCGCTGCTGAAGATGACCGTCCAGTTGTCCTCGCCGGGTATCATGTGCAATCCGTACTTGCCGGCTGGAAGGGGCTCGCCTTCAACAAGTACGTCGTGTTCAAAGTGGATGGTCGTGTTCTCATTCGCCCCGGCACGCCATGGAAAGTCCCGGCCGTTGCCGAAGAAGGCCAGCGGCGGCGATAGTCCATACGGGACTACGTCACCCCAGATCTGTCTCCCGCGGACGGCGGGTCGGTGGTAGACCACCTTCATGTCGGTGACGCCCACGCGTTCGTACACGGCGGCGGCCGGACTAGCGTCGGGTAACCCGAGAATCTGTGCGGTCGACTGTGCCGGTGTCGCTAGTATCAGCAGGACGGCGGCAGCGAATGAGTTCGGTAGTAGTAGAGATCGCATCTCAGTAGGCGTTTGCAGTGGAGGATTGCTTCGCGCCGTCGAGATGCCGACGGCCGAGTGTGATCCGAGTGTTCTTCGTAAGGTCGACCTACGACGGCACGGCGAAGAAGATACAGGTGTATGCGCACTACCGACCCACAAACGGCTTCTAGACAGGGGCAAAATACTCTACCCCTGCACGTCATTTATCGAAAGTCGTCAGCATACCAACAAGGCTTGAACCGTCTTCTGTGCATCGATGTGATTGTCTCTCAAGGCCGTTGAAATAATGCGTGGATCAACACAGAAAATCCCTTATCCTTTGGCACCGCGGAACGGGTACGGAAAATCCAGCGGAATTTGGTGGGCTACGCCCCCCTCACAACCAGCTTCGGATAACGTCATGACGGGCAAGACCATTTCACACTATAACATCGTCGAGGAACTTGGCCGTGGTGGGATGGGCGTGGTTTACAAGGCGGAGGACACAAAGCTCGACCGCACGGTAGCCATCAAGGTGCTGCCGCCGCATGCGCTCATCTCGGACGATGATCGAAACCGGTTTTATCGTGAGGCGCGTGCTGCCGCGGCCATCAACCATCCCAACATCGCTCACGTCTATGAGATCGATGAGGTGGAGGGTGAAGGCGGGGCGACGCAGCCGTTCATCGCCATGGAGTATATCGATGGTGAGACGCTCGGGGAGCGCATCGCGAAAGGGCCGCTGCCTCTGAAGGACGCGCTGTCGATTGCGACGCAGATCGCGGAGGGACTGAAGGCGGCCCATGCCAAAGACATCGTGCATCGCGACGTCAAGAGCGGCAACATGATGCTGACGGCTGACGGCACCGTGAAGATTCTGGACTTCGGGCTGGCGAAGACCTCGGCGTCGACGCGACTTACGCAGATGGGCTCGACCCTCGGAACGGTGGCGTACATGAGTCCGGAGCAGGCGAAAGGAGAGGAGGTGGACCGGCGCTCCGACATCTGGTCGCTGGGCGTGATCCTATATGAGATGGTGGCCGGCAAGCTGCCGTTTCACGGCGACTACGAGCAGGCGGTCGTGTACGGAATCCTGAACGAGGATCCCGAGTCGCTGACGACGCTGCGGGCTGGCGTGCCGATGGCGCTCGATGGCGTTATCGCGAAGATGCTCGCGAAGGATCCGGATCTACGCTACCAGCACGTGGACGAGCTGCCCGCGGATCTCAAGGCGATCGATATCAGTGCGGCCTCCGCGACCACGCGGATCTCGACGCGGTCGGGCTCACGGGTGGCGGTGGCGCCGCCGGTTTCGGAGATCGGTGTTGCTCCTGCGGCCGCGCCGACCCCAGTTAGGACAAAGTCCCCGTGGCTGCTGATCGGGGTGGCGGCCCTGTTGGCTGCCGGGTTGACGGCGGCGGGATTCCTGTTGACGAAGCCCGCACCTCCAGCTAAGGAGGTGAAGCGGTATTATGTCTCGCTTGACCCGGCCCAATCTGTATTAAGCCCGACGCTGTCGGCCGACGGCCAGTATCTAGCGTTCAGAAGTGGCTCCCCGCCGAGCATATTTATCAAGGACCCCGACCAGTTTGAGGTGCGCGCTCTGGAGGGAACGGAAGGAGCGGCCGGATGGCACCCGTTCTCACCGGACAACCGGTGGATCCTCTTCCGGACCGATGGCGACACGTGGAAACGTATTCTTTCCAGTGGAGAAGGTCGCCCGGTGGAGGTCGGAAAGATCGAAGGAGCCAACTTCGGGGGAACTTGGCTCGGAAATGAAGCCGTCGTCATATCGTCGAACAAGGGCCTGGTGCGGTTCGATTTGGCGACGGGCGCCCGATCGATGATGACGGAAGCAGACTCCGGAACGATTCATATCATTCCGTCACAGATCGAGGAGTCCGGTCCTGTAATGTTCTCTTCGTTCACACCGGCGTCCGCCGACTCGTCGTATGTCGCCGTGGTGGATCCCGCTTCGGGTGAGGTAAGCGTGGTAATCGAAGGGGCCACCGTAGGCGCGTTAGCAGGCACGGATCACATACTGTACTCACGATCCGCGGCTCTCCCGCTCACACTGCTGGCCGTTCCCTTTGATCGCAAGACGTTGAGGCTGAAAGGGACATCAGTTCCAGTCCTCGAGGGTAACGACTATGTCACGTCAACTTGGTCTCGGGACGGGAAACTCGTTCTCGCCGGTGCAGCTCCTACAAACGTTCGACGAATGTTGTGGGTTGACCGTTCGGGGCGCGAGACACCCTTCACGGAGACCGAAGACTATATCGACAGGGTGCGCATATCTCCGGACGGCGACCGAGTTGCCGTTGCGATAGCCGACGAAGCGGATACTGACGTCGACTTGTGGATCTATGACGTCGACGGTGTAGGAATCAGCCAGCTCACATTCGAGCATCGAAACGAGAATCACGCGTGGATGCCGGGTGGAGAATACCTCGCGTTCGAATCGGATCGGCAGGGAGCCACATCAACGATCTGGTATCAAAAGGCGGATGGCTCCGAGCCAGCAGCGATGCTCATCGAGATCGACAAACACTTGCACCCCTGGTCGTTCTCGCCGGATGGGTTGCTGCTCGCCGATGAACTCGATGCGAGCAGGATCACGCTGCTTTCACCCGTTGATGGGTCGGAGCAGGTGTATCTGGACACGCCGAGTGCGGCTGAGGATGCCCCGGTCTTTTCGCCCGACGGTAAATGGATAGCGTATGTCTCTAACGAGCTCGGGGCAGCGGAGGTTTTCGTGGCGCAGTTTCCGTTTGAGGGCGGCAAGTGGAGGATCTCGACGGATGGCGGCGGCTTGCCTGTCTGGGCGCCGGACGGCAAAGCAGTCTACTACTGGTCGGCGGGTCGGCTGATGCAGGCCGATGTTCAGACGACGCCGTCATTCCGCCGCGTGGGGTCACCGCAGATGCTCTTCGAGAAACGCGGCGTCATCGAGTATGACATCCATCCGGACGGCGATCGCTTCCTGATCATCCAGCGCAAGCTTGGGGAGCTAGAAGGTGGGACACGTGTGCGTGTTGTGGAGAACTGGTTCGAGGAGCTGAAGCAGCTCGCGCCCGTCGGCGACTGATCGGCCGCGAAATCATAAGCCCGACGCCGCGGCGGATTTGGCCGCCGCGACCGCCTCGACCTCGCTCCAAACACGCAGTACATTTTCGCCCATGATCTTGGCGATGTCCTCATCGCTGTATCCGTCCTGAACCAGAAGCGCGATCAGGTTGGGAAGCTGTGAGACGTCCTCGAGGCGCATCGGCAGCCACGTGACGCCGTCGAAGTCGGAACCGAGGCCCACGTGATCGATGCCGACCAACGCCACGATGTGATTGATGTGATCGACCGCGTCCTGGACATCAGCATGGGCGGTGTTCTTTTTGAGGAAGCGAACGTAGTCGGGATGGCTCGATGCGAGATTGTGCTCCGTCCTGTAATCGCGGATCCGCTGACTGGCGCGCCGGCTATCCTCCGACAGGAAAGCGCAGCCGAAATTCACCATGATGACTCCGCCATTCTCTGCCAGCGCTTCGATCATTGGGTCGCTCATGTTGCGCTCCCAACCCGGAGTGAATCGGCGTGCGGAAGAGTGCGATGCGATCGCCGGTGCTTCGGTTATCTCCATCGCATCGTAAAACGCGCTGTCGGAGACGTGCGAGATGTCGACCATGATGCCGAGCCGATTCATCTCCCGGACTACGTCCTTTCCGAACTCGCTCAGGCCGTTCCAGGTGCGCACCGAGTCGTACGAGGAGTCGCTGATGAGGTTGACCTTGGAGTGGGTCAGGGTGATGTACCGGATGCCGCGACCGTAGAAGTGCTCAAGGTTACCAAGTTCGTCTTCGATACCGGCACCGTTCTCCATGCCCATCGGAAGAGACATGACGCCATTAGTGAAGTTCTCGCGGACATCAGCAACCGAGTATGCGAGCGCGAATTTGTCGGGCGATTTCTCGACGAAGCCCTCGACCATATCGATCAGTGAGTCCGCAAGTGCTTTTGACGAGCCGGGAGTCTTCTGGCGGGCTGCCGGAATGTAGATCGACATGAACGGCGCGTCGAGGCCGCCAGCGACGGCTCTCGGGTAATCGAAATGACCGCCGGCAGCCTGGCTGATGTCTTCCGTTTCTTCGGTCATGCGATACGGGACGTCGACGTGACCGTCGACCATGACGTAAAGCTTGGCGAGGGCGGCGCCTTTGTCGAGCGCGGCGGGGTCGATCGGTGTTTGCGAGTCTTGCGCGCAGGCGGTGACAGAGAGACAAAGCGCGAGAAAGACAATCGGCCTCATGATGAGTGAGCGGCTAGGTGTAGTCGGTTGAGGAAGGGTAAGAATACGAACGGGGGAGCAGAGAAGGCTCCTCCGCCTGACCTCTTCCTCTGAGAGGAGGGGGAAATCCGAGAGGTGAACCAACCCACAATCGCGGCGACTTTAATCCGAGTGCGTCTCCGCTCATGCGAGGGGGGACTACAGGGGGGATCGACGCCTCCCCTAAACCCAGCATGGATCCCGCATCAAGTGCGGGATGACGTTGTGCTCGGGATGACGTTGTGCTCGGGATGACGTTGTACCCGGGATGACGTTGTACCCGGGATGACGTTGTGCTCCTCCCCCCGTATCCCTTTTTGTTCAGACCGGACACATAGGTGACAGGTGTACGGGGACATAGGTTACACTTTTGCGGATCAGCATCAGCAGAAGTTGTGGAGGTATGCGATGCCGTGGAGGGAAGCTACACCTATGTCGGAA
>JBFHWK010000146.1:0-7883 GCA_041589075.1 Rhodothermales bacterium
GCACACCGGGGTTCGCGGCACGAAATGATTCGATGGCTGCTTGAAAAGGCTCCGTCGGATCCGAGTCCAGTCCGGGATCGGCAGGCGACTCCGAACAAGCCACTACGATCAACGTTGCCAGGAGCAGGCCAGCGGACACAAATGGTTTTGGTCTAAACGGCATGTCTACCTCCGTCGTTAACCGGTTTTGAAAGAGCAAAGCTGTGGACGATCAGGAGCGTGCATTCCATGCACTTCAATGACTTGTCAAGGCATACTGAGGCAAGCATACAGATGCTGTCAGGTGATCCACGGTAATCGAGTCGGCGATGTGCCCACAAGAGGGTGTGCGATGTAGCGCAAAACTGACAGGCTCAACCCACCTAGCTTCAAACCAATGTCTTGCTAGTACGTCTCCCCGAACTCCCAGGTAGGCATAGACGACCTCCGACCCCTGTACCCTCTGAGTACCCAACCGAATCGACCACTCCTATAACACTTTGTACTGCAATTGTATAAAGCCGTCGGCTGCCCCAATGGCATTGTAGAGGTCACGGGTTCGACTCCCCTCGGCTCCACAGAAGGGTTCCCACCAGGTTTGCCCACCGAGGGGCGTCTGGTGAGATTTTTTTGTTGTGGCATTTCGTCGAATAGTACACCCGCGAGCAAAGCCCGCTTCATCCGTGTACCCTATTTGGTACGCATGTCGTCACCTCTAGGTCGAGAGGAGGCGCTACTTCACCACCACCATTCGCTTCGTTTCGACGTAGTCCCCCGCCTGGAGGCGGTAGAAGTAGATGCCAGACGGAAGCGCGCCAGCATCAAACGAAATCTCGAAAGTACCTGCCGGCTTAGTCCCTGAGGCGAGTTCTCGAACCTGTCTACCCAAGACATCCACCACCGTCAGTTCTACGTCAGCAGTCTGTGGTAGCGCATACGAGATCGTGGTTGCCGGATTGAACGGGTTGGGGTAGTTCTGATGTAGTACAAACTCCACCGGTATTGCTGCCATCTCCTCCGTGGCTACTCCTGAGGTGACGACCACCATTACCGCAGTCGCCTCGTAGATGACATCCGCTCGGAAGTCGGCAATCTCGATGGCGTCGAAGATTCCTGTGATCGATCCGGCCTGCACTACCTCGAAGGCCTCCCCGATCTGCGGTAGAAATTCGCCGAGTCGCGCGACACGCAGCGTGCCAGATAGCGCGGCCTCACCATTAATTACAAGTCGGTCATACTCACCTTCGGCCGGGCCACCGATGTCTACCTCCAGTATCCCGTTTACTGCCTGGCTATAATTGCCGCCGACCGTTAAAGTACCTGCAGCCGCCGGTGCACCGGGATTTACGGTGCCGCCACTCACCAGATCAAACGGATATGTACCGCTACCGCCAAGCACGCCGCCCTCCGTGATGGCGACGCTATCCGCCGTCACGGACGGAACGCCGCGCACGTTCAGCGTATCCGACCGAAGGGAAAACTCCTCCACCGATCCACGCTTTGGCGCTGCCGGATTTGGGCCGACCAGAAAGATTCCACCCAGAACAATCGTGGCCTCCGGACCCCAATCGATGAAGTTAGCTACCAGGGTCGAACTCGCGTCAAGCTCAAGGTATCCCGGTGCCTGGCTTGCGACGAAGATCCGATTCATCGCGACGAAAGGTCCTCCGGAAATGCGAAGATCACCTTCTCCGGCTTCACCGACGACCATCGACTGTCCGATTAGCTCTGTCTGTGCGCCGTCGATCGACATCGCGCCTAGCGAACCGCCCTGTAACCCGAGCACGAAACGACCCTTCGGAGAAGCCGTGTTTGTAAAAGATCCGCCGCCGATGGTGACATTCCCCACCCCGTGTCGGCCCACGGTCATTACGTCTACGTTTAGATTCGACCCAGTTAGCGTGACCGATCCGTTTGATCCAGCGGCTCCGCCGACCGTCAGCGTTCCTATCGTCAGCTCGGCCAGATTAATGACCGTAAGCGATGACGGACCTGAGCCAGCGCCGTCCGAGAGAATCACCTCGTCGGTGTCGAGTCGTCCACCATCGACGGTAATCACGCCCGCGCCCGAGCGCACGCCCGCCCTGACCCGATCCGCCACCACGAATCCATTACCATCCACGACAAGTTCGCCGTCACCATCGCTGCCCACTTCGATGTCACCGCCCGTAAAGGCGCCATCGACGAAAAGCTCACCGCTTTCGCCCGAGGCCAGACCCAGCACCGTCCGGTTCGGGCTGTCGATCGAGGTGCCCATCTCGACCTTGACCAGGGCGTTGCCGTTCGACGTGCCAGCGGACAGACTTCCACTCCCGTCTGCGTCTGCGTCTATCATCAGGTTCGCTTGTGACGTCAGGATCAGCTCAGGTCCAAGGCCTTCAGACACCCGAACCGAGCGATTTGCAAGCACGTCGCCGTCCGACAGTGTCAGCGAGCCGCCGCTGGCAACATCGATTGAGTTGCCTGAGCAGGTCCCCGTCAGCGTATAGTCGGACTGAGCAAGTTGCAGCAGAACCACATCGCTAGGGACCATCACCTCCGAATCGGTCCGATCGCCGCCGAGAGTAACGGTATAGCTCGATCCACCGTTATCAAAGGCGACCACGGACGTATCCGGTGGTACGCTGCCATTCTCCCAGTTGCCGCCATCATCAAAATCACCAGACGAAGCCGTCCAACCGATAGCTTCTTCGGCGCAATTTGGGAACACTACACGAAAGGCCGATGGCTTCAGGGAGTCCCAGCCGAAAATGGTGCCCCCGTCTTCTGAAACCCCGCCCGGACTGCTGAACAACCAGCTACCTACGTCGACGCCGCGATCGATTAGTAGCTGCCACAAGGATTCATCTGTGCCATCCTCCAAGAAGACGCGTGTATGCGGTCCTCTATGAGGCCCGAAGGTACCAAACCCTCCGGCGACGATCGTCTTCCCGTCGCCGCTGACGTACGCACGACCGGGGAAGAATCCTGAGGAAACCAGCGTGGTCGTCGTACCACCCTCCCACCGAACAAGCGTGTTATCGCTCGATACACCGACGATTACTGAGCCGTCGTCAGAAACACTATGCGGAACGCCCGCAAACAAAGTGCGTGGCCCCGCGGGCTCAAAGATGACCGCGGTTCTGTCACTCGGAGAGCTCTCTAACGCGACCCAACCGACAATCGTCGAGCCGTCTGCCGAGATTGCCGATGCCTGACTGATGTCAAAACCGGTGGGATGAATCGACGAGAATGAACCATTCCAAATGGCCGCCTTTACAGACACCTCAAGATCCGTATCGGTCGTGTCATTATAGGCTCCTACTGCAATTCCCGTATTGGATATGCTAACCATCGAGTAGCAGAAGTCTGTGGTAGGATCCAGCCTAATCAGTCCGCTTGTCTCTGACCAGATCCAACTGAAGGCACGTCCTTCGCGGGTCCACCCGTTATCGCTTTGTCGAGGATCACACTCAATGGAATCACCGCCCCAATCGTCGTCCTCTGCGCCGACCGCATAGCGACCGTTGGCCGAGTAGCCCGCAACCGTAACCTGGCCATCGGTAATTGGAGGTCGGATAATCGACAGCCCGCCGCTCTCCGTCCAGCGCGCAGCACCCGCAACGCGGGTGTCGGAATCATCGGTGCCAACGGCACTCGCTCCGTCGCCCGATGCTGCGACGATATAGAAAGTGCCGAGGCTGTCAATGCGGGGCTGGGCGACCGCGAAGTCCGGTGCATAGGTCAACGTGATCGTCGCACTTACGACCAGCATTACTCGTAAACGATTCTTCATCTTTCAGACCGTCTTATAGATCCAGTGGCCGGAATATCACCAAAATAGATCACAAGTGCGTCCTGCAACGGGCCGGTACTGTCGCGACAGCACGTGCCGCGCCGCTAATGCAGAAGACCGTTACCGCGCCCCGAACTTGCCTGGATCTTGGCCACCTCGGTGAACATTCAGGGGCTGGTGGCAGAACTGGTGGCAGAGGGAGGCGACGCTCAGAGGCGCACCACAGCCGTGTACCCTGACGGTACCCTCCTAAATTCACTTCCCTTCTTTGTCTCGCAGTATCATGGAGCCGCTGACCTCCCCAATGGCATTGTAGAGGTCAGGGGTTCGACTCCCCTTGGCTCCACAGAGAATCCCACCGGACGAGCCGAGTGAGGCGAATCTCTTGGGATTCTGTCGTTTGGCCATTCGATCCACATCACGAACCCGCGTGCACTTCTGCTCGACGACGGACGTGGTGCCGTACCAATCGTGTATCTATGCTGGATGTCCAGTCGCCGAGTCCACACCAGGGCACCGGCTGACGATCAACGGCGGGTCCAAACTTTTTGGACAGCTATTCAGTCAGCCGCTGCGGCTGCCGCCGGATCCTCCCACCCGTCGCGGATGAGGGCTTTACGGTGATATTGAAAAAGAACATTCGCTTGGTGCGTCTGATCCGTAGCTTGGCGATTCGGTCGGATTCGTGTGTGCCGTCTTTCTGGTGCTCGATTCCGGCAGCCGAAAGACATTGTCATATTACATGCAGGTACTGACGAGGATGCGCCGTTGATCGGACAAAGCCTACTCCACTACGACATCGTCGACCTGCTGGGTGAAGGCGGCATGGGGGTGGTGTATCGCGCTCGCGATACCAGGCTTGACCGCGACGTGGCCATCAAACTTCTTCCGCGAAGAATCGCTTCCGACAGAAGCGAGCGCGCCAGGTTCACGGTCGAAGCGAAAGCGGCGGCCGCGCTGAACCACCCGAACGTCGCGACGATCCACACCATCGAGGAAGTTGGCGACGAGATGTTCATCGTGATGGAGTTCATCGAGGGTAGCGAGTTGAAGGAGGTGATCGCGGGTGGCCAGCTGAAAGTAGAATACGTGGTGGAAACGGCCATCCAGATCGCCGATGGTCTGCGAGCGGCGCACCGTAAGGGCATCATCCACCGTGATATCAAGTCGTCGAACATCATGATCGGGACTCATGGCCAGGTCAAGATCATGGATTTCGGCCTGGCGAAGATCGGTGGGGGGATCGACCTCACGAAGTCCGGTGCAACGCTCGGTACAGTTTCGTACATGTCTCCGGAACAGGTGCGGGGCGAAGCGCTCGATCATCGCACGGACATCTGGTCGTATGGCGTACTGCTGTACGAGATGCTGAGCGGAGTGAGACCCTTCACGGGCGACTACGACCAGGCGATTCTGTATGCGATTCTGAATCTCGACCCGAAGCCGTTGGCGGCGCTGACCGTGACGAGCGACCGACTGAGCGAAATCGTCGGCAAGACACTGGAAAAGAGCTGTGACTTGCGATATCAGAGCATGGATGGAGTTATTGACGACCTGACGTCTATCAGAACCACGGCGGCGAGTGGTCTGCTGAAAACCGGATCGGATTCCGCAACGAAGGAGTTGCGCCCGGCGCTCGCTGTGCTCCCCTTTACGAGCATCAGGGACGACCCCGAGATGGAATTTCTCGGTTTCGCACTCGCCGACCAGATTATCGGCTCACTCATGTACGTCAAGGGCTTGCTGGTGAGACCGTCGAGCGCCGTTCGAAAGTACCAGAACAACCCCGCGGACGCTCCGACTGCGGGACAGGAATTACATGTAGAGTTTATTCTTACCGGATACTATCTAAAAGAAGGCGACGTGATTCGGCTCAACGTCGAACTCGTGGATACGCAGTCCAACGAGATGGTGTGGCGTGAATCCATTGAGTCCAAGTATGACAATGTATTCAAGCTCCAGGACATAGCATCCGAGAAGGTGCTCAAGGGCCTGAACGTTCGCTTCTCACACGATGAGCGGGCTCGAATGCAGGCGGACGTGCCCGGCGATCCACTCGCATATGAATACTATCTCCGTGCCGTGTCTTATCCCCAAACGACGGAAGACTGCCGGCTCGCGATCAAGATGCTCGAGAGATCCATCATGGTGGATCCCAACTACGCTCCTGCGTACGCGGAACTGGGCTATCGAATTGGTCAGGTCGCTGCTCATGCGATGCTGGGCATCGAAGAGCATCTGAAGGCGGAGGACGCCTTTCGAAAGGCGCTGTCTCTCAACGAGAATCTTCTGACAGCCCTCTGGAATCTATCTCTGGGCTATACCCACGCCGGCAAGTCGGAGGAAGCGGCTGAGCTCATCGATCGGATGTTCCGGGTCACTCCTGATAACGCCATGGCGCATTTCGCCCTCGGCTACTTGTACCGCTATACGGGTCTGCTGGAGGAATCTGTGCGGGAGGTAGAAACCGCGCGCGCGCTGGATCCAAAAAATCCACGGTTTCGTTCGGCAGGCTTCACGTATGTGTACAGTGGAGACTACCGCAAAGCCTATCAGGTTTTTGATCTTGACCCCGAAGGTACCCTCTCGATCGCCTGGAAGGGAATGTCACTCTTTCTGTTAGGGGAGAACGAACGCGCCCTCGAGTATCTCGATCGCGCAGCGGCCATGGAGCCCGATGGCTACATCGGTCTCCGGCATGCCGGCATCAGTGCCTTCATCAGGGGTGAGATCGAGGAGGGATTGCGGCTGGTTCGCATGCTGGAGGAAGCCAATCCGAACGACAGCGACTCCGAGCATTGGTATCTCATCGCAAACGCGTACGCTCTGCTTGGCGACAAAGCGGGTTGCTTTCGCGCTCTGGAGAGAGCCATAGAAGGCGGATTCTTCTGCTATCCAGGCCTGGTCAAGGATCCGATGCTGGACTCCGTCCGAGGCGATGAGGAATTCCTGCGACTGTTGGCCCTGGCCAAGCGAAAGCATGAGGCGTTCAAGGAGAAGATCCTCGCGTCTCGGCATACGTCGAACTCAGACGTGTCACGAAGTGCACTGACGAGAACGGAGCCCACGAGGTACGGGGAATCGGGTGGGGGAATGCGGTGAGGACATTGCCTGAATCCGTGTACGCTCAGTGTACCCACCTACATCGAACTCCCCGGTAACAGATTGTCCCACAGCAGTATCGAGCCGCGGACCTCCCCAATGGCATTCTAGGGGTCAGGGATTCGACTCCCCTTGGCTCCACTTGAACCTCATCAGCACGCTGAACGAGGCGGCTCTAGTAAGTTTCTTCGCTTTGCTCTAGCCGCCTGCACAGGTGGGAGACGGGACGCGACCTCTATGAGTGAGTCACGCTCGGCCGATTCTGTCGTTCTGGCAAGTGCCAAAGTTGATCGCCTGACGGACAACGAGTTCTTCGACGCCCACCCAGACTGGTGTTGGCCCTTGGGTGCTCTCGGCCCGTGGGGTCTCATACCTGTGTACAATCTGCACTTTGGCGTGTCCCGCCAGGTACCTATTTAAAATTGGCTGGCGCCGATCGCAACTCATTCGGCGCTAGCGGCAGCATTCTCGTCTCTCCGCAGCCACCAACACGAATCTCCTCGCCAACACTCATCCTCGACGTGCACCTCTAGGATTTTCCACAACCCCGACGTACAGTACGGCAATCCCCGCCAGCCGATGCAGGGTCGACTCACAGCTCACCAACACTCGGTACAAACAATGACGGAAGCAGAAAGAAACGCCGAGACCGTGCGACGCGGCTATGCTGCCTTCAATGCAGCAGACGTGGAGACGTTACTTGAGGTGTTCCACGAAAGTGCCTCTTGGCACACCCCCGGCCGTTCTCCCATCGCGGGAGATCACATTGGACGCGAAGCGACGTTCGCGCAGTTCGGTCGCTATGGCGGAGAAACGAACGGTACGTTCAAAGCCAATCTGCACTCCGTGCTAACAAGCGATGATGGCCTCGTAGTGGGTATTCATCACAACATCGCGCAGAGGGATGGCAAGCAGTTGGACACGGGCTGCTGCATTGTCTTTCAATTCAAGGATGGTCGGATTGTGGACGGTCGGGAGCACTTCTACGATCTCCACAACTGGGACGAGTTCTGGTCGTAAGCCTGCC
>JBFHWK010000147.1:0-7853 GCA_041589075.1 Rhodothermales bacterium
CTTCCGGCGACAGAGACGTTGTTAGCGATTAGCAACGATTTGACACTTTCGAGGAGCATGACCGGGCTATCGGCCAAATCGGCGGGCGAGCTCCTCGGCCGAGATGCGGATCATCGTTGGACGGTCGTCGGGGGCGACAAACGGAGACTCGCACAGGAACAACTGATCGAGGAGCGATCGCATTTCAGTGGGGTCAAGTTTGGTGCCATGGCGAGTCGCTCCCTTTCTCGCGATACTCCTGGCAAGATTCTCTGCCGCGTCGACTCGCAACGAGGACATGTTGTCCTGGAACTGCGCGAGCAGATCCCTCAGGATGTGCGGTGTGGTTGATTCGCGCAGATCGGATGGAATGCCCCGCACGATTATCGAACGTCCTCCGAACTCTTCGATCTCAAAACCCAGCGCGTTCAGATCCGGCATTAGCTCGACAAGCATTTCGTAATCGCCGGGCGCAAACTCAAATGTTTCGGGAAAGAGCAGCTGCTGGGATAGGCCTTGCCGCGACGCGAGACTGGCCACGGCCTTCTCGTAAAGCACTCGTTGGTGGGCGGCGTTTTGGTCAACGATCAATACGCCCGACCGCATCGGTGTGACGATATAGGTGTCGTCGATTTGCCAGAAACGCGCGCTGTCGTCCGGACCACGCCGCTCCAACCGTTCAATCCGGTTCGACGGTCCTACAGATGCGTCCCTCCCGTAGAACGCGTCCGTCCAGGATCCTCCTGCGCTGCGTCGGGACGCAACGTCGTCACCATATCCACGAGAACCAGGTCCCCCTCGGCTGCCGACTTGCGACTGGCTTTCTCGGTCGAGCTCATTGAATACGGTGGGCATGAAGCCGGCCACGTCTTCGTCACTCGATAACTGCGGATAAAGGTCGGCAACTCCCAGAGTTCGTCGCACAACCGCCTTGACAAAGCCGTACACGCCGGCCTCATCATCGAACTTGATCTCGGCTTTTGTGGGATGGACGTTTACGTCGACATGCTTCGGATCCAGATCGAGATACAGCACGAAGAACGGATAGGCTGCCTCCGGAAGTGAATCCCCAAACGCCTTGCGCACCGCATGGTTGATATATCGGCTCCTCACGATTCTCTCGTTCACAAACAAAAACTGCTCACCCGGGCTCTTCCGGTAGTACTCGGGACGTCCAACAAATCCGTGAAGAGAGAGGTAGCTGGTCGTTTCTTCGACTCTAACGAGATTATCACCGACGTCGTCTCCGAACACTCCTTTGATCCGGTCCAGCACTGGGTCGTCGCCTTCGGCTCGACCGACGTGCAGCATTTCTGACCTATCGTTATGAAGGCTGACCGCCAGGCCCGGATTAGCAAGCGCGAGGAATTGAACGGTCTCGACTATATGCTTCAACTCAGTCGCCGCGGTTTTCAGGAAGTTGCGCCGAGCAGGAACATTGAAGAACAGATTGCGCACGGCGACGCTTGTGCCGTCGGCGGTCGCGCAGGGCCCCACCTTCTTGAATACGCCGCCCTCAACTTGAACCACTGTGCCGGCGTCGTCCCCTTTTCGTTTTGTGCGAAGTTCAACCCGTCCGACGGCCGCGATCGACGCCAGCGCTTCACCGCGAAAGCCCAGTGTTCGGATCGAATCCAGATCTTCAATAGAACGGATCTTGCTTGTTGCATGTCGGCTGAAGCACCGCTCAGCATCGGTTCGACTCATCCCCGACCCGTCGTCAACTACTTGGATGAGTTCTTTGCCGGCGGACTTGACCAGCACGTCGACTTTGGTCGCGCCGGCGTCGATCGCATTCTCGATCAGTTCTTTGACCACCGACGACGGCCGCTGTACGACCTCGCCGGCGGCAATCTTGTTTGCGAGAATGGGAGGCATCACCTGGATGATGCCGTCGCGGTCCAGTTGTACTTCAGCCACGGGTCTTCAAACTCTCTTCAGATCGAGCACGCTGCCCTATAGACTCGTGTACAAATAAAGCGCGAGCAAAAGAAGGATTGCAAAATAAACTGCGCCAGCCGGACTGCGTCGTCGCCGGGCGCGGCCCTGGATACGCATCCGGCGTTTGATGCTTTCCTCCTTACGCGGGTCATGGAACCGTGGCTCATATGAGAACCGTCGGTTGGTGGCGCGTTTGCCGGGAAGAAAAATGCCCATAGGGCTGCGGTCAAACAGGTCGACAGAACGGTTCAGGTATACCGCCGTTTAGTTTCAATCGTTCCGGAATATGCCCAGGCGTTCAGAATACGCGGGCCATAAAGGCCAGATAGAAGTACGCGAACGGGGCCGCGACGATCATTGCGTCAAACCGATCGAGTAGGCCACCGTGACCCGGCAACAGGGCCCCGGAGTCCTTTACACCGATCGTACGCTTTATTTTGCTTTCGGCTAGATCGCCAAGCTGAGAGAGCCCGCCGCAAATCAGGCCCAGGACGAGACAGTCGACGGTCGAGAGAAACGGAAGCACGAGGAGCCCAAACAGGAGTGCAGCACCAATCGCCCCAATGCCCCCTCCGATCGCGCCTTCCCACGTCTTGTTTGGTGAGATACTCGGCGCCAACTTGTGCCGGCCGAGCAGCTTACCGCTGTAGTAGGCGGCCGTGTCCGAGACCCACACCAGCACAAAGACCGACAGCGTTAGCCAGAACGCGTGAGTCTCTCCGAGTGCGACGGCGGCTCCGGATCTAAGATCAATCAGGAAGGTCAGCAGCAGAGTCGGATACAGGACGCCGAGCAACGTGTAGGCAAGCGACTCGACGGGGTTGCCGGTCCGCCGGCGCAGAAGCAGTGCCGACAGCAATAGCAGCCCAACGGCTACACCGGCGAAGGCCATTGGCAATGGAAGCAGTGTCCTGATACCAACGAGCGCTCCCAACACCATTCCTGCCAGCATGAGGGGAACGGCGCCAGTTTGCGCCAGCATCTGATACAGCTCGTACTGGGCGATCAGCGAGATTCCAAGTATCAAGACAAGAAACGGCCAGCCACCTACGTACGTGAGGTAGACGACGATCGGGATTCCGACCAGTGCGGTCGCCACGCGGGTGAGAGCGTTCGGAATCTTGGCAGCGGTCACTAAGACGTGTCGGTGCAGGCGGGCTATTCTTTGTCTGGCCCGCTGAGGTTGATGCGGTCGATACCGGTGTCGAGTCGCGCTTGTTCTTCTGCGTCGTGAGCCGCCGGGGCGTCCGGATCGGCAGCCAGAGCCGCCGCCTCCAGTTCCTTGAGGCTAATGGGTTTTGATGCAAGTATTGCACGGGCTTCTTCTACCTGGTCCGGCGGAACAAGCACCCAGACATTGGCGAGCTCTCCTACGTTCAAATTGAACGCGTGATCACGACGCGTGAGTACGACCGCCGAAAGCCCGGCATCATCGAGACGATCACGCACTAGGTCCGCTTCGTAGTCGGTGCCGGTCGTAAAGACCGTCACCCATCCTGACAGGGTCTTATCCTTCATGACTTAATCCTTCTTGCTTCCCCGCATGGTCGGCCGCCACGGCCTGCATTCCGGCGCGCGCGTACGCATTCATCAGGTAGATCGTGACACAGAATATTGCGGCACCCAACAAGATAATGTACCAGGGAATATTGAGGTTCTCCAGATCCTTAAGGGACAGGTCGGGTTTGTTTGCGGCGTACGTACCGATTACGACTGCAATCCCATTATTGAGGAAGTGTACAAGGATGGCGGGCACGAGGCTCCCACTCCGCCACGTGATATAACCGAGGAATACGCCTAGCGCCGCGAGCGGCACAACCTTGGTGGGCTGCAAATGATACATTCCGAATACCAGACCCGTGAAGGCGATACCCCAAACAACCCCCATGCTTCGCTCGGCCTGGCGCTGCACATAGCCTCGAAAAAGAATCTCTTCGCAAATCGCCGGTGTGACCGCGATGGTCAGTATGTTGAATCCGAAAGCTCCCGGCTCGCCCAGAAGCTTTTCGATCGGTTCCAGCATCATCTTTTCGAAGTCACGAACGAACTCCGGAAAAGGCAACGAGGCGTTCAGCTCGCCGAGCCACTGCACGACGGGAAAAAAACCGATTAGACCTACGGCAGCAAGGGCCACTATCTTCAAATCCGGGAGGCGGACGCGTAGGAACGACGCGACATGGCCAGAGTGGAGACGGGCGATGAACATCGTCGGGATCGCCAGCGCAAATACCTGCCCGATCGTATTAGCGACCAGCATCAGCCGGGTTCGTTCCGTGGCCAGACTGGCGAGCACGTCCATCAGTTCGTCGGGGTCCATCGACACACCCGTCGCCAGCAGCAATCCAAATGTCGCGATCGGCGCAATGACTACCTGGAACAGGACCAGCGCAAAGAAAAGTACGAGGACCGCGGTAAGCCATGGCGGGAATTGAGCGCGCTCAAGCCGACCGTCTAGGGGAATCGGCACACCAGTCCACGGATCGAACAGTGCAGGCGGTTGTTCGGGTTGGGGTTCGCTCAACGTATGGAAGCGGATGGGACTAGTACGGCGAGAATCTACCGGAATCCGTACTGATTGTTCTCGCCCGCCGGATTACGCGCTCTCGAGGCTTCGCCGAAGTCTGTTGGCAACGGTTCGAAGACGCGTATAGACGTACTTGTGATCGTCGATCGACATGGCGTTGGCGATCTCGGATGCTTTCATCCCGTGTTCGAAGCGAAGCAGCACCAGCAACTGGTCTTCCGGGTCCAGCGTCTCGAGAGCATCGTTCAGCTTGTCAAGGGTTTCGACTCGGAGTTCCTCTTCTTCGACAATTTCGTCGCGCACCGGGGACGGTGCCTCGTAGCCTGTCTCAGCGAGGTCCTCGATCGAGGGCATCGTCGCATTCTGGTTGAGCGCCATGAGCAAATGCCAGCGCTTATTGATGCTAAGGAGACCGTTGATCTTGTCAATCGCCTGAGCTACGTCATAGAGGGTGCACTCCATGTCGTTTTTTCCCGAAATCGTCTGGGCTATTTCGTCGTGTCCCATTCGCTTCTGGAAGTAGTACTTGAAGACCAGCTTTTCCCGGTCATCTAGTTTCGAGAGTACCGACTTTGGTACCGACACCGCCTTGAGTTTTCTGAACCGGTCGCGGCATGAATTCGCGACTACAACGCTGAGCCAAGGCGTGAGCTCGTTGCTGATCTGGAAGCGCCGAAGCGCCCGGAAGTCCTTAGCACGCAGGCGTTCACAAACGGCCGTATACACCTCCATGACATCGTCTTGGTCGTGCATGAAGCGACGGATCATCCGCAGTATGGTGGCCGAGTAGCGCCGCAGCAGCTCGGCATACGCCTCTTCCGGGTTGCGCTGGAAGTGGGCTATGAGTTCAGCGTCGTTCATCTCGGATGCCGCGTTTTGGTACTGCTCCTCCTGTAAAGACTGGTGAACCTTCGCCCACATCGCGTGGCCTTCCATGTAGCCCATGTGCCTCCCTCCGTCGTCCCTCGCCCCACCGGCATGTGTAAACCTGATTTGCCAAGACGTCTAGCGGGTTGTAGCGACAATTCGATATTGTGCCTTATTTTTTGCGTCTTCAGCGCTTGTAGCTCAGTTGGATAGAGCGTTGGATTCCGGTTCCAAAGGTCGGGGGTTCGAATCCTCCCAAGCGCGCTTACCCTGGGCCGCCGTTGCCGACGGCTCAGGGTTTTTTCTGCGCACGACCCGTGGATTAGGGGCCAACAGCAACTCATCCTGCGTGGAGGTCTTCCAACATGGTGCCAATCGGCCGGGGCGGCTGTGTTTCCGGCTCGATCATGCGCCTCTGCGCATTTTTCTGGCAAATATCCTTGATCTATTGTGGACGGATGGCCGGAGCCAATTCAGGAATGAGTCTCATTATGAAAGCACTGGACCAATCCGTAGACACCAATCTAGTGACGATGGCCTCGCCACAAACCACCGAAAACTGTTGAAATCACGGCGAAGATACCGCTTCGAGCCTCGCCCGGGCCACTTTGACATTCTTTTCCAGGGACTGATGGTAGTCGTAGGACCCCTTGAACCGGCCGGCGCGCTCGTAGGCGTTCCGTGCCGCCTCGCGGTCTCCAAGGTCCTCATATGCCCGGCCCCGGTAGTACTCCGACCACGGCGCCCAGCGGGACCCGGATTCTCTGGGCATCGCGGCTGACACTGCATATGCCGCAATCGCCTCGCTAAGCGCTCCCTGGACGTGCAACGTCCTTCCCAGCCGATAGGCCGCCTCGGCTCGCAAGGCGGTGGGCAATGCGTTGTCCGATGCGACTGAGTCGAGAATCGTCGCCGCGACATTGTAACGTCCGGCATCAAATGCGTTGCGGCCCCGCAACAATCGACGCTCTGCGTCGGTCATGGGTGCGTCAATCAATTTTCGCGCTCTCCGACGGGCAAAATGGTCAGAGTCGAACTCGCGTTTTGCATCCACGTCCTCGTAGAAGCTGACCGCGGCCCGCCTGTGCCCGATCATTTCAAGCGCCGTCCCCATTTGCAGTGACGCCAGCGCCTTCAGTGCCGGCCCCGAATGCCGGTCCAAATATCGCTGGTAAAGCGGGATTGCCTCCTGAAATCGATCTTGGCGAAAAAGTGCATCGGCAAGAAAAAAGTCGATGTAGTCCACATAGAAGTATTCGGGGTCATCGATCCGTTGGGCTGCCGGCCTCAGAACGGCCTCGGCCGCTGTCGCCCGCCGTCTCGTATAGAGTTCGAACCCGTACAAGTGTGCCCAGAGCGGGCTGTCGGGATATCTCTCGTACAACTGCCCGAGACGTCCGGCCCAGGGCCCGTCCTCTTGTGCAGTCAGCAGACCGAACAGACTAAGGAAGACCTGCGCTTCGTCGCGCGCATAACGGCTGCTGTCCGCGGCAAGACCGATGTTCACAAGCCCCTCGTCGAGGGAGCCCCGTAGCCCTATGATTCGAAGGAAAGTGCGGTAGAATCCAGGCAGTGATCCGATGGCTACCTGCATGAGCCCGAGCCCCTTACGCGCCTCGTAGAAATCGGGGTAGTCTTCGACGAGCCTTTTGTAGTGACCGTAGGCCGACTTACCCGCAAACGCCGCACGGATGTAGCTTCCACGTTTTGCCCGGCCAAACGCTCGCTGCAGGCTCGCCTCCGCAGCAAAGAACCCTCGCCACCTTGTCTCAGGCAATTTATCTACAACGGCACGCAGAGAGTCCGACCGCGCCAGGAACTCGGCCTCATGCTCGTCTCGGTCGCCCGTCAGCAATTTCAGAAGTGAGATAGCCGCCAGATGATAGCGAGCCGGAGCTTTTCCGTTATCGGAACGCGCGAGTTTACGGAAAGTCCGTTCCGCCTCGGCGAGTCGAAACCTCAAGACTGAGGTCCTGCCGGACCGTAACAACTCTAGCGACGGGGCGTCCTGCAAGAGCATGTCTCCGATCTCGTGTATAGGTCGCACAGTGGCCGGCTGGGCCTGCAGGATAGGCGTCGTCCAGGTCAGGATCGCAAAAATACCTGGCAGAAAGCCGGTCGAAATCTTCGACGAGGTCATGCGTTTGCTCGCGACGCGGCGTGCGTCACCGCGGTGCGGTCATGGTGGGAATGATTAAGCGGCGACCGGTACGCCGTGTAACTCGAGATCTAGTTGACCTTCGGAGGCCGCGACAACCGTAGCCACGGTCGCGTCTCCGGTTACGTTGACGACAGTTCGCAACATGTTGAGGATTCGATCCACGGCCCCGGCTCGAGCGGCGTCGGCGGGATCAACACGGTAACCCCACAGCTCGCGCTCCAGCTGAACTCGGCGTCGGGCGCGGTGCTGACCCGGACCGCCAGGCCGTCGGGGCATACCCTGATCCGAAGCGTATCGATATCACACCCGGCTGCCAGGATGAGGGCGGCGATGGCCACAACCAGACCTCGGGCGGCAGTGCAACGCGTTTCTCTCATTGAC
>JBFHWK010000148.1:0-7851 GCA_041589075.1 Rhodothermales bacterium
AAGACGCCCCGACACGCTGATTCGTGCGCCCATGAAGTACAAGATCTACGTCGTAGACGACGACCGCCACTACGCCAGGATGCTCAGCTATCGGCTCGAGAAGAACGTGGACTATGAGGTTCACGTCTTCCATCAGGGCGAGGAGATGCTCGAGCGGCTCGACAATCCCGCCGACGTCATTCTGCTCGACATCATGATGCCGGGTATCGGTGGCCTCGAGACGCTGAAGCGGCTGAAGGCCTCACATCCCGAAATACCTGTCATCATGGTCTCGGCTCAGGGTGTGATCGACGTTGCTGTCGAAGCGATTCAAGCCGGTGCGTACGACTACATCACGAAGGGGCAAGACGAACTGGTCAAACTCGACGCGGTCGTCAAGAACGTGCTCGATATGGTTTCAATGGAGCGCGAGTTGTCGACGCTGCGCGGCGAGGTGAAGAAGCGCTATTCACTGAGCGGACTCGTCGGTGAGTCCGAGTCAATGCAGGAAGTCTATCGAACGGTTGAGAAGGCGCTTCGTGGTGACCTGACGGTGGTGGTCCAGGGTGAGAGCGGAACCGGCAAGGAGCTCGTCGCCAAGGCGATTCACTACAACTCTTCGCGCAAAAAGGGGCCGTTCGTGGTTGTGAACTGTGCAGCGATCCCACGCGAGCTGATGGAGAGTGAGTTCTTCGGGCACGAGAAGGGTTCGTTCACGGGTGCTCACGCTCGCAAGATCGGTAAGTTCGAGCAGGCGGACGGCGGGACAATCTTTCTCGATGAAATCGGCGAGCTGGACCTGGACCTTCAGGCCAAGCTGCTACGGGCGCTGCAGTCGTACGAGATCACACGCGTCGGCGGCAATGAGACGATCCACTTTGACGCGCGGGTCATCAGCGCGACGAACCGCGACGTCCGTTCGATGATCGTTGAAGGCAAGTTTCGGGAAGATCTGTACTATCGGCTTTTTCAGTTCCCGATCACGCTTCCACCGCTCCGCGAGAGAGGGCAGGACATCATTCGGCTCTCATCCTACTTCCTGAAGGATTACATCAAGGAGCATCCCGAGTTCAAGGGGAAGACACTATCTCCCGGTGCGCGTCGCGCCATCCTCGACTACGCGTGGCCCGGCAACGTACGTGAGCTCAAGAGTGCTGTGGAGCGCGCAATTCTGATCTCCGACGGCCCGGAGATCCACGCCGACGATCTGATGCTTTTCGATCGCGTGGCCATCTCGCCCTGGGTCGAGCGTGTAGCCATGGCACGGACCGGTGAGACGAACTCGGTGCCACGGATGCAACCTGACCGCCCGGCTATCAGTAAAGGACTCGACGGCAGCCATTCGCACGCCGCCGGCGTCGTTCTTGGAACCGGCGAGGACGAGATACTGTCTCTCGACGAGCTGAAGCGGCAGGCCGTGGTTCGCGCGTACAAGCTCTGTGAGGGCAACGTGGACCGTGCCGCGGTGGAACTCGGCATCGGGCGAGCCACGATGTACCGGCTGCTGAAGAAATACGAAGTCATGCAATAGCAGGCGGCCCATCCGCGAGGACGTGGTGACCGTCGGGAATGGTGACCATGCGGCTAACGTCCTACGAAAAAGAGGTCCGGCGAGAAATCGACGAGTGGCAGCGCGCAGAGGGCTCGCTCGTCATGCAGGCCGTCAACTGGGCCATGCAGCCGGTCGACTGGCTCGTGCGCCAGGTTGTATCCCCGAATCTGGAAGAACAGGCGGACGAGGTTGTTGCGCAGTTTCTCTCAATCCTGAACGACGCGTCCGAGTGGACGTACAGCCCCGATGACGTCCTGGCGGATGCAAGAAGTGCGGGGCTTGAGCCGGAGGAGATACAAGACCTGCGTGATGCGTCGCTCGAAGAGCTCGATCCGCTTGCCCGCAGTCACTTTACGTCGAACATGATCCTTGCGGCTGTTGAAGGGGGTGGCACCGGATTGGGAGGACTGGTTCTGATCGCGGCAGACATCCCGCTGCTTTTCACCATCAACCTGCGCATGATCCAGCAGATCGCGGCCTGCTATGGTTTTGTGCTTAGCGGACCGGCGTATCGTCCGCTGGTGCTTTCGGTGTTCAATGTCGCCGCCACCGGTGGGCGCGAGTCGAAGAGCAGCGCGGTACGCGAGGTGAGCGTCGCGGCGGCCGCGTTCGCGAACGAACTCGAGTACAAGGGCCGCGTTCGGGGGTCGTTCAAAGATCAGAACCGGCATGTTCCACGGGAGATCGTCAAAAACCTTCTCGGCCGCAAGCTTGCGCAGGCGATTCCGATTGCCGGTGCGGCTGTCGGTGCAGGTGTGAACTACTGGTTCACGCAGGAGACAGCGAACGCGGCGTACATGCTCTTCCGAGCACTCTACATCGAACGAAAGGAGCGACTGTAGCCGGTACATTCGCGGCAAGTTCTTTTGGCTCCGTTCGAGTAGGACAGTGCGCGCGCTATTTTTCCGGCGTGCCAAAGCCGAGCACGGAGCCGGATCGTCACCCACGCCACCTCAGCGTATGCCTCTTGTTGCCATCGTCGGCCGACCGAACGTGGGAAAATCCACGCTGTTCAACCGCCTCGTGGAGTCACGCCTGGCGATCACACATGACGAGCCGGGCGTAACGCGCGACCGCGTGTACGGCGACGTCCTCTGGAACGGCGTCGAGTTCGAAGTCGTGGACACGGGCGGCTACGTGGCGGTGACTGACGACCGCTTCGAGCAAGCGGTCCGCGAGCAGGTGGAGATTGCGATCGGAGAGGCGGACGCGATCATCTTCGTAGTGGATGTACGTGCCGGCGTGAGCGATCTCGACGAAGATGTGGCCGCCCTCTTGCGGCGATCGGAGAAACCGGTGCTAGTCATGGCCAACAAGGCTGACAACGAGGAGCAGCGCTGGAATGCGACCGAGTTCTACGCGCTGGGTCTCGGGGACGTCTTCGCCGTGAGCGCGATAAACGGAACGGGTACGGGCGAGCTGTTGGATGAGCTCGTGAAGCGGTTGCCGAAGTCCACGAAGATTCGGAGATCCGAAGGTCCTCGGATTGCGATCGTCGGACGACCCAACGTCGGTAAGTCCTCGCTCGTGAACGCACTTCTCGGCAAGAGCCGTTCGATCGTGACGGAGATCGGAGGTACCACACGCGATTCCATCGACTCGGTGATGAAATACCACGGCCGGGAAATCGTGCTGGTGGACACCGCCGGCCTCCGGCGCAAAGCACGGGTGCGGGAGAACATCGAATTCTATTCAGTGCTGCGTACCGAGCGCGCGATTCGAGAGTGCGACGTCGCGGTGCTGTTGATCGATGCACAGGTGGGGCTGCAGGCGCAGGACGTCCGCGTTTTGAAGGAGGCCGAAGCGCTCCGCAAGGGCTTGCTCATCGCAGTCAACAAATGGGATCTCATCGAGAAAGAGACGAACACCGCTCGCGACTTCGAGCGGGCACTGTACGATCGGCTTCAGACGATGCAGTACGTCCCGGTGATGTTCATCTCCGCAGTCACAAAGCGGCGCATCCACAAGGTGATCGATCTTGCACTCGAGATCGTGGAGGAACGTGCCAGACGAATCCCGACGAGCAGGCTGAACCAGGTCATGCTGGCGGCCGTCGAGCGATCGCATCCCCCGACGTATCGAAACCGGTACGTACAGATCAAGTATGTCTCGCAGGTCAAGGTGAACCCGCCGGTGTTTGCATTTTTCTGCAACCAGCCGACCGGGATCCGTGAACCGTACCAGCGATACCTTGAGGGCAGGTTGCGGGAGGCGTTCGGATTCAAGGGCGTGCCGATCACGCTCACCTTCAAAAAGAAGTGATCGCTATCCGATCGTGTCAATTGTTGCTGAAGATGGTCCGGCACGGGCACGATCGAGATCGAGCGATGTTCACGGCGGTGCAGTAGATTGTGGGCGCCGGTTCTAGAAAGCACACACGCGATGCCAGGGAAGCCGTTTAACACCGCCAAGCCGAACGAAAGGAAGCTCAACTTCTGGGAGCGACTCTACCTGCCGGAAATCGCCAAGGGCCTCGGCTATTCCTTCCGGAAGATGGTGAAGGAGCCGATGTACACGTTCCAGTACCCGGAGGAGCAGTGGTATCCGCCGGATGGATACCGCGGCCGGCCGGTACTAGTTGAGGAGCACGGACGCCCGCGGTGCGTGTCGTGCAACCTGTGCGCGCAGGCGTGCCCGCCGATGGCCATCTCCATGCAATCGCAAGAAATCGAAGGACCGAAGGAGCGAGAGCCGGAGTGGTTCGAGATCAACATGCTGCGATGCATCTACTGCGGCTTCTGCGAGGAGGTGTGCCCCGAGGAAGCGATCGTGATGTCGAAAGAATATGACCTCACATTCCAGTCGCGCGATGAGGCCATCTTCGGTCTGGACAAGCTCCTCGTTCCGGCGGAGCGCTTGCGGGACCGGCTGGAGTACCTGCGGAAGGAAAAAGACCAGCAGTTCGGTGAGCACTGGGACTTTCGGAAGGACAACAACATCCACTCGCTCAAGGACCGACCGTTCCTGGACTGGTTGACGCGGCAACGGGCGGAAGAGACCGCTGCGACGACCGACGCGTAAGTCGCTGAACTCGGTCCGGCGGGCCACACAGCATGGACGATCAGGCCCGACTTGTCGTCGATCAGCTTGCGTATCTCATCGATGAGGTGACGGCGCTCCAGACCGTAATCCGGGGAGTTCCAGAGGCGCTCATGGAGGCAACTCCCGTTGAAGGCGAGCCGTCCGTTAAGGAGCTGCTCGAGAGCATAGCGGCGCAGGATCGCGACGTTCGGATACCGGTCGTGCGGGCGCTCCTTTCCGAAACGAAGCACGAAGAGCTGGCGCGTGTGGCGAACGCGGGCGTCGAGGAACTACTTGCAGCGATGCGAGAGGGGCGGTCAGAACTGCTGAGGGTGGTTGGCGAGGTTGGCGACGTGTCCGCGGCTCGCGTGGCGGTCGACGGGGAGGAGATCGCGCTGGTCGATTTTCTCTATCGCGTCGTGCAGGAGGACGCGGACGTACTCCGGCGGGCCGCGGAGCGCTTGCATGAGGCAATGCCGCTTGGGTCCCCCGGGTTCAGCCGTCGCGGCTGATTCCCGGGTTTTTATCGTATCTTGATTACAGGGATTGTTGCCAGCAGAGGGCGACGGGCGCGGGCTTGCCCCACCGGCGTACAATAATGACCGGCGGCCGCCGTTGACTTCTGGATAGGTTTTCACGCTGCGAGGCACCGGTCGCCCCATGGGCAAGAGCGCACACACATACAGGCAACTCGAGACGGCGTTCGAGCACGGCAATTTCCAGCCGTTGTATCTGCTGTATGGGGACGAGCATTTCCTGATCGATTCGCTGCAGGCGACGCTGATGGAGCGAGCGCTGGGGCCGGGCGAGCGCGACTTTAACCTGGACATCATCTACGGTGCCGAGGCCGACGTACGTGAGGTGCTGGCCGTCTGCGCCTCCTATCCCGTGATGGCGCCGCGCCGGGTGGTCATCGTCCGCGACTTCGAGCGGTTGAAAGATAACCGGCTCTTCACATCGTATGCGAAGCAGCCAAATCCCACGGCCATCGTGGCGCTCGTCTGCCGGACGCGGCCGAATCTGAGCATGCACCCGTACCGGGCGTTAAAGGAAAACGCCGTTGCAGCCGAGATTAAACCTCTCCCCGCGACTAAGGTGGCCGGCTGGATATCCGACCGGGTTAGGTCGCGCGGCATCACGATTACGCCGCGGGCGTGCGAGATGCTGGCGGATTTCGTGGGCACGGATTTGCAGACGGGTGCTGCCGAGATCGAGAAGTTGACGTCGTTTGTAGGGGACCGCAAGAAGATCGTCGAGGACGACGTCATACAGGCCAGTGGCCAGACGCGTGAGTTCAACGTCTTCGAACTACAGAGGGCGGTAGGCCAATGTGACTACGAGCGCTCGATGGTCATCCTGGAACGGTTGTTGCAACAAACATCTAATGTGCGCGGGGAGGCCATCCGGATCGTAACAATCCTCGGCGCATTCGTAACCAAGTTGTGGAAGCTGACAATTTGTCAACGAAGGAGATTGGGGGAAAAGCAGATAGCCGCGCGAATTGGAGTTTCTCCGTATTTCGTAAAGGAGTACCTTCAGAGCGTGAAGAATTTTAGCCAGTCGTCGCTGGAAAGGGGGATCAGCGCGCTGACGGCCGCGGATTATGAGTTGAAAGGAGGCGCTCCGCGGTCGGAAAGACTGATTCTCCAGCTCGTTCTTGGCACACTTACAGCACGGGTATAAAAGCGGTGTTTTTCACCGTTAATGCTGACATAAAGGCGTACACGCTACGCTACTGAAATACAGACTAGAAGACATGGCCGATACGCTGGAGCGCAAGAAAGCAGGGCCCGGCGCACCGACGCTAAAGGTGCGGAAGGCCGCATCCCGTTCGAAGAACCCGAGCAACAGGCACTACGAGACGCTCAGCCAGATGAGCGACGAGGACCTGATGTCGCAGTTCCAGGCGGGTACGGTCGAGGCGTTCGACATCCTTGTAAGCCGATACAAGGATCCACTGACGAATTATATCTACCGCTTCCTCGGCGACATGAAGGAGTGCGAAGACCTCTTGCAGGAGACGTTCCTGCGCGTCTATCGCAACCGACACTCGTATCGCCGCATCGCCAAGTACTCGACGTGGCTGTACACCATCGCGGGTAATTTGGCGCGTTCGGAGTATCGCAAGCGCAAGCGCCGGCGACTGTACTCGCTGCAGTCTGTCAACCGCGACGACGAGGAGTACGAGGTAGAGATTCCGGACGAGACATTCTCGCCCGACAAGCACGCCGAGAGCACCATCCAGGATCACTTCATCCAGGAGGCGCTCAAGCAGATTCCGGAGGAGTTTCGCGAGGTGGTCGTGCTGCGCGACGTGCAGCAGCTCGCCTACGAGGAGATCGCCGAGATCACGGGCCTGCCGATGGGCACGGTCAAAAGCCGCATCAACCGCGGACGGACAAAACTGCAGGCCCTGCTGAAGGAGGTCTATACACCTCAGGAAGACTAAAAAGCCTTAATCTTTAAGGGCAGAAAGGCCGGTGGAATCATTCGCCGGCCTTTTTTGTTTGGCGGCGAACCGGCGTGCGTCTTGTACGTTAATCGAAATGCAAATCCTCTGGGGATGGACGGTCGGTCGCTTATGGCTGAGGGGTACAGAGTAAGTTCGGACGAACACTTATGGCGGGAGCTCGACGAGTTCCTGTGTGAGTACGTCGACGGGACGATGGACCCTGTCGTGCGTGAGGTGTTCGAGGAGTATGTCGCGCAGACGCCGGAGCTGGCCACACACGTGGAGTGTCTCTGCGAGGCGCGGCAGGTGCTGAGCAGTTCCGAGTGCCCGTGCCATGTGCGCGCCGATTTCGTCGACCGTTTGCGGCGGCGGCTGACGACCGAGGCGATGTCCCGGTCGAGAGTGTTTCCACCCGGCGTATACGGGGCCCTCGGTTATCTGACGGTGTTCACGTCGGCGCTTGCGGTTGTGGCGGTGGCCGGTATGATGCTGGGTGCGGCGATGATGGAAGAGCAGCGCGAACCGGTCGAGAGCGTCGCGGCTGTCGCGGACGGTTCTTCGCGCGCGACGCGAGTTGCCGCCCTGTCGTTTTCGCACGTCTTTGTGCCACCGGAGAACACGTCGCTGAAGGTGGGTGCGGTGCGGCGCATGACGCCGGTGTTGCCGCGGCGGATGCCCGTTGTGCCGCTGTGGGCGGACGCCGAATGGCGAACCGTGTCGGCAGCGGCCGTTTCGGCCTGGTAGGACCGGATCCGGGCGATTCGAGGGCCCTTAGCTCAGTGGTTTAGAGCGCTCGCCTCACACGCGAGAGGTCACTGGTTCAAATCCAGTAGGGCCCACTTTACGC
>JBFHWK010000149.1:0-7841 GCA_041589075.1 Rhodothermales bacterium
GCCCCTTCGAACGAGCGCCGCTGCTTCCACGGCGCAGCGGGTACACCTCTTTGACTCGTGCGGCCGGCAAAACGGAATACGTGTGGCCGTCGGTTGACGTGCAGTGGATACGCCGTCGCGCCAGCTTGCCTTTCCGTAGAATCGTACGCCCGTCAAGCGAAAAATACTCGCCGTCAGGCAAATCGATCACAAGCATCCTTTCGTCCAGGGTGTCGTAAGCCCGCAAGGCGAGCTGGAGTTCGGTGTCGTAGTCGGCCGTGCTCTTCGGCGCGTCGGCGTGTTTGCGAAAGGCCCGCTGCAGATCATGCGGCAGAAAACCGAAGTCGGTACAGCGGAACAAGAGGTTCGAGAATTCCGCCTTCCATTGGTCGCCGTGTGGCTTGACGTGGCGGCGGTACCGCATTGCGACTCGCGCATGTGCCAGTTCGTGCAGGAGCGTCAGTAAGAACTGGTAGGGATTGCCGCAGGCGTTGAGCGTTATGCATCCGTATGGCATGCCCGGTTCGCGCATGAAATCACCGTGCTTGGTGTCACGTGCCTCCACCGGGAAGATTTCCGTGGGGGATTCTGTGAGTATGGCCTCCACAAAATTCCTTGAACGCGGGGGCAGGAAAGGGCGGACTCTGGCGAGCGACTCCTCGACGATGAGTTTCAGTGCGCGGCGCCGTTTCGTTCCGGGTTGGCGGGCTGATGTTCCCGGAAGCAGGTTGAGTGAAAGTTGCCGGCCGTAGGCGTGCTGCCTTTGCCAGGCGGACGACTTTTTCCTCATGCACGTGTGTTGGGAAAGGGACCGTCTTGTTGTGGGTCGAAGAGAACGCCTGATGCACCGATGTGGTTCTAGGGCGATGAGCGGTCCGGATCGCTAAGTTTGTGTGGCCGGGTGCCGCACCGCCGGTCGCCGGGCAGCCGCATACAGGCTGTCGGCAAGTTCGATGATTTCCTCGCCCAGCCAGAGCTTTTCCAGCCACTCGTCCGGGACCGCGGTCATTCCCCAGAAGGCGCCTCCTAGTTGACCGAAGATGGCACCCGTGGTGTCGGCGTCATCGCCCAGGTTTACGGCCGCGAGGGCGCCCTCGCGAAACGACTCTGCGTGTGCAAACGCCCAGAGGGCGGCCTCCATCGCCTGGACGACGTATCCGGTGCCGCGAATGGCCGGCGGATTACGATGGCGAAACGAGCCGGCAGCCACCTCCGCGATCTCCGGAGCCAACTCGCCGGCGTCCCACCGGCGGTTCGGCCGGTAAAATGGTGACAGGAGTTCGTCTTTCGATGCTCCCTGGAGGGCGCCTACAATGAGTCCCGCGTAGTAGCGGCACGCGTCAACAGCGGTCGCCGTGCCGTGTGTGATCCGCGAGGAAGCCCCGGCCCACTCGATTGCCTCCTCCGGTGCGGCAGCAAAGAAGAGCGGAATCGGAGCCAGACGCATCAACGAGCCGTTGCCCGCCGACCGCGGGTCCGTGGATCCGCTGTACGGCTCGCCTGACTCCTCAAAGCGCGCCAGAGCAGCTCTGACGGTCGACCCAATGTCGAAACAAAAGCCCTTGCTGCTGCGGTATCCCTCTTTCCACCACCTACGGTACCGCCGCATCTGGTCGGCGGCGCCGAACCCGTCGCAGGCGAGCAGGCTGTCGGCGAGGCAGAGTGCCATCGACGTGTCATCGGTCCATTGGCCGGGCCTCAGTCCGAAGGGTCCGCCGCCAACCATATCCCGTATAGGCTCAAAAGACCCGGGCGCTTGAAACTCCAGCGTGGTTCCCAATGCGTCGCCGACAGCGAGGCCCACAAGCGCGCCCCGGTATCGGTCGATCCTATGATCTGCGGCCGGCTTCACTTGGGCTGTTCGTGATCGATCGCGGAGGACAAACATGTCTTCGTGATTCTCGGTCCAATGTTGCAGGCAACTCGGTCCCGGACACGGACGACTGGCCACGCAAGGCGCCGGTGTGGGAATCTTCCGATTGATGATCTCTTCAGAGCCTGCCCCGGCCTCGCCGGGCCGCATCCTGAAGGCTGCCCTGAACGGCTATACCTGTTTCGCCGCCTTTTGAGCCATGTCACTAAAAATGCGTGCCGATTGGGCCGATGATAGGAGAGATAGTCCGCGTTCCGGCCCGGGAACGTAACTCCGGCTTCCGCACCCTCCCGGCCCAGACCGTTTAAAGATCTCCCAGGCACGCCACCATGCAAGTTCGCCCGCACCTATTCACGGCTCTCGCAGCCATGATCGGGCTAGCCACGTTCGCACCGACCGAACTGTTCGCTCAGGCCTCTCGGTTTGTCGACGGTTATTCATTCGGTGTCGGCCTATCCCTGTACCAGGGAGATCTGGACCGTAACCCGTCCAACAGCCCGACCAGGTTGCTTACGATGGGTAACTTGCACATGATGGCCGGTGCCGATCGCGCTATGAAAGGCGGTCGTCTGGGTGTCGAACTCCACTACAACCGCGTCGTCGGCATCAATGTGCACGCGTCGGGCAGCCACAACGTGGTCAGCGTCGACATGGTTTACGGCCGCGGAATCGGTCGCCTGCCCGTACGTGCATTTGCAGGGCTCGGTCCGTCGGTCGTCTTCTCCAGCTACGATACGCTTTTGCCCACGGCTCAGACTTATGGGTTCGCCACCGAAGGCACGGGCTTCGATGTCACGATTCCCCTCGGCGTCGTGATACAGGACCGAGTGCGCCTTTCAACTCGATTCGGCCTGCTGGACCGAGTTGACGGGACGCAAAGGCTTGGCCCCGGCGATCTAGTTTCGAATATCAGCATCGTATATCGATTTGCCACGAGTCTTTAAGAGCGCCACCCTGTTTACCTTAACCATGTTCCCATCATGCAGAGAAGTTTAATCGCCACCGTAGTTGCCGTTCTAGCGTTTGGATTCTCCTCGAAGTCGAACGCACAATCATTCTTTGTGAATGCAGGCGGCGTGTTTAACGAGCAGTCCGCGGCGACACGAACAACGCATTCCTCAATAGCACTGGGCTCGCGCCTCGGCCTGACGAACATCTTTAAGGTGTACGGCCAACTCTCACTTCAGTCGCGAGCTACCTCGACCGAATTTGGACTCCACGTGTACCCATTGCGGGGACAGAGTCGCGTGGAGCCGTACGCATTTCTGGGTTACGGGCGCTATCTGAATGGTGGCCTACGCCGCAGCGTCGTGCCGGTGGGCGCCGGTATTGCCATCCATCTAATGGAGCACTGGGGTATAAACGTCGAGGTCGCCAGCAGGACGTCCCTGTTGCGTGACGAACTTGGCGGTGAGACGACACTTTCGGAGCTGGCGCCGACCATCGGTGTGACATATGACCTCAAGGGACTGCTGCCCGGCAAGCGGCGTCCGCGGTCGCTCATGTCCGAGAATGCTCCCGAGTCGATGCTGCCCACGCGCGAAGAAGTTGCCGACAAGTCCGAAGATGAGGAGGAAGTGGCGTCATCCGAAGAGCCGGCCGGTGTCGCGGCAACGGTGGGGATGAAGACGTTGCGCGACGGGATGTTCATCATGGGTCTGGCCGATGAAGATCCTCTTTCGATGCAAACGGCAGGCTTCAAGCGAGTTACTGTCGCTTCATTCAAACTGGATCGTACGGAAGTAGCGAACGCTGATTACCGGGCATACTTGGAGGGGCTTTCGCCCGAGCAGCGCTCGGCTATGATGCCCGACACTACGGTGTGGCATGAGGCCGGCTTCCGGTTCAGCTGGAAGGCATACTTCGAGGGCTCAGCCTTCGACAGGCATCCCGTTGTCGCAGTTACCTACGACCAGGCCAAAGCCTACTGCGCAGCCCAGCGTAAGCGCATACCGACGGAGGCGGAATGGGAGTACGCCGCGCGTGCCGGACGCGCCGGCGGCATCTACCCGTGGGCCGGCTACGAACCTCGAAACGCACGCGGCGAATACCTCGCCAACTACAACAACGGCAGAGCCGGGTACGCGGCCGATGGTTACGCATTCACCGCACCGGTTGACGCCTACAGTCCGAATCCATGGGGCTTCTACAACATGAGCGGCAACGTGGCCGAGTGGGTAGAGGATGCCTTCAGTCCAACCTACTCGGTACTGAGTGATTTCAACCCCGTCCATGAGGACGAAGCCGAAGCGATGCGCGTCGTACGCGGCGGTTCGTGGGCATCGGATGCCTTTTATATCGGTGTGGGCGTCCGCGACGCGCAGCCGAAAAACATGGCCTCTCCGTTTGTCGGTATTCGATGCGCACAGGATGTGACCGATGCCGTCGCCGGTGCGGCGCGCTCGGTTAATCGCGTAGATATCGATCAAGCCGCACCCGAACTGCAGCAAAACTGACATCAACCGATTCTCCAATTCCAAAAACGAATCCACCGACATGGCGAAAAACATTACCTCCGACATGCTGTCGCGCATGAAAGGCCTGCTGGCTTTCTTTATTGGCATCTTCGGCGCGATGGCCATCCTCGGCGTGTTCTTTAAGATTCTCAAACTTGAGCATTACGAGTTCTTCATGAAGGTCGGGTTCATCGGAGAGGCGGCGGCCTTCGTGACGATGGGTGTGTTTGAGTTGATGGGCGCCATGGCTACGAAGTCATCTTCCTCAACATCGACATCGCGGTCGCACTCGAAGACCGCCGTTCGCGAGATGGAGCAGCGCATCAAATCCGAGGTCGATTCGCTCTTTCTTGCGCTCGGTGAGGACGTGAAACGATTCCATGCTGAAGTTCGCGAGCTGGCGGCCGAGATGGAGTTAGCGCGCAATACCATCCATGGGATGCGAGCTGAGCTCGACTCTGTGGCCAGTGGCCGTCTTGCCCACGATGCCGGCACGCTCGGCTCCGGCATGCAGCAGCTCGGTGACGAGATGCGCTCTGCAGGCTCGTCCGTCCAGCGTATTCGCGCGGAGTTGGAAGACGTGGCCGATCGCTTTGCGCGCTTCAATGACGTGTCTTCCCGCCGGGATCGCGGGCCGCGTCCCTCGTCACGTTTGCAGGAGGGCGGCGCGCAGCCGAGAGTAAAGAAGATTGCCGCCAACGGTTAGCATTAGGGAGTAACGATGAGTGATTTTGGTATGGCGGGAATTAAGGAGCTTCGCTACTACGTAATGCTTGCTCTGTATTTCCCGATTCTCCTCTATGCGTTCTCAACGTTCGACTTGAGTGACGAGACGTTCGTAGTCGATACGTTCGAACCCATTGTCGTGGGCTCGGAACAGGTAGTTCTTGGACAGCCGTTCAAAGGCCGTGCCTTTCTTACGGTGGCCACGGGCGAAGGCCAGCAACTCCAAGGCGTGGGCACGTTGAAGGCATTGGGTGATTCGATGTTCACGATGTCGACGGGCGACCTGCTCGGAGCGAAAGAATCGGAGAAGAAGGTGTCCTACGAGGGAGCCTTTCAATTCACGCAGGTTGGCGGTTCGGTTGCGAAGATTCCCGTCCGAGGGAGTTTCACGATTCGACGACCGGACATCGTGGCGCTGAGCGAAGCTACACAGACCGTATATCGCCTTTGTCGGAACAGCATTCGCATCGAAGTGCCGGGCCTGGAGGAGCAGACTCTGAGTCTGTCCGCCGGTGGCGCCCGCATCCAGGGTCGAACCATCAGTCTCAGTCCCGCCGGGAAGAGCGCCAGCATCGACGTGTACGTGATCGAGAATGGCAAGGATGTCTTTCTGGGAAGCAAGACATTCGCTGTCATCGATCCACCGAGACCGGAGATCAGCGTGACGAACGCGGGTCGGCCCCTCAACAACGGTGACACGATCTCTCGACGCCGGGCAATGCTCGAGTTTGACTTTGCCGCCGACGAGTCCTTCAAGCAGCGGTTTCCGAAAGATGCGCGTTACGTGGCCGGGAGTGCCACCGTCTACCTGAGGAAAGGCATGACGGCGAGCAAGAAGATCGGTTCGTTTCGTCTCGAGGGCAGTAAGCTGGTGCTGACGCGAGCGCTGCGTGACTCGAGTCCCGGTGACCGAGTGCTCATTCGCCTCGAGGGCGTCAAGCGCATCAACCATGCGGGCCGGGCCGTCGATGTCAATCTCCATGAAGCTAGCCGCACGTTCGGCTATGTCGTTTCCTGATTACACCCACGCCATGAAGTATCACATCACGAGTTTTGTTCTTGCATTGCTGCTCAACGGTGCTGCGGTCGACGCGGCCGCTCAGAGTCGCTGGCTTCAAACCGTTCAGGTAATAGCGCCGGTCGAGGGACAGGATATTACCGCCGCACTGCTGGATTCACTGATCGACGTTTCGGACCGGCGACATGTCGCCATTCAGCGGTCGCCCGAAGACTCTACCAAGCACACGATCGTCGCACTCGAAGATCGGCTGTTTGACGACGGTCTCGATTTCAGCAGCGCCAACAAGGTGTTCATCACCTACCGCTTCGAGGCAAACCAGCGACGCTTCAAGGCAGACATCCTCGACCTGTACTTCATTTATCGGCCGGAGGAATTTGAGGATGCCGACATTCCGATCGCGTACTTCGATGCTTCCAACCCGATCATCCGAAACATACTCGTTGGCAAAGGCACGCGGCTCGAGACAAACGAGGCTGTGTTCGAACCGTTCTGGGACAAGCTGCAATTCTATCAGCTCGACAACGCCCTAGTCACGAGTGTCGGGGGTCGCGTTATCCGGGACGAAGAACGCGCCGTCAGCGAGCGGACACGACTGGTTGGGATCATCCGGCAGTTCCTGTATTGACACCGCCGCCGTGAAGTAAGTGACTTGGCTGCAAAAATATGCCCACCAGGGAGTTAGCCGCCTTCATAGGGGTGTCCGATGCGCTCTGGTGATCGGGAGCTGCATCTTCCTGTTCGATACTTCCAGGGCACAGTACGACTGGACGCCTCATCTCGGACCGCAGCCGACCGGATTCGAACAGACAAAGTTCGGCACGTGGGACCTCGAGCTCATTTCAGTCCGTGGAATGATCGACCGCTCGTACTACGAAACGACCAGCCATCGGGCCGCGAGCGTGCGTAAGATCGTTGAGGAAACGCGCTCGCCCGATACTGAGGCCTCGGGGCCCGGGAAGGTGTTTCGGCGCACGACGACACATCTTGATCGCAAGGGACGAATTACGAACATCGAATACGGTGATCCCCTGACACGGAAGGTGATCCAACGCGAGTCTTTCAAGTACGACGATGAGGGGAGACTTACGGAGTGGCGACGTGCGAGGCCGCCCTCGGAAGTATCCGTGGCCTCTATATCGCGAATCCTGTATCCGGGTAAGGGACCGTACGGTATGGCGCAGACGTTTGCCTACTACGCGGATGGAAAACTGCGTGAGTGGCGCGCGTGCACCATCGCTGTAGAGCAACGGCTCGAAAGTTGTGAAGAGGATTACCTCACTTTTGATGCGAATGGACGAATCGTTGCTTTCGGCGGCGGCGGTCAGCAAGTGATGATAGCGCGAGCTGTCGACGGCAACGCCGTGCGGATCGAGTCGCGAGAGACGGGCGTCGCTGAGCCCATCGTGCTCGAGGTGAAGCGTAGCGGGCAGATTCGTGAGGTGCCGGCCGGCGTGAAGGACAACGCCGCAGGGAATCGATCCTGGACTGATGGTGAAGGGCGTATTGTCCAGTACCGTGTCAGCGGCTCCGGAACACCGGCGTACTACTGGACGGCGACCTGGGAGTACGGGCGCACAGGCCGTCCGACAGCGATTCAGAAGGGGCTGGACGTTTATCGATTCGGCTACGACTCCGGCGAGAGACTTGTGCGGATCGAGCAGTCACTGGATCCCCGGATTATTCTCCGGACCTACGACGCGGCCGGGCGTCTCGTCACACAGCAGCCGCCCCTCTTCTATCGACGTATGGATCCCGCAATGATCGGAGAAGAGCGGTACAGCTACGA
>JBFHWK010000150.1:0-7830 GCA_041589075.1 Rhodothermales bacterium
AATCTTGCGTTATAATACGCGCCTTTGTTTGACAGGTAATCGGCCTACCACGAACATACGTCCACAGGTTGTTTACTCGCTTTCAAGTCGATCAGAGGACGTGTGATGAGTACGAACGGCAAGTGCCCGTTTACCGGGGCCATGACGAAGAATAGAGCGGGCGGTACCTCGAACCAGGATTGGTGGCCGAACCAGCTCAACCTCAGAATCCTGCACCAGCATTCACCGGCGACCAATCCGCTGGGCGAGGGCTTCAATTACGCCGAGGAGTTTAAGAAGCTGGACCTGCAGGCCATCAAGCAGGATCTGTATGACCTGATGACGGACTCACAGGACTGGTGGCCGGCCGACCACGGTCACTACGGCGGGCTGTTCATCCGAATGGCCTGGCACAGTGCCGGCACCTATCGCATCGGTGACGGGCGGGGTGGATCGGGCTCCGGCACACAGCGGTTCGCCCCCCTCAACAGCTGGCCCGACAACGGCAACCTGGACAAAGCCCGTCGTCTGCTCTGGCCCATCAAGCAGAAGTACGGCAACAAGATTTCCTGGGCCGACCTGATGATCCTGGCCGGCAACTGCGCTCTCGAATCCATGGGTTTCAAGACCTTCGGATTCGCGGGCGGTCGTGAGGATATCTACGAGCCCGAAGAGGACATCTACTGGGGCAGCGAGAGCGAGTGGCTGGGCGATAAGCGCTACAGTGGTGACCGCGAGCTAGAGAATCCGCTTGCTGCTGTTCAGATGGGTCTGATCTACGTGAATCCCGAAGGCCCGAACGGTGAACCCGATCCCTTGGGGTCCGGTCGAGACGTCCGCGAGACGTTCAAGCGAATGGCCATGAACGACTACGAAACAGTGGCCCTGACGGCCGGCGGCCACACGTTCGGGAAGATGCACGGTGCAGGGCCGTCTTCCGCAGTCGGTCGCGAGCCCGAGGGCGCGCCGATCGAAGCCCAGGGCCTGGGTTGGCTGTGCACACACGGCAGCGGTAAGGGCCGTGACACGATCACAAGCGGCCTCGAAGGTGCCTGGACGCCCAACCCGACGAAGTGGGACATGGACTACTTCCGGGTTCTCTTCAAGTACGAGTGGGAGTTGACCAAGAGCCCCTATGGCGCCTGGCAGTGGACGCCGAAGGACATCGAGGAGGAAGACATGGCTCCCGATGCCGAGGACCCGACCAGGAAAGTGCCAATCGTCATGAACACGGCCGACATGGCTATGCGCTACGATCCTGCATACGAGAAGATCTCGCGGCATTTCATGGAGAACCCGGATGAGTTTGCCGACGCGTTCGCGCGCGCCTGGTTCAAGCTTACGCACCGCGACATGGGTCCGCGCGCACGGTTTCTCGGGCCGGAAGTGCCCGATGAGGAGCTGATGTGGATGGACCCCGTGCCGGCCGTGGATCACCAACTGATCGACGATGACGATGCCGAAGACCTTAAGGGCGCGATCCGCGGCACCGGACTGTCAGTCCGGGAGCTTGTGTACACGGCCTGGTCGTCGGCCTCGACCTTCCGCGGCTCCGACAAGCGGGGCGGGGCGAACGGTGCGCGCATCCGGCTGGCTCCACAGAAGGATTGGGAAGCCAACGAGCCCGAGCAACTGGCCAGGGTACTGGGCGAACTGAAAGGGATCCAGCAGAAGTTCAACGCCGCCCAGTCGAGTGACAAGAAAGTCTCGCTCGCCGATCTCATCGTCCTGGCCGGATGCGCCGGTGTCGAAAAGGCCGCAAGAGATGCCGGCTTCAAGGTCACGGTGCCGTTCGCGCCGGGTCGCACGGACGCAACTCCGGAGCAGACGGATGTTGAGTCGTTCGAACACCTAGAGCCTTATGCCGACGGCTTCCGCAACTACCAGAAGAAGGAGTATGCGGTGACCGGAGAGGAAATGCTGCTCGACCGCGCCCAACTCATGGGCCTTTCCGCTTCGGAGATGACGGTGCTCGTCGGCGGCATGCGCGCGCTCGGCGCCAACTATGGCCGCACAAAGCACGGCGTGTTCACGGACCGACCCGGACAGCTCACGAACGATTACTTCGTCAACCTGCTGGACATCCAGACGGTGTGGACACCGACGGCCGAATCGGCCAGCCAGGAGAACCCGATGGAGTTCGAAGGACGCGACCGTGCGACGGGCGAGCTGAAGTGGACCGGCACGCGTGTCGACCTGGTCTTCGGGTCGAACTCGCAACTGCGGGCCATTGCGGAGGTCTACGGTCAGGAGGATGCGAAAGAGAAGTTCGTCAACGACTTCGTGGCTGCCTGGACGAAGGTCATGGAGGCGGATCGGTTCGAGCTAGTGTGATCGGCCGTGCACACATGCGGCCGGATATCGACGTCAGCCTTTGAGGTCCTGTCGGTCGGTCGTTTCTCGGTGTCGGTATCGAACGAGAAAAGGCATGCCGGTAATCCGGCATGCCTCATCGTTGTGCTGCCCTGTTTGACGCACTGTCCAACCACTCTAACGGCTCTACGCCCTAGCGTATCGGTACGGCAACCGAGAACTGATGCGTGATGACCGATGCGTCCTGCAAGGTAAGCGGCCCGCTTGGAGCGACGATGAAGTCGGACAGTGCCGCTATCTCGCTGATGGCGTTCATCCTGCCTGGAGTCCAGGCGACTCCGGGCCTGCCGGTGCCGGTTGTCACTCGGCCGGAGTAGCGCAGCTCGAACTCCTTGAACTTGAGTCCGGCGCCCCATGTGGGGGTCCATTCCATCCACTGCTCATTCTGCTCGCGTTGGAATTGAGCTACATAATCGAACTGTTTCAGTCGGTAGCTTATCGATCGGATCTGTAGTCCGACGCGAAACGCGAATCGTTTGCTGTCGCGCCCGAGGCCCAATCGGATCAGCGCATTCGAGAAACGGAAATCGTTCTCGATCGTCTTGCCGCCGGGCGGAATCACGCCGCCGCCGGCTTTCTCCGTCTCGACTTCGGCTTCCGCCCAGGTGTTGCTCCAGATCGGCTCGTACACGATGTCGACACCAAACGAAGCATCCCCGATGGACTGGGAAAGGCCGCCCCCGAAATTGTATGCCCACGAGTTGCCCGGATCCCGCGGAATGTTCATGATCTCATAGTTCGGGATTTTGGGATGCGATTTGTAGTTGGCGGTGAAGATGCCGCCCGCGCGCCAGCCTGAACTGGTAATCGGCTGGGAGTACTGCAGGTGCGCGCCGACGGTGTTCGTACGGTCGATGTTCCGCTCGGTCCTTGTAACGAACTGCCCTGTTTGTGCCGCTTCGTCCCATACCCAGTCGATGTAGCTCACGTCGTGCGTGACATTGAACCGGTTGTGGAGCAATACAAGTTCGAAGGCTCTACCGTCTTTGGTGTCACGAAGGAGGCCGAATCGGACATCCAGGGAGTGGCCGAACTGATCGATGTCATTGCTCAACGCATAGAGATGCTCGACACCGTCGACTGCATTCAGCTCGGCCAGTGCGACACTGCCGGCCAGCGTGATGTCGGTGTTAGTGAGCCGGGTGCCCGCGAAGCCGTGGAAGTATGTGTTGGTGGCCGATCGTTCGCTCAGCACGTCCGGAGATGGGACGAAATCAATGGGGCCAGTAAAAGGCTGCGGTCCAATTCGAGGTGTTCCTGTCTGTGGTGCCTTCAGCTCCTGAATCGAGAGGATTCCTCCTGCAAACCAGTCCTCAGAATTAATCGACGCACCCACGGGCAGCGTCCTCGCTCCCCCGTTGTCATTGGTGACGTTATAGAACACCGGTGCACTAAACACCATCGAGCCGTCAAGGCGTGAGGCTTTCGCGGGATTGACAAACGGGTCGAGCCACGGGTCGTCGAGGGCGATCGACACCCCGCCCATTCCCAGATTCTTGCTCGGATAGACCAGAAACTGATCGCCGTTAGCGACCGGTACGGATTTGATGGAGATCAGCTGCCCGGCCGCCGTCGTGGCGGGGACCATCAGAATCGCAACGACCAAGACGCCGTTGCGGACGAGGGAAGCTATGCGTTCCATAGCGGCCTCCAATAGCAGGTGCGGCAAAGAAACGGCGGGACAAAAACATCCTGCCCCGGCGGGTCAAAAGTAGACGCCCGGAGTAGCTAAAGTCTGCTGAATTGTGCCGATCGTTATCGCATCATGCTGAACGGTCCGTATCAATTCGTCATCGGCGGTCGGGGAGGGGTCTTCGGCGGTCGGCATGCTCCATGCGCTGGGGGCCGTGAGGCGATCTCGATCGGGATCGGCCGAGAACACGCGAATAGCGGACGTTCGAGATTGTGACGCACTGTCTTACCCACCTCCAGTCGGCTCCGTATGGACACGCTCGGCGAGATGAAGCCCGCGAGGCCGTACACCCGAAGCTCAAGGAAGCCTGGATAAGCGAAGCCGAATAGGTGGAGAGCTTCGACTCAACCTGCACCACGGTGGGAGATCCCAGGTCAATTTTCAGGGGTTCGCGAACGTGGAGCTTTATTTGTCAACACATCACGCGAAACCCCCGCAGCATTTGTCCTGATCTTTCGGTTACGGTTCGTCGGTAACACCCTTCTTCCGCCGAGAACCGGATCGCCTGATCATGACATGCGGTAACAGGGCCGTGTCCTCTTCTGGCGACCGCTCCGGTGAGTAACGAATCCGCTTGAGGTGGTGTCATGAACCCTCGCTGGTGGTCCTTCGCATGCATCGTCATCGTTGCAACTACGCCCCACTTCTCAAGGGCACAAAGCCTCTCACCTTCGGAGTCCTCGGCATGGAGTAGCGGGGGGCCGTACGTCGGGGAGAAATTCAATTGTCTTGTGGTCTCAGTCGCCGACCCGGACATGCTCTTCGCCGGGGGTCACCTCGGGCTCTATCAATCGATGGACGGCGGCATCACGTGGGTCAAGAGGTTGGACAAGGGGATCAGGGAAATCGCTATCGCAGCCGGAAATGCCAACCGAGTATATGCAAGTGCCTTTCCAGGAGAAGGAATTCTCAAGAGTGACGATGGAGGTCTCAGCTGGACAGAGAGTGGGCTCGACAACGCGACAGTGAATGCGCTGATCGTTCACCCGGCGAACGCCGATGTCGTTTACGCCGGAACCGGTGAAGCCGAAAGGTCGTCGGCTTCCGAGGTGCTGGGCGTGTTCAAGAGTGAGGATGGCGGAGACTCATGGATGTTGAAGACCGATGACGAAATCGATGCGGTACTTGATCTGCTGCTCGATATGTCAAATCCGGACTATGTATATGCGGGTGTATCTCCGGACGGGTCGCGATCATTTCGGCGGAGTACCGATGGAGGAGAGACCTGGGAGAAGTACCTGTCCTCCTCGCGATCGGCGCATGCCGTGGCCATGACGCCCGCGGGTTATGCCACTCCGGCGATTTACGCGATGGTAGGCGATGATGGTATCTACAAGAGCCTTGATCTCGGCGTGACCTGGACGGATCTCGATGCGCCGTTTTCCGATGGCGTAATGGCGGTCAATCCGTTGAATCCAGAAATGCTGTACGCGGCTAGCAGCCCCTACATTTACAGGAGTCTGGACGGAGGCGGAAGTTGGGACATTACGGCTGAGTGGCCCGATGAGCCGATGTGTCGCCCATCTGATATCGTAGCTCACCCCGTGTCTGGATACTTGACGCTGGGTTGTCGCAACGGACAGGGGTTTTGGCGATCCGAGGATGAGGCTCAGACCTGGAGCTTCGTGGTAGAGGTCCCGACTACAGCGAACATCCGCTACCTGGCCGCACACCCTGAGGATGCACAGCGAGTTTACGCCGTTCTCCCGGGAGACTACGGTAAGGTGACCGCCACCGCGGACGGAGGCGCATCCTGGTCCACGCTAGAGAACTCTCCTGAGGACCTCGGTGCCGTGACTGTTGACCCTCGGAATCCGTCAATCATCTGGGTTGGAACGGGATACGACTTTACGAACCGTTTCTATGTGTATAACAGCCGAGACTTCGGTAATTCGTGGACGCAGATTGAGTTCGCTCGACGCTCTCCTGGGTCCAGCATCATGGAAGTCACCGACATTCTAGTACATCCCGACAATTCCAACTACCTGCTGCTGGGCTCTAACCGAATCTGGGGCCCGTATGGTTGGGACGGATGGGGCCTGATAGCGCGCAGCCTGAACGGCGGAATGAGCTGGGTGCAAATTGGGCCCGCTTCAAGCTCGGCCATGTCGCTTGACCCCCGTGATCCAAACACTGTATACAATGGCAAGCAGGAATCCGCACAGGTCTTTGAACGCACGAACGTCTGGGAGAACAGCCATACTCTGGAGATTACGCCATCCGGCATCGGCGATGTCAATGACATACAAGTGGACATTAGTTCAAACGTGTACGTGGCAACTTCCAATGGACTTTGGAAGAGAGATGGCGGCACGTGGAGTACGCTGACAAGCTTACCGTCCAGCAATGTCACTGCTCTTGCGATTGATCATTCGGCAACACCCGGGATCGTGTACGCCGGCACCTCTGACCCGGGGGGAGTGTTTGTATCGGAGGACGGAGGCGCCACGTGGACCGATTTCAGTGATGGGGAAGACATCGCATCTGTGAATCAACTCGTGCTGAGTGGGGGATTCATTTACGCCGCCCCGCACAACGCCGGCGTCTGGAAGCGGGTTGCGCTCGCAGTGAACCGGGCACCGTCGGCCAGTTTCACTGCCACCCCTACCACCGGCGAGGCCCCGTTGCTCGTGTACTTTGACGCCTCTGCATCCAGCGATCCGGAGGGAGGCGACCTAGACTATCGCTGGGACTTCGGTGACGGAAGCGAGAGTGGCGGTCGCACGACGAGCCACACCTTCGTCGCCGAACGTACGTATGATGTGACGCTGACCGTCACGGACAGCGGGGGGCTGACCGCAGTGGCAACACGGCAGGTTGAGGTCGGCGGAAAGACCGTGACCCTGCGCAACTTCGACCCGGAGGGTGGACACAGCCCGTGGGCGCTGGATAGCACCACACCAATTGACAGTGGATTCGTCTTTGGAACCAATCATTTTGAAGACCAGGCCAAAGCTACGGCTTTTGTCCTGCCTACGGGGATGACGGAGGCAGAGGTCGAAGAGGTGAACGTGTGGTTCGGCTACAAGAAGAGCAGGCTGGCGGACTCCACGTACACCCTCGAGATTCTCGCGGGCGATCCGTCCACCGGTCCCGCGGGAACGCCGCTCTTCAGTGAGTCCTTCAGCTTCGCCCACGTGAATGCCGACGAAGATTTCCAGACGCCCGACCTTCTGACAACCCATACGCTGAGCCATGACGTTCGGGTCGGATCATCGTTTTTCGTGTCGGTCGACTTCGGGAGCTACGGAAAGGTGGGTTGGGCCAGCGCGGCCATCGTCGCTGGCGAACCGCTGGGGCAGCGCGTACCGGAGGTATGGGAAAAGTGGAACGACGGATCCTGGCACAACCTTTCAGATTCGTGGGATTTTGGAAGCGGTCGCGGCACGAACGGGACGCACATATGGATTGAAGCGTGGGTAAGACCGGTAGCGGTTGAAGGGGCGAACAGACTCCCATCAGCGGTGGCGCTGCTGCCCAACTACCCCAATCCCTTCAACCCGACAACAACGATCGCCTACGATCTGCCCCGGTTGGTGGACGTTACGCTCACTGTCTACGATGTGCTCGGGAGACACGTCCGTGTCCTCATTTCAGGCACGCAGCCGCCGGGTACCCACGAGGTGTCCTTCGACGCGTCTGGCTTGTCGTCCGGCATCTACTTCTACCGCCTCCACGCCGGTGACTTTGTGGAGACCAAGCGGATGGTGGTTGTTCGGTGACGGTTGTCTGACTTTCGACAGAAATCTGACAGGCCGTGTGCACCGTGGATCGGCTATCGCGGG
>JBFHWK010000151.1:0-7812 GCA_041589075.1 Rhodothermales bacterium
ATCACACAGAACGCGATGACGCCCTGCTGGAAGTCGGCCATGACGACGCCCCAGTATCCCGCCGACAGGACATATATCGCGCAGATCGCGGAGAACAGGATGAGTCCGATCCACGTCGGCCACCCGAAAAGAAATTCGCAGATCTTGCCCATCGCCATGCCCACCCATCCGAGGATGAACATGTTCATAAACACCTGCCACCCGGCCATCCATCCGCGCAGCATCTCGGCACCGAGCCCGGAGAACCGAACGACGTTCCACTCGGCCTGTGTGTAGGCGAGCGATCTCCGAAAGATTCTGGTCGAAACGAAGGCGCTAATCGCACACCATGCCGAGAAGAAGGTGTACCACAGTCCCGCGAGGCCGTGGCGGTATACGACGCCCGAGACCCACATCGGCGTATCGGTGGCCGTGTGGGTGGCATACACGGATGATGCGGGGAGCCACCAGGGAAGCCCGCGTCCGGCAAGGAAGAAGTCGGATTGCGAGCGGCGGCCCAGACGATAGAACAGCACGCCGCTTCCGGTCATCAGAAGAAGAAAGAGGACGACCCAGAGCCAGTCGAGCCAGGTGAAAGTTACCGTCATGAGCGGCGGTGTTGGATGTCAAGCGCACGTTCGCAGCAGGGCGTAATATAGAATGATTGTCGGCCATCGGGAAGTGCGCGTACAACGTCGCCGCCGGTGCGGTCTCAGCGATACAGTTTCGGGAGCCCGTCTTCGAAAAGGACGAAAGGATGTTCGTAGAACCGCTTGAAGTTCTCTGCACTCACGTGTCCGGGATGTGGCGCATAGTGGTGACTGGCGCGAGCGTTGCGCCAGACCAGCGCATACGAGATGCGCCGTGCAGTGGAGTCCGATTCTATCGCACGCAGGAGACGGTCGGTCCACCACGTTGGAAAGGGGATTCGCTCGAGACCCGTTTCTGTCAGAGCCGCGATCTTTCCGCGCGACTCGGCCATTTCTACGAGTATCCGTAGCTGTCTGGTCATGTCCGCGACACCGGCGTCGGTACGAAGCGCGCCGTAGTCATCGCAACCGAGAAGGTCCACGTAGTCGTCACCGGGATAGTGTTCGAGATACTCATCTTCGGAATCAAAGCGATCTGTCGAATACGCGTACAGGAGATTGTGGAGTCCTTTCTCATCGCGCAAGTACTCGACGGTGAATCGCCACAGCGCTACATATTCCTCCGGCGTCACAAGGTCCCGGCCCCACCAGAACCAGCTCCCGGTATGTTCGTGGAAGGGTCGAAAGATGATGGGTACCGGCTTGCCCAGTCCCAACCAACTGAAGGGTCCCGTCTTGAGGCCGCCGACAAAATCGGCAAACCGGTCGAGCCACTGTCTGTACATCGCGTGGTTGCGGCCGCCCGGAATGATTGAATAGACCGCACGCGTCGTGTCCCATGAGCTGCCTCCGGAAACGGGATTGTTCATGTGCCAACTTATAGTGATCACGCCGCCTCTTTTGTAGCCTTCCTTGATCCACCGCTGCATGTCGCGAAAATCGACCGTGTCGAGGTTAGCGGGTGCGCCGATTTCGAGGTGGCCGATTTCCCATCCGTACACCGCAGGATACGCGCCTACGACATCGTGGACGTCGGATCGCTTGTCCTCGCGCTTCCACGTTACGCCGTAGGCTAGATCGTCCTGATGACCGAACAGCAGGTAATCGGGCGCGAGCCGTTTGAGATTGTAAAAGAGCGCACGTGTTGCACGCGAAGCCCCGGCATCGGTGAGCGTCGTCCCCGGTTCGGTTAGCGGGGCCGTCGCTCGGCAAGCGGCGAACATAACCGTCAGAAGCAAGAATGACACCGGTGCAACGCAGACGACGACACGATTAAGTTTGGAACGAGCCGTATCGAAATTTTTGTCCATCATGCTCCTGCGATTTGCGGCATCCCTCTTGGAAGTTCGCCGTCTGGGAATATCTTCCTACTCGATTGTGACGAGGAAAGTACGATGCGGTGACAAACCATCGGGTAGCGATCGACTGGCCACGATAGTATAGCTGCACTGATACACAAGCGTATGGGCAAGACGGAGTCGCCGAACGAAAGAATCGCGCGAATGCAAAAGCGGCACCTTGCACTGCTCGACCGCAAGAACGAGCCGATGGAAGAGGGCCACGGCTGGTACGAGAGATATCGATATCCGGTCCTGACGGCGAATCATGTGCCGCTCGACTGGCGCTACGACCTCGACCCGGAGAGGAACACGTTCATGATGGAGAGGCTCGCCGTGAACGCTGTCTTCAACGCCGGAGCGATTTACCTCGATGGCTGCTACGTAGTCATCGCACGAGTTGAGGGTGTTGACCGGAAGTCGTTCTTCGCAGTGGCGGAAAGCCCGTCTGGGATTGATTGTTTTCGTTTCTGGGAACGGCCGGTTACGATGCCGGAGACGAAGGACCCGGACACCAACGTGTACGACATGCGTTTGACCCGGCACGAGGACGGTTGGATTTACGGCCTCTTCTGCACGGAGCGAAGAGACCCGACGGCACCTCCCGGAGATCACTCTTCCGCAGTCGCTCAGTGTGGCATTGCGCGAACGCGTGACCTGCTAGAGTGGAAGCGGTTGCCGGACCTGAAGACACCGTCGCCGCAGCAGCGCAACGTGGTTTTGCACCCGGAGTTTGTCGGCGGGAAGTATGCGCTCTACACGCGGCCGCAGGATGCGTTTGTATCGGCGGGCTCCGGTGGTGGGATCGGCTGGGCGCTCTGCGATTCACTCACCGATGCCATCGTGGAGACCGAACATATCATTGACGAACGTCGATATCATTCCGTCAAAGAGGTGAAGAATGGTGCGGGGCCTCCACCGATTCGAACCGACGCCGGCTGGCTTCATCTGGCGCACGGGGTGCGAAATACTGCGGCGGGTCTACGGTACGTCCTCTATGTCCTGTTGACCGACCTGGCTGAGCCCAGTCGTGTTATTGCGGCGCCGGGCGGGCACTTCATTGCGCCTCATGGCGAGGAGCGCGTTGGTGACGTTTCGAATGTCGTCTTCAGCAACGGCTGGATTGCGGACGACCACGGCGATGTGTTCATATACTACGCCTCCAGCGATACCAGACTGCATGTAGCCACCACGACGATCGATCGTCTGGTCGACTACGCGATCAATACCCCGCCCGATTCCGGTCGATCGGCGACGGCAGTAGAGCAACGAAACGCACTGATCTCGCACAACATGACCGTAGCGAGCAAGCGGCAGTAAGGAGCCGGCAAATCGTGAGTGTCAAGGAGCGACTGGTGGCTCTGTCTTCCCAGATGGAGGAGGAGCTGACGGAACACATTCTGCCCTACTGGATCGCGAACACGCCCGATCGCCGGCGTGGAGGCTTTGTGGGGCGCATCACCGGTCATAACGAGATAGACGCCACCGCTGACCGCGGTGTGGTTCTCAACGCACGAATACTCTGGACTTTCTCGGCTGCTTTCAGTCGTTACGGCCGCGACTCGTACGCGCAGATGGCGCATCGTGCGTACCAATATCTCATACAGTATTTCTGGGATAATGAGTTTGGCGGACTCTTCTGGATGGTCAATCGCGACGGCGACCCGGTCGACACGCGCAAGCTCGTCTACGGTCAGGCATTCGGATTGTACGGGCTGTCCGAGTATGCGATAGCCACTAAGTCAGAGGAGTCGGCGGGTTATGCGTGGCGCTTGTACGAGTCGATAGAGAATCGATGTCGCGACGCAGATCGCGACGGCTACTTCGAAGTGTTCGACCGGTCGTGGGGACCGCTGGAAGAGGCTTTGAGTGAGAAAGACCCGCCCGTCCCCAAAAGCATGAACACGCACCTGCATGTATTGGAGGCGTATACAAATCTGTCGCGGCTCCTGCCCGACGTCAACGTGAGGCAACGCACAGCAGAATTGGCGAGGTTGTTTGTCGAGGCAATCATCGACAGGAAGCGAGCACAGGTAATTCCGTTCTTCGATGCCGACTGGACACCAGTGTCGCGTACGATTTCTTACGGCCACGATATCGAGGCGAGCTGGCTCCTGGTGAACGCTGCGCAGGCGGCTGGCGACCAGGGCCTGCTGGAGGAAACACGGCGCGTGGCCATCGCCATGGCGGAGACGGTTCTGGCTGAAGGTGTGGATGACGACGGGGGGCTGTGGAACGAGCGGCATGAAGATGGTCGGCTCGACTCGGACAAGCACTGGTGGCCGCAGGCCGAGTCGATCGTAGGCTTTGTGCAGGCGTTTGGGCAGACAGGGGAGGAGAGGTACTTGAAGGCCGCGGAGAACACGTGGTCGTTCATTCGGAGCCGGATCATTGATCGTCACAACGGAGAGTGGTTCTTTCGTGTGTCGCGTGACGGGACGCCGTACGTTGACGACGACAAAGTCGGGCCCTGGAAGTGCCCCTATCACAACGGGCGTGCTTGCCTGGAAGTGAGTCGTCGCGCGGACTCCCCCCTGTAGTCCCCCGAGAAGAGCGCGTACCCGGGTTGGCAATCGTTGCGGCAAGGGGGGACGGTACACGTTTCTAGTTTTCCCCTTGTCTTGGAGGAGCGGGCCAGGGGGAGGAGCACATCCTCATCCCAAACACAACGTCATCCCGCACTGGGTAACACAACGTCATCCCGGACTTGATCCGGGATCCATCTGACGTCCAGCGTCAGCTCACCGTCGCATGGATTATTTCATCAGTCGCCACTACGTGGCTCGTGTCCCGCCTGCGCGGGAATGACGTGGTCGCCCCCTTCAGTCCCCCCTCCAAGAGCCGTACCGGGGCTGGCAATCGTTGCGGCGGGGGGGCGTTACACCATTGAGTTTCCCTCCTTGAGGGCCGGTTCACAATTGAATCGCTACATTACCGTCACGCCACACCACGGGAGCGGGCGGTCCGACCTCCGTCGCCGGCTCTACAAGGCAAAATGCGTCTCAAGTGAGCATGACAGCACGCATCCGTACCACGCCACTTACAGTTCTTCTGGTCTCACTCGCAGCGGCGTTCACGACGGTCGCCGTCCGGAGTGACGGGCCCCGATTGCCACCGGCACAAACGGGCGATTTCTATGTGTCGAACTTCGGCAGCGGCATGATCGCCGTCTACGATTCGACCGGAGCGTTCCTGCGCGACTTCACCGCGGCCGGATTGTCAGGGCCTCGCGGTGTCGTGTTTGCACCGAACGACCGCTTCTACATCGCGAGTCAGAGCAGCGACGAGATCTTCGTCTTCGACCGCGATGAGCAGCTGATGACCACGTTTACACATGCCGAACTGAACGGGCCCACGGGGATGGCGATTTCAGGGACCGGTGAACTACACGTCGGCAGCTTCAACAACGATCAGGTCGTCGTCTTTGACCTTGACGGGCAGTTCCTGCGCGCGTACACGGGCGGCGAGTTGAACGGCACGAACTGCGTGGCCTTCGATTCGCGGGGAAACATATACGTTTCGAGTGCGCTGACATCGACGGTTCTCAAGTTTGATCCATCCGAGAAGTACGTCACATCGTTCACGGGAGGCGGGCTGTCCAGCCCAATGAGTGTCGCACGCGATCATAGCGATGTGCTCTACGTGTCGGGCGGTGGATCGAGCAACATTGTCAAGTTCGACACCTCGGGTACCCTGCTCGGTACGATGCAGCATGCCGATCTTCCGGCGCCGCAGGGAATCGCATTTGACGATGAGGGGCGCATGTTCTCGACGTCATTCAGTGCGCACCAGATCGTCGTCTTCGATGCGAGTCAAAACTACCAGCGCACCATCACCGCTGGCGGCCTTCAAACGCCGCGGAGTATCGCTTTCCGCCCACCTGCTGAAACGTCAACGGCTATCGAAACACCGGTTGCCGACGCCCCGGCCTTCTACCTTCGACAGACGTTTCCGAATCCGTTCAAGTCTCGTACGGTGATTAGCTACGGAGTACCGCATCCAGGTGGGATCGCGCGTGTCGAGGTTTTCGATCTTCGGGGTCGTCTTGTGAAGCGGTTGGTGGACGGCTGGCATCCGGGCGGTGAACATGTTGTGGAATGGGACGGTGTCGACGAGCGCGGAGGGCGCGTCGCAAGGGGTGTGTACGTGTACCGGCTGTCGCTGGGTGACAGGGTGCTGTCGCGCAAGATGTTGAGGCTCTGAGTAATCTGCCGTCGCCGGGGAAAGCGTCCTAGCGGATTACGAACTCCACCGTTTCCGGCCTCCAGATCGAACCCACCCGCGTGTCGTCGATCGCTTCACCGTCTGCTGATACGGGGACGACAGTTAACAGCGCGTCATGCACCTGTAGCGACCGAAGCAACGTGTTCGTGACGTCCAGCTCCAAATCGATCCGCACGGGCGGTTGGCCGTTGCGAACTGGTGCGTACTGGTTTGGACTCGGTGCTCCGGCGATACCGAGCGAGCCGAGGTAGGCGTGGTTGTTGGTCGTCGACGTGTCCTGGGTGAAGTCGTCTTCGCCAAGGAAGAACCGAAGTTCGAGCGACGTTGTCGGTGACATCTCGCCTGCGACGCGGATTACGGCGCGACCGTACTGCTGCTTCTGCCATTCTCGCAAATCGGGCAGACGCACCCCTTTCAGTTCGGCCCACGATATGGGCACAAGGCACAGCACGATATACGGGCGCCGGGCGTCCTGAGTTGAGACTGCAACGCGGTTGTCGTTCGATGGTGGGGTCACAAAGGAGAGCTGATGCCGTTTTGTGCTGCGAATACCTTTTTGCTGTCCGGATGGTGTCGCCACAGGGTCGGCCGCACTGGTTTTCTCGATGGGGCTCGTGGCGAGGTTGTGCGCTCAGCCGCCCGTAGGACACTGTGGACGGCAAAAAGAACGCCCGGAATTCATCGCCCTGAATGGCCCCATGCTCCCTATTTGATTAGTCTTTTTGTACTAAGGAAAAATCGCACGTCTGCCATTTTTCGGGGTCGATGGACCGGGCCTAGGACCATCTGAACGCCCCCATTCGTCGACGCCCCGTGCGGCTTTGACGTGCTATTCGAGGCGAAAACTGCGCCGAGCCCGCAGTGCCTCTCTCCCGTACCACAAATACGCGATGGCGAACATCACACGCTGAAACAGCCCCTCCATCTCGCTCCATAGTAGCATGCAGAGCGGAAGGCCGACGGCGGCTGCGATAGCGAGCCAATCGAACGACAGTCCGCGAATGTCGTGCCTGTCGCGCCGGAGAAGAATGAGCAGGACACCGGCGGCAAAGGCGAAGCCCATCCCGGTAGCACAGACCGAGTGAAGAAAGTCCTCGAAACGGTCGAACGTGGCCTCGGCCATCCATGGTTTCGACGAGAAAGCGGCCGCCCCCGTCATGAAGATGCCGAAGCAAATGTGCAGAAAACGCGCGCCACGCCCCCATATCGGTCGGTGCGAGTTGGCGAGCCAGATCACGCCGAGTCCGAACGCAAGGAACCCAAGTCGGGCGAGCCACGCGCCCTCAACTCCTTGGGCCGCAGAGTAGCTGGTGGAGTATGCCGTCCAGGAATACGACTCCGGCATGAGCAACGGTGCGAGCACAAGCACGGCTGCCGAAATGCCGAGAACAATCGGGACGGCGACAGCCGTAACCCGTGGACTGGGTGTGGGTGGTGCCGGTTCGAGAAGGGACTTCCAGGGCAGGAGCATCTACGCGGATGCAATCGAAACTCTACTGGCGAAGGCCCGGGAAGCCCCGGCCGAAAGCGATTTGATGCATCTGATTACAATAGCTGAGGGTCGGCCGGAGACTCCCGGGCTTTGCTTCCTGATCTACGCCGCATGGGCGGCTCTGTCAATAGTCCTGTGGGCACAAATTGAGTAGTCGTTTTGGACTAGTGGCTTTCCGTCCGGTAAGTGC
>JBFHWK010000152.1:0-7785 GCA_041589075.1 Rhodothermales bacterium
GCGAACGAGACGGACTACACGGGCGATGACTCTTGTGCATCCTGCCATGCCGAACAGTACAACGGCTTTCAGTCCCACGGCATGGCTCGGTCCTTCTACGCATTCCGCGATATTGCGGACTCGTTGTGGGCAAGTGCCGACACTACGGTCGTTCATGCCGCAACGGGCCTCCGATATCGCGTCGTGCGAATTGGAACCGATCTTTTCCAGGAAGAAATAGTCCGCGGCGTCCAATCGGAAACCCTCTCTCGCCGAGTGGACTTCGTCGTGGGCAGCGGTAACGCAGCCGCGACCTTCCTGACTGCCACGAACGGACGTCTTTTCGAAATGCCCGTCTCCTGGTATGCGCGGGGGTCCCGCTGGGACCTGAGCCCCGGGTACAAGCTGAGCAACGCGCGCTTCGATAGACAGATTCCGGATCGGTGCATGGCTTGCCACAACAGCTATCCCGCAACGATACCATGGGTCGACGGTAAGTACTCGTCGCTTCCGAGTGGCATCGGTTGTGAACGCTGTCATGGACCGGGCGAACTCCATGTCTCAGAGCGCCTGGACGTACCCGAACCCCAGTCACCAATTGACGATAGCATTGTCAACCCGAAGCACCTCGAGCTTGGCCTACGGCTAGCCGTTTGCGAACAGTGCCACCTTCAAACAACCGTTTCGGTCCTGCGGCGTGGTCGCGGTGCTTTCGACTTTCGCCCGTCCGAGCGCCTGAGCGACCACGTCGCGCTCTTCTTCGACCCTGCAGAAAGCCGAACGGGCGGGACCATTCCTGTCATCTCACATGCAGAAAGGATGCAGAGGAGCGCGTGTTTTACGGAGACACAACGGTCTCCACGGCCGCTCGAATGTACGACTTGTCACGACCCGCACGAAGGATTTCGCGACAAGGGCCCGAGGTACTTCAACGCGACTTGCACATCTTGTCACATGCCTGATGCGCTGATCGCAGCGGTCGCTGCCCCCTACCGCCAGGACCACTCCGCCGATGGCCCCTGCTTCTCATGCCACATGCCGCGGCGAGAAGCCGACGACGCACCGCATGCCTCATTCACCGACCACTGGATCCGCACACACGACGGGAGCGAAACACCGACCTCCTCGACCGAACCGCTCCTACCCTACTTCGATCGGGACAAACAGAACCGGGAGGGCCAGACCTATCTTGGCATGGCGCTCATAGTCCACGGCCGACAGACCAATAATCCGCGCCTGATGGCGACGGGCGTCGCGACAGTAGAGGCAGGCCTCGAATCCGATACGACGTGGACGGAAGCTCATTTCCTACGGGGCGTCGCCTACCATCAGCTGGGCCGACCGGACCTGGCTGTCGGCGCGCTTGAACTGGCCGTGCGGCTTCAGCCTGACTCCCCCCAGCACCTCGACGCACTTGCTCAGGCGTATGAAGCGCTCCGGCACAGCCCCTCCGAATCCCTCTCACTGTATCGCAAAGCGCTCGACATACAGCCGGCCCTTGCCGACGTACGGGCCAACTTAGCGACGGCATTCCACCGCAATGGCGACCTCGAGAGGGCTATTTCAGAGTACCGAGCGTCACTCGACGAAATGCCGTGGAGCGCGGATGTACACGTCCTGCTGGGCACAGCACTACTTCAAAAGGGAACAGCAGCAGACGCGACGACATCGTTCAGGGAGGCGGCGCGACTGAATCCCTTCCTTAACAAACCTCTGAGAAACATCATTCTTGTTTCTCGGGCCGACACCGATCTCGAGAGCGTAACCTTCTTTGACGGCCTCGGCGGACAACCCGCGCGTGACTTCTCGTGGATCGTGCGACCAGCGCCTGACGGCATGCTGTCGGCAACGGGGTCGCCCGCTCGCGTGCTGATTGCGCTTCCCCCCGCTGCAAGTGCTCAGATTTTCACCGCACGCGGAGAACGGCGCGCCACAGTTACCGCACATCCGATTACGGGCGCAGCACAATGGGACCTGACTGACGAGGCTGGCACTACCATACCTTCCGGCATTTATCTTCTGCAGACAAGAGGCGCCGCAGCAGATGGTCGTTCGGAATCCGTCAAACGCTTTGTCGTCGTTACGGTACCTCCGTCGCAGTAATCAGCACGAATAATCTCACGTAGTCATGACTGCCCGTCTGCACGCGGAAAGACCTCCATCGATCAGTGTCTTACTCATGCTTCTGATCTTGGCGCAGATCACCCCCAATACGAACGCGAGAATCGCTCGTGCCCAGGAGGTAGGCGGGCTGGTGGCACGATTCGAGATGGCGACCAGCGGACTCGAACTCAGCCGACAGACCGAGAAGGGGTCGTTCGTCGGTGTGCTCGGCCGGCGGTCCGCAGTCTTCGGCTACGAGAACGAGGTGTTCGAAGCCTGGACCTACCCGCTCAAGCTCCTCAAGGACTTCGAGCTCTCGTTCCAGGTCGAAGACTACCCGCTCGACGTGCCGGGTCCGGACGCGATGACCCGCATCGAGGTCCGCCCGGAGGCCACCACTTTAGTTTATACGCATGCGGCGTTCACCGTTCGGCAGATCATCTTCACGCCGGTAGACGAAAGTGCTATCGTAATGCTGCTGGACATCGATTGTGTCCGACCGCTAACGATCACGGGTTCCTTTCGACCCGACCTCAAACTCATGTGGCCTGCCGGCCTGATGACCGGTAACCTTGGCTGGGACGAAACGAACGACCGCTACTTCATCATCGAGGAAACAAACCGCTTCGCCGGCGTCGTCGGTGCGCCGGGTTCGCGCGACATCTCCGTCATGCCCTACCAGGAGGAGCCGCGTGACGTCCCGACGCGGTTCGTGTTAGACATCGATCCGCAGACTGCGAGCCGGTACCTGTATCCGATCGTCATCGCAGGCAGCGTCGAAGGTCGAGCCGACGCCGAGGCTACGTTCGATCGTGTGCTTACAGGTGCAGCGGACGCCTATCAGCGTACGGCGAATTATTATCGCGACTTACTCGCACGAACAACCACGGTCGTGACACCTGATGTCCGACTTAACGTTGCTCTGGACTGGGCCCGGATCGGTATCGACAAGGGCTTTGTTGACAACCCCACACTAGGCTCCGGGCTCGTAGCGGGCTTTAGAACATCGGGAGCCAGTGAGCGCCCGGGGTTTGCTTGGTACTTCGGGCGAGACGCCCTGTGGACGGTGTTCGCTCTTACTTCGACGGGGAATTTCGAAGACGCACGTGACGCGCTTGATTTCCTGCATGGTGTGCAGCGCGATGACGGAAGGATTCCGCACGAGGTGTCGCAGAGCGCCTCATACATACCGTGGTTCGAAAATTACCATTATGCCTGGGCGAGTGCGGACGCGACACCGCTATACATAATCGCACACGCAGATCTATGGCGAGCCGTGGGCGACGACAACTATCTACGCCAGAATTGGCCGTCGATCAAAGCTGCGTTCCGATTCTCCGCATCCACGGACTCGGACAACAATAACCTCATCGACAACACCAACGTCGGTCATGCGTGGATTGAGGGCGGCGAGCTTTACGGAGCGCACGAAGAGATCTATTTGCAGGGCCTGTGGATCCAGGCAGCCTCCGACATTGCCGAGCTCGCAATCGTAATGGGCGATCCGGAACTGGCCGCAGCGGCAAGCGGTGTGGCCGAGCGTACCCGCATTGCGACGGAGGTAACGTACTGGCGCGGGGATCTCGGCTTCTACGATGTCGGGACACCGCGCCCCGGGACGACCGAAGACTTCCGTGAGGATACCGTACTGCCGGCTGTGCCGCTGTGGTGGCATATTCTCGATGATGCGCGCGCCCAGTCGCAGATCGATCACATCGGCAGCGGTGCCATGGCTACCGATTGGGGCACACGCATTCTCTCCGAACGCAGCCGTCGATACGATCCGCTCTCCTATCACAACGGTTCGGTTTGGGGCTTGTTTACCGGGTGGGCTTCAATGGGTGCGTATCGTTACGGCCGCCCGCACGTCGGCCTACAGGCACTCATGGCAAATGCGCTCCTCACGTACCAGGACGCTCTCGGATACGTGACGGAGCTTCTCTCGGGACAGTACAACACCGCGTTCGGGCGATCGTCGCATCACCAAGTGTGGTCCGAGGCGATGGTCACGACTCCCGCAGTACGTGGCCTGCTCGGTCTCGAGGCCGACATGGGCGCAGAGCGCCTGCGTTTTGAGCCGCAGTTGCCCGTCAACTGGGATTTTGTCGAAGCGCATGCCGTCCGCGTCGGCGATGCACTGTTGCACATCCGGCTTGAAAGAGACGCGGATCAAACCCGAATTCGCTTCGAGCGGACGGGCATTAACGTCCTGCCGGCCCTGTACGTAGCGCCCGCATGGCCTTTGGATACCGAAGTCACGGCCGCTATCCTCGACGGCGTCACTGTTGACTTCGTAGCCGAGCAGAGGGGCGATATACAGCGTGGCGTCGTGGAGATCAACGCAGGCCGCGACCGTGCCGAACTCGTTTATCGGCACAACGGCGGGACGAGCGTGTATCTCCACCACCATGAGTCCGTACCCGGCGACATCAATCGCGGCCTGCGTATTCTCCGGTCCAGAGCCATGGCCGATGCTCTTGAACTCGTCTTAGAAGGCCTCGCGGGAGAATCCTACGATCTGTTCGTGCGATCCCACCGCGCGGTAGGCAGTGTCCCCGGCGTTGCAACGGAAGTCGCGGACTCGGGCGATACGCGCGTCAGAGTCACCTTCGAGGGCGACCGCGGCTACGTAAGACGAAAACTCAGCCTCCCGCTGAACTGATCATACACACGGAACCCGACTACGGGACGAGAGAGTACAGACGCGGCGGCCACGACGAACACCTCCAATAAAACACTGTCATATGATTCGGATCGTACCACTCGTCGCACTTGTCAGCTTTGCGTACTGCCTAATCGTACCAATTGCATCAAGCCAGACGCTTGACTCGACACGCGTGTATGAACTGCAGACAATCGTAAAGACTGCGGAGCGTGAGGGTACGTTGCTCGCAAGGACTACCTCGGCAACATCCGTTCTTCGAGCCGATGGCATGCGCGCAATTCCTGCCGTCACAATTGCCGACGTGCTGGCGGCCACGCCCGGCATGACTTTTTTTGATCTCGATGGACTGGGGTACGCACCCCAGCCGGTTGTGCGCGGGTTCTATGGGGGCGGCGAAGCAGAATACGTACAGCTCCTGATTGACGATGCTCCTGTTTCGAGCATGGAGTCCGGACTTGTGAACTGGCATCTAATACCCGTGGCCGGAATCTCGTCACTGGAAATCTTGCGTGGCGGCAGCTCCGCACTGTATGGCGACGCCGCCGTAGGTGCAGTCATAAACGTGGAACCACGCGGACTCGACACCCCCGGTGGCAGCATCACTACGCGCGTCGGGACATACGTGCCCTTCGCAACGACTGTTAACTACGCCGGGAAAATCGGGGCTCGACGTTACGCGGTGCTAGCGTCCTACGATCGCATCGACGGTTATCGCGAGCACAACTCGGGAGAGCTCGGATCGGTCGGAGGTCGCATCAACGTCGTCGATCAACACCGTCTTTCGGTGGACGTCTCTACCATTCACTACTGGCAAAGCAGCGATCTGTCCGGGCCGACCTTCCAAAGTCTTACGGCAGCCGACCCGAAAAACTCCCTCGCCTTTTTTAGATACGATGCGACTGACGAGTCGTGGCATCGCGCCGCAGTCAGTGTCACCGGGGAAATCGACGACGCCGTTACCTTCTCCGCGACTGCAACGCCGCGGCTTCGCAAAGTCACGACAACTGAGACGCTCCCGCTTGCGGCCCAGTTTGCGGACACTCAAAGCCGCGATCTCACGGAGGTCGGGCTGAACACTGCAGCCCGGGTCGTGTGGGCGGCCGGTGACAATCGAGGTCGGTTAATCGGCGGTTTGGATCTGTCGGCAGGCCGGCTGGACACCGAGTACGCAGGCGTCATCGCCGGTACACTGGAGGATTACGCCGCAGCACCCAACACGGTCGAGCCGACGCCGCAGGCAAGCGGCAACGGAAGCCGAATCATGCTGGCGGGGTACGGTCAGTACGACATACAGCCGATCGACTGGCTTCGAATCCTCCTTGGGACGCGTATAGATGTTCTGCGCGATCGTTTCAGTCCGGACGATACCTCACCGGATGCGTCCACCACGCACACGGCAGTCAGTCCTCGCCTCGGCGTCAATGTCCGCGTAATCAGCACTCCAAACCTTGTCACAAATATTTATGGAAACCTTGGGCGATCGTTCAAGGCACCCACGTTCGATCAGTTATTCGATCTGCGCGCGATCCCCGTCCCCTTTCCGCCTTTCCAGATCTCAATTTCATCACAAGACCTCAAACCACAATACGGCACAAGTGTAGAAGTGGGGCTGTATCACATCGTTGATTTCAGCGACAGCGCGGTGTCGGCTGAGCTGAGCGCGGCCGTCTACAATATCGAGATGATCGACGAGATCGATTTCGATTTGCAGTCGCTGACGTATCGCAACCTCGGAAAGAGCCGTCACCGGGGAGTCGAAAGCGAACTAAAGGTATACGCTGGAAGTGTCGCCCTTCGTGGAGGCTACACCTATCAGGAAACACAATTGCGATTTGGAGAGCACGACGGAAATTTTGTGAAAGCCGTACCGCGCGACATCATCACTGCCGGTGCGACCGTACAACATAGGGGCCTCTCACTCTCGGCCAGCCTGCACTCAGCAAGAAGGATGTTCATCGACGACGCGAACCTGACCAGGCTGCCGAATTACTCGACCGTTAACGCACGCGCGATGTATGACTTCGGCCGATTCTCCCTGACTGCTGATCTGTTCAACCTATTTGACGAAGCGTTCGCCTCGACTGGATTCCCCGATCCGGCCGGATCTGACGCGGTATTCGTCTACCCGTCCGCAGACCGGCATGCACGCCTTGGGGTCATGGTCGAGCTGCCATGATCAGCTCATTCGTTGCGTAAGCATCCATGTCGATTCGCGTTTCTGCCACATTCTTTCTGAGCTTGGCCTTCCTGTTCGTTCTCGCCGGCTGTAGTTCGGAGCTGGATCAGCCGACGCTCTTCTCCCTCGTCGATGCAGGAAAGACGGGTATCGTGTTCGAGAATCGGCTCACGGACACGGAGAAGTTCAACGTCTTCACGTATCGCAACTATTTTAACGGCGGGGGTGTGGGAATCGGTGACCTCAACGGTGACGGTCTCGCCGATCTCTATCTGACCGCCAACCAGTTGCCGAACCGGCTATTCCTCAACGAGGGGGGCTTCCGGTTTCGCGACTTGACCGACGAGGCCGGTGTCGCGGGAATGCGCGCCTGGTCAACAGGAGTAAGTCTTGCGGACGTCAACGGCGACGGTCTGCTTGACCTCTACGTCTGCAACTCGGGCAACATCGACGGAGACGACCGTGCCAATGAACTCTACATCAACCGGGGAACGAATGACGACGGCGTGCCCACGTTTGCGGAACAGGCGGCGGAGTACGGCCTGGCGGACGAGGGCTATTCGACACATGCAGCCTTCTTCGACTATGATCGCGACGGCGATCTCGACGTCTATCTCCTGAACAACTCCTTCCGGCCGGCCGGAAGCTTCGGCCTGAGAAATATCCGCCACATCCGGGACGAACGTGGCGGCGACAAGCTCTACAGGAATGACGGGGGCAAATTCGTCGACGTTTCCGATGCGGCCGGCATCTATGGATCAGAGATCGGATTCGGACTGGGGGTGACGGTCGGCGACGTAGACGGCAACGGCTGGATGGATATCTACGTGTCGAACGACTTTTTCGAACGCGACTACCTGTA
>JBFHWK010000153.1:0-7720 GCA_041589075.1 Rhodothermales bacterium
ATGGCGCATCTTTAGTCGCACCAATTTCTTCTCACTGAACGTCTCGTGTACGATGCAGACACCATCCCAAATAATCATGTCTGAACGACCGGTGGTCTTGGCGAGGTAGCGCCCGAGGTTGCGGTCCGGCGCAAAGATGATAGGCTGCTCCAACGGTATCTGCCGAATGATGTGTTCGGCGTTCGACGAGGTCACAATGATGTCCGTCAGTGCTTTCGTTGCCGCGGTGCAATTGATGTACGAGATTACGACATGATCAGGATGCCGCTCAACGAACTCACCGAACAGGTCCGCAGGACAGGAGTCTGCAAGTGAGCACCCGGCGTTGAGGTCCGGCAGTATCACTTTCTTCGCCGGATTCAGAATCTTCGCCGTCTCAGCCATGAAGTGCACACCGGCGAAAACAATAATGTCCGCATCCGTAGCCGCCGCTTGTCGCGCCAGACCGAGCGAGTCACCGATATAGTCCGCGAGGTCCTGAATTTCCGGCTCCTGGTAGTAGTGGGCTAGCAGGACCGCGTTCTTCTCCTCTTTTAGGCGATTGATCTCGTGCACCAGGTCGACCGAGGCGTCGATCTCCTCTGCTACGTACCCGATCACTGGATCCAGTACCGGAAGTTCAGTCATGTAGCCGTACCGTTAAAAAGTCAGCTCTTTTGGCACGTGCCCCGGCACAACTTACGGGCCGAAGACGGTCACTTCGCACGAATTTTACCCGGGGGCGCGGGGACGGATCCAGGTTTCGAGGAGCGACGCTGTTCAAAGATTGTGTGATTCTCCAGGCGAAGTACGCGCGAACCGCGATCGGCCAGCCTCTCGCTATGGGTGGCAATCACAAACGTCTGCCCCAGCTCCCTACTCAAACGAGCGATCTCGTCATGCAGACGCTCCGCCGTGTCGGTGTCGAGGTTGCCGCTGGGTTCGTCCGCCAAGACCAGTGTTGGGCTATTCATGAGTGCCCGCGCGACCGCCACCCGCTGCTGCTCGCCGCCCGATAACGCGTGAGGACGATGACTGGAGCGGTCAGCGATGCCCAAAAGGTCCAGCAAGTCCATGGCCCTCGGGCGCGCCGATACAATATTCTGCCCGCCGATCAGCGCGGGCATCGCCACATTCTCGACCGCGGTAAACTCCGGCAACAGATGGTGAAACTGAAACACAAATCCGATCGACCTATTCCGAAACGCGGCTAATTCTTCGTCCGATCGCTGCAAGACGTTTTCACCGCGGTACAGCACATCACCGCTGTCCGGCCGGTCCAGAGTGCCGAGTATGTGAAGCAACGTACTCTTGCCGCTACCGCTTTCACCAACAACGATCAGGATTTCATTGTCGGGTACGTCTAGCGATATCCGGTCAAGAACCAGCAGCGGCTCGCCGGTGGCACGCGAGTACGTCTTGGTCAGATTGCGGATTTCGACAAGAGGTGGTCGCGTGCGTGTCGGTTGCTCCGACGATGCGGTACCGGCGTTCACCGCTCGATACCGTACTTGTTCATCTTGTTGTAGAGGTGTGAGCGCTGGATACCAATTGATTCCGCCGTCTTGCTGACGTTCCAGTCGTTTTGCTCGAGTTTGTACTCAATGAACAGCCGTTCTGCCTCATCTCGGAAGTCACTGAAGTGGTCGAAACGGGCCATCAAGCCGTCAATGTTGTTGCCGCCCGTGCCTCCGCTCTGCACAAACCGATCGACGTCCCGAGCCGTCACGCGGTCCCCCGAGCTGAGTATCAGCAGCCGCTCGACGACGTTGTGCAATTCACGGACATTACCGCGCCACTCCAAAGATCGAAGCTTCTCCATCGCATCATCGTCAAACGGCTTCGGCTCCAATCCATTTCTTCGCGCGATTCGATCGGCAAAGTGACGCGCAATGATGGGAACGTCTTCGCGGCGGTCGCGCATTGCGGGAACATCAATCAGAATTACGCTGAGCCGGTGGTACAGATCTTCGCGAAAATCTCCGTCCTCGATTTGGCTAAGGAGGTTCTTGTTGGTTGCTGCCACCACACGCACATCCACCGGGATCGGGCGATCGCCACCGACGCGAGTGATCTTATTCTCCTGTAAGGCACGAAGGACCTTCGCCTGAGCCGACAGGCTCATGTCACCTATCTCATCCAGAAAGAGCGTGCCGCCATCGGCCTGTTCAAATTTTCCTATGCGCTGCTTCGTGGCGCCGGTGAACGAGCCCTTCTCGTGTCCAAAGAGTTCGCTCTCGATCAGCTCACTCGGGATTGCTGCGCAATTAACCTCCACGATTGGCGCGTTCTTCCGATTGGACTGATGATGAATCCATTTGGCCACCAACTCTTTTCCTGTCCCCGGCTCCCCCGTGATCAGAACGCGGGCTTCCGTCGGAGCCACCCGAGCGATGGTTTCCTTGATCCGGGAGATAGCCGGGCTGTCACCGAGAACCGGTGTCAGGTCTCCCTCGTGTTGTTCGACAATCGTCTGCCGCATTCGACGATTCTGCGTCGCGAGCTGCCCGCGTTGCAGTGCGTTTCGAAGCGTGACCAGCAGACGATTCAGATCGGGCGGCTTCTCGACGAAGTCGAAGGCACCGAGTTTTGTTGCCTCCACCGCCGTTTCTATCGAGCCATGGCCGGAGATCATGACGATGGGAACCTCCGGCATCTCTTCGGAGGCCAGTTCCAACACCTCGAGGCCGTCCTTCTTCGGCATTTTTACGTCCAGAAGAACGACGTCGTAGTGAACGTTGCGCATCGCGTCCAGAGCGCCGTCGCCATCTTCGGCCTCACTGACGTCGAAGTTTTCGTACTCGAGAATTTCTCTCAGCGTACGCCGGATGCTCGCCTCGTCATCGACAACGAGGATATTGGGCTTGGCCATCTCAGCTCTCTACGAAGACGAATTCCTTTTGGCCTCGACACGTGCAACAAGCATGTCAACGTCTCGTGCCTGCATCGACTGAGCATACTCTTTAGACACGAGCTCATAGGTTTCTATTGCGCGTGCATAATCGCCGGCGTTTTCGAACGCACGTCCGGCCTCGATGAGGTAGAAGGGTGATTGGACCTCGTTCGGAAATAGGAGTGCCGCTCTTTTATAGAGTTCCGCCGCCCGAGGATGCTCACTCTTTGTCTCGTAAATGGCGGCTTCGCCGGCAAGCGCACTCGCACCGACGTAGTTTGCCGTCTTCTCTACGGCCTCGAAGTGCGCGAGCGCGCGATCATTCTCTCCTTGACGATACAATGCGTCCGCCGCATAAAAGTGAGCCAGATTGCCGGCGTCGGTCGAGCCATACTCCTCGGCGATCGCAAGAAGGCCCATCTCAAGACCGGTTCCTTCGAGTGCCTCCGCGTACATCCCTTTCTCATAGACCCGCACGACGGGAGCAAGGTGCTGTTGCGCCTCTGCATTTCGCTGGGACTGCAGGTAGGAATAGCCCACAATCCCGGCAGCGACCAACACGAGCGCGCCGAGCGCTCCATACGCGACTGCCCGATTCTGGTCCACAAACTGCCAGACCTTGGCTGAGAACGTGACAACGGTGTCTTGCCGTAATTCCTGCCTCCGAGAAATCTTCTTGGTCGGCTTCAGGGTTGACATAGGTTGTAGGGCTTTGTGAGTCGATCCGGGTGGCGGTCGAAACGGGAACGGCGCGAAACGCCTAACCTCTAATAATATCGAATGCTAAAAGGTCTTCGCAATTCGGCACGAGCCAGGCGCAGGCTAACGCACAGTAAAATCACATGGATCCACGTCCTTGAACGCAGTTTCACGGCCTTTACGCCTTTTATCGGCACACACTTTCGTAACTTTGCCCCAATAATGAAACTGCCGCTACGCCGGTAGCATACCGGTCTCCCGACCAGCGGCCCCGGCTACCACACGACACCAAATTGTTATCGGAGGAAAAGAAGGAATGGCGATCAAACTGGGCATTAATGGATTTGGCCGCATCGGCCGCCTCGTTTTTAGATCGATCCTCGAGCGCCAGTCGAAGGAGTTCGACATTGTCGCCGTCAACGACCTGACGGATGCCGCCACACTTGCACACCTTTTCAAGTATGATTCGGTACACGGCGTCTTCCCAGGCGACGTCGTCGTCGACGGCGACGGCCTCAATATCAATGGCGACCGGTTCAAGGTGCTCAGTGAGAGGGATCCGTCGAAGCTGCCGTGGGGCGAGCTAGGCGTTGAAGTTGTCATTGAGTCGACCGGCTTGTTCCGAACCCGTGAAAAGGCGGCGATGCACCTGGCCGCCGGCGCCAAGAAGGTGGTGATCTCCGCCCCGGCCAGCGGTGCAGTCGATGCTACGGTCGTACTCGGTGTAAATGACGACGTGCTTACCGGCGACGAGGAGATCATCTCGAATGCGAGCTGCACGACGAACTGCCTTGCTCCGATGGTCAAGGTTCTGGACGATGCCTTCGGCGTCAAGCGTGGGTTCATGACGACCGTTCATGCGTACACGGCCGACCAGCGGATACAGGACGCACCACACAAGGACCTGCGACGTGCACGTGCCGCGGCCGTGTCCATTATCCCAACGACGACGGGTGCGGCAAAAGCCGTCGGTCTCGTATTGCCGCACCTCCAGGGCAAACTCGATGGATTCGCGCTGCGCGTGCCGGTGCCGGATGGGTCGCTCACGGACCTCACGGCTGAACTCGCCGAGGACGTTACGGCCGAGCAAATCAACGAGGCGTTCCAGAAAGCGGCAGGCGGTAAACTCTCAGGTATCCTACAGTACAGTGAGGACCCGCTCGTTTCGACGGACATCATTCACAATCCGCACTCGTGCATCTTCGACGCGCAGTCGACCATGGCCACCGGCAGCTTCGTGAAAGTCGTGGGCTGGTACGACAACGAATGGGGATATTCTAATCGGACAATCGATGTCGTGGCGACACTGGTGAAGAAGGCCTCGGAGGCCGTCGGTGCCTGACGGGGTTGACGTCGGGTAGCTGTCGCTTCACCCGCGTACCGCGTCTTCCAGGACAAAACACCGCGCCAACCCATCCGGGCTCCATGTCAAAGCTCACGATCGACGATGTCGACGTTGCCGGCAAGAGGGTGCTGGTCCGCGTAGACTTCAATGTGCCGCTCAGTGACGGTTCCGTGGCGGACGACACGCGCATTCGAGCGGCGCTGCCTACAATCCGCGCCATCAGTGATCGTGGCGGGGTCGCCGTAATTATGAGCCATCTCGGCAGGCCAAAGGGGAAGCCGGACCCCGCCTACAGCCTAAGACCGGTGGCGGCCCACCTGCAGAAGCTGCTGGAAAAAAACGTCACTTTTGTCGAAGACACCGTTGGTGAGGGGGCTTCCGCGGCTGTCGCCGCGGCAGCGGTCGGTGACGTGATCCTGCTCGAGAACACACGATTCAACGCGGGTGAAACGTCAAACGACGATGCGTTTGCGGCAGCTCTCGGTGCTCTCGGTGACCTTTACGTCAACGATGCGTTCGGTGCGGCGCACAGAGCACACGCGTCCACTGAGGGCATCACAAGGCATGTCGAACGGTCCGTGACGGGATACCTTCTCGAGAAGGAAATCCGGTACCTCTCAGCCGTCCTTGAAGATCCCGAACATCCGTTCGTTGCCGTCCTTGGTGGCGCGAAGGTTTCCGACAAGATCAGTTTGATAGAGACCCTGTTGCCGCGTGTCGACAAGCTTCTGGTCGGTGGTGCGATGAGCTACACGTTTCTTAAGGCGCTCGGCGCCACGACCGGAACCTCGCTCGTGGAAGACGACAAACTGGAAACCGCGCGTACCGTCTTCAACGAAGCGGCCGGGAAGATCGTGCTGCCTGAAGATCATGTTGTTGCCTCTGCTTTCGACAACGAGGCCGAACGAAGGGTGGTCACTGAGATTCCGGACGGTTTCATGGGCCTCGATATCGGACCACAGACCGTCAAGACGTTTGGACGCGTTGTACGCAGCGCGCGAACGGTCGTCTGGAACGGACCCATGGGTGTCTTTGAGATGTCCAACTTTGCCGGTGGAACAATGAGTGTCGCGCGCGCCATGGCCGAAGCTACTACCGCAGGCGCCATGACGGTCGTTGGCGGTGGGGACTCCGTTGCCGCAATTACGCAGGGTGGCTACGACGACGACGTAAGCCACGTGTCCACCGGCGGCGGTGCCATGCTCGAGTTCCTCGAAGGTAAGACTCTCCCTGGCGTGGCGGCGCTCAACGACGCCTAGATCACTCCTGCGCCGAACGCAGGAGCAACTCACAGTCTCGCCCACTGAGGTGCATCGATTCCCTCTACGTTCGCCAGTGTGCGGCAGCTCTCGCAGCGACCTGAGGCCACTTATCTTTCCAAAGGTCGTTGTCGAGACTATCTTCACTCAGGGTAAATAGCTCGTTTAACTGTGCTTTACACGCTCGCGTCTCAAGTTGATTTCGGTGTCGTTGATTTGCCCGCGATGCCCGTCCCGCGAAAGGTGCTCTTTGTCGAACCGACCCATTTCGACGTCTCCTATGTGATCAACCCGCACATGTCCGGTAAAGAGGGCACCGTCGACACCCCGCGGGCAGTCCGTCAGTGGGAGATGCTGCGGCGTCTGTACGCCGAACTTGGTTTCGAGACGCACACGATTCCAGGGGTCGAGCGACTGCCGGACATGGTGTTCTGTGCGAATCAAACACTGCCGTTCCTTGTGCCCGACTCCGAAGACCGCGGAATCGTCGAAAGCCGTATGCACGCACAACAACGAAGCGGTGAGGTCTCGTACGTCGTAGACTTTTTTGAGAACCGTGGATATAGAACGGTCGGTCTGCCGAAGACTGTATCTGACTTCGAAGGGATGGGGGATGCGCTTTGGCACCCCGGCAGGTTCCTTCTGTGGGGTGGCTATGGCTTCCGGTCGTCTGTAAAAGCCTACGAGCACATCGCTGACTTGCTGGGAGTACGGATCGTCGTTCTGCATCTTGAAGATGCCGACTTCTATCACCTGGACACTTGCCTCGCGCCGCTGAACGAAAATACCGCACTGTTCTTCCCTGGTGCCTTCGACGAAGATGGGCGAAAACTGATCGCGTCAGTATTCGATACGTTGGTTGAAGTGCCGGAACGAGAGGCACGGGAGTTGTTCGGCTGCAACGCCCACTGTCCCGACGGCAAACACGTGATCATACAGGCCGGGGCCTCGACGACAATCGCCAGGCTGCGCGCGGCCGGCTTCACGCCGATCGAAGTCCGCACCGAGGAGTTTTTGAAAGCGGGTGGTTCGGTCTTCTGTATGAAGCAGATGTTCTGGTGATTTCGACAGGATGACAATCTCCGTCATCATTCCAACGCTGAACGAGGAGCAATTTGTGGCGGCCACGCTAAAGAGTGTAGTGGCGGCAGGCCCGTGCGAGATCATAGTCGCGGACTGCGGCTCGAGCGATCGTACCAAGATGCTTGCGTCCGCACAGGCGCGAGTGGTGGAGTCCGAGTGCGACCGGGCCAGACAAATGAATGTGGGAGCGCGGCACGCTTCGGGAGACATACTGCTCTTCCTCCACGCGGACACCCTGCTGCCGGCGAATGCCTTTGCCTCGATCCGGACGGCACTTGCGCGCGCGGACGTCGTCGCCGGCTGCTTTAGGCTTACGTTTGCCTCAGAATCGTCGCTCCTGAGGTTCTACGCGGCGTGGACGGCGCTCCCGCTGAAGTCACTTTGTTTCGGCGATCGCGCGCTGTTCGTGAGGCGCGATGTGTTCTTGAGCGTAGGTGGCTTCCCTGAAATACCTGTATTCGA
>JBFHWK010000154.1:0-7691 GCA_041589075.1 Rhodothermales bacterium
AGGTGTTCGAGCAGCGACTGCGCGAGCGCCGCACCCTCTTCCGGGTCCGTTCCAGTTCCCGCTTCATCAATCAGTACGAGTGTGTGCTCATCCGCCTTCTCGACAATCTCTCTTGCAACAAGCATGTGGGCACTGAATGTCGAGAGGTCATTCTCAATGGACTGCTCGTCGCCGATGTCGACCAGCAACGAGCGAAAGATGGGCAGTTCCGTCGTTTCGTCGGCGGGGATGGGGATGCCGTGCGCCGTCATAAGTGCAAACAGTCCGATGGTGCCGAGCGCAACCGTCTTGCCCCCGGCGTTCGGACCGGTGATGAGGAGAACATGGCGGTCGTCGGCAAGGTGGAGATCTAGCGGCACGACGGACCGGCCTTCGCCGTCAGTCTCCTCAGAAGAATATCGCAGGACAAGCGCGGGATTACGACCAGCCTTGATCATCAGGGACGCGCCGCCGCACGACGGCACGGCAGCCTCGAGACGGTTGGCCACGAGCGCTTTGGCGCGGATGACATCAAAGGCGGCCAGTGTCCGCAACGATTCGCTAATCTCAGCCAGGCGCGCACGAATCAGATCGGCCACAGCAATCAGGACACGGCGCTCCTCCTGACGTTCGGCGGCCGCAAGCTCACGGAGCTCGTTGTTCAGGTCTAGACACGCCTCGGGCTCGATGTACACCGTCTGACCGGTTCCCGATGTATCCTGCACAAACCCCCGTACTTTGCGACGTGCCTCGGCACGCACGGGAATAACCATCCTGCCATTGCGGATCGTCGGCTGGTCCTCGGTTGCATGTCCGGCCGCGATCGCGCGGCGCAGTTCCTGATTCAGTTGATCGCGCAGATCGTGTTCGCGCCGAACGATCGTCTTCCGAATGCGAGTGAGCTCCGGTGAAGCGCTGTCCAGGACACGCCCGTCGTGTCCCACGGTCAAATCGATCCGTTTCGTTATTTCGTCGAGATCTGCGAGCCCATCAACCGCAGTCACGAGCGCCGGATAGCGATCCTTGCGGCTATCGATATAACGCCGCAGCTGCGTTGCCGTGTGCATGGCCTGGCGCGCTTCCAGGAGCTGGAGTGCCTCGGGGACGCTGCCCGCCGGCCGCACGGTCTTCAGCAGTCCTCTGATGTCGGGAAGCTCCGGCCACGGAAGTGAGTCATCGAATTGAAGCAGCGACTGCGCCTCGGACACTTCGGCAAGCCGCACGTCAATCACGCCCTGATCGGACGACGGCCGCTCATCGGCCAGCGATTCGGCTCCCTGGGCGGACGCCAGACCCGCCTGCACTTCTCTGAGAACTACATGGAATCCGAGTTTCTTCGGCGCCGACGGTGGATAGACGAACATCCCAAACTTAATGACAAGTAACGACCGCCTAGACGCTTTCTACGCTGGAGTGGTCCCCCACGTTTGCCTCCAGCGCATGGCCCGCCACCGATGCGTACTGCCCGATGACCGACTCGTTCAACACGCAGCGGGTCACTTTCGCGTGAGAGAAAACGATTGTGTTGCGGACCACCGAGTCCGTCACGCGTGCTTCTGCTTCAATCGACGCGTTGGGTCCAATGACGGACCCGGACACAGCGGCCCCGGGGCCGACATAGACGGGCTCGATAATCGTCGAGTTCGTCACGCTGCCTTGCAGGCCGTCAGCCTCCTTTGCGAGGATGCGCCACGTCGTCTTCTTCAGCGCGGGTATAGTGCCGCAGTCGAGCCACTCAGTGACCGACGACGTTCGAAAAATCTTGCCGGCTTTGAGCATATCATCCATAGCATCCGTCAGTTCGTACTCACCGCGGTCGCTCTTTCGATCGTTTTCGATGAGATCGGAGAGTGTGCGATTCAGCGCGCCGAGATCCGCCACGTAGTAGATACCGATCAGCGCTTCGTTGGAGATGGGCTCCTTCGGCTTTTCGACAAAGCCGACTACCCGGTCCCCATCACGAACGGCCACACCGAAGCGACTCGGGTCGTCGACAATCTTCACCCATGCGATCACGTCGGCATCGCCGAAGTCTTCGAGCACGTCCATGTCGAAGAGCGTGTCCGCAAAGACCACGACTCCGTTGCCATCGAGATATTCGCGCGCCGCATAGACGGCATGTCCCGTTCCCAGCGCCTCCTCCTGCACGGCGAAGGACGCTTCCATCCCCCGCTTGTCACAGACGTCCTTGAGCTGCTCTCGAATGGCGTCGCCGAAGTCGGGTCCCAGCACGAAGACCCCTTCGGAGATGGACTCGGGGAGCACACGCGCGAACGTGTCGACGATGCGCGCGACCATGCTTTCGCCGCGGACGGAGAGCAACGGCTTAGGAGTGACGTGCGAGTGCGGTCGGACGCGTGTGCCGCGGCCGGCCATAGGTATAATCAGCTTCATGAAACGGGGATGTCCTTGCGGTGGACCGTGGGGCTCTGTCGCCCGCGAAGATAGCTATTCGGCTACATCGTTCGAAGTGTCGCCGTACGACCCGCCGGGTGCCAATTTTCATGAGAAGTGTCCTGAACGCTGGTCGGTCGTGCGCGATCTTGTGGAAAGCGAAGCGCGTATTCTGGCAGCTCCCGCGTGGTTTTCGGGGTCGGGCACGGTGGTTGACTCGGCGACTCCCGGACAGTGTGTCACTCAGAAAAGACTCTTGAAACAGCCATGAAAAGCCTACGAACCCATTTTTCCTTCCCTTTGGTGGTCACCGTATTCGTTGCGATCGCGATGGCGCTCGGCGGATGCTCGAACACGAGCAAGACGACGAAGGGTGCCGGTATCGGCGCGGGTGCCGGTGCCATTATAGGCGGCATTATCGGCAGTAAGTCCGACAATACCGCAAAAGGTGCGATCATCGGCGCCGCTGTCGGAGGTACTGCAGGCGCAATCATCGGCGCACAGATGGACAAGCAGGCCAAAGAGCTCGAAGAGGATCTGGATGGTGCCGAGGTGGCGCGCGTCGGCGAAGGAATCCAGGTCACCTTCGACTCGGCCATCCTCTTCGGCTTCGACTCGGCGGAAATCAAGCCCGAATCGCGCGCTAATCTCCTCAAGCTCGCCCAGAGTCTTCAGGAGTATCCGAACACGGATGTGATGATTATCGGACATACCGATGCTTCGGGGCCCGAGGATTACAACCAGACACTTTCGGAGCGTCGTGCGGACGCTGCCAGGGCCGTGCTCGTTGCAAACAATGTGGCGCAGAGTCGTGTGATGGCGAGCGGTAAGGGGGAGCTCGAGCCGGTGGCATCGAACGAGACCGTTGAGGGCCGTCGACTCAACCGCCGTGTCGAGGTTGCCATCTACGCGAGTGAGGAGTACCGCGAGCAGTTGGAGCAGGGCTAGACCGGCGCTCGAATTCAGACGCAGCACGGGCGGCCGCCGAACCAGGGGCGGCCGCCTTTTTCTTGCACGACAATCGACATGGCCCCATGACAGCACCACCCCAGAAGGCGCTCAGCCGACGCGAGATTGAAGCCTGGCAGGAAAGCCGCATCAAAGACCTGTGGCGCATCTTTCGCATAATGTCCGAATTCGTCGAGGGCTTCGAGACGATGTCCGAGCTCGGACCAAGTGTGTCGGTCTTCGGTTCGGCTCGAACCAGACCGGGCACGAAGTATTACAAGGTCGCCGAGGAAGTGGCCAGGGAACTGGTTCATCACGGCTACGGCGTGATTACCGGGGGCGGCCCCGGTGTTATGGAGGCTGCCAACAAGGGTTGCCGGGAGGCGGGTGGCGACTCCGTGGGCCTCAACATCGTCATACCTCACGAGCAGGAGGCCAATCCCTATATCGATTTCGACAAGCTCATAAACTTCGACTTCTTTTTCGTCCGCAAGGTGATGTTTTCGAAGTACTCGCAGGGCTTTGTCGTGCTGCCCGGTGGTTTCGGGACGATGGATGAGCTATTCGAGGCGCTGACACTGATTCAAACCGACAAGGCCACGCGATTCCCGGTCGTGCTGATCGGCACATCATTCTGGGCCGGACTGATCGACTGGATACGGGAACAGTTGCTGGGTATGGGCAATATCTCGGAGAGGGACATGGAGCTTTTCAGCGTGACCGATGACCCGAAGGAGGCCGTCAAGATCATAGACGATTTCTATAGGGAGCACCTCCTGAGCCCGAATTTCTAAGCATGATGCTGACCTTTTTTCTGCACAGTGCCGGCGATTGCAGACGCCGTTTCGGCGATCCGATGGCGAACGAAGTGCCTTTCCAGGTACGCGGGCCGCTTGCTTTACTTGTATCTTTGTCCCCCCAGAGGATCACGAGAGCCCTTTGGGGGCACTGAACGGGATTTTCACACGTTATCGGCATAGCCGGACGGCACAATTGTAGCAACTGTGCGTGCGAGGGTGACCGATCTTAGGTCTGCCCGGCACACGGACGGGACTTTCATCCAACATCTTTCTTGCGAGGCAATGAGACGGACCAAATCAACTCAAGGACGGAAGCAGATGACCACGGTACTGCGCGGCGCATTAGTTACGGCCATATTCGTATCGATGGGATTTGCGTCGGCCACCGCCCAGGACTACAAGGAGTCCTATAACGCGGCGCTGGCGGCAGCGAACGCGAAGAAGTACTCGGAGGCCTACACCAATTACGAGGCTGCCGCCAAAGGAGCGCGGGCAGCCGGCGACAAGGATGTGGAGGACCTCTCCCGGAAAGTGTTGGCACAGCTCGACAAGATCTTTGGCAGCCGCGAGTACAAGAGAGGAAACTACGAGGCGGCGTTGGGCCACTTCGAGAAAGGCATTGGCCACAACCCTGACTACGCACCCAACATCTACAATAAGGGTCTGGCGCTGAAAAAGCTCGGCCGTATTGATGCGGCGATGGAAGCCTTGAAGCAGGCAGCAGCGACCAGGGACCGCAAGGTGGCACGTGAAGCGGAGGAAACTATCCGCTCACACTACCACGCTGAAGCGTCACAGCTTGTAGCCAAGGAGAATCCTTCGCGAGCGGACGCGGATCGTGCGCTCGCAGCACTGGCTGAGATGGAGAAGTTTGTCTCGCCGGACGCCGATTCGTTCTATTACATGGCGACCGCAGCTAACGCGAAGGGCGATCACGCACAGGCCGTGACTTTCGCGGACCGTGCGCTGGAAATACATCGCGGCGGCCGCAGCGACAAGGCGAAGATTCACTTCGTGAAAGCTGAAGCACTCATGCTTTCGGGCGACATCGCGGCGGCGAAGACGGAGTTCCGTAACGCCGCGTTCGGCTCCTACAAGGCTTCCGCAGAGCACTACCTGCAGACGCTGTAAGTACTGCCCCGATCTGACAAAGGCTCGGTGCCGGATGGCGCCGGGCCTTTTTTCTTTTCGCACGATCCGAGTACGGCTACACCGCGCTCTCGGGCGCCTTCTCTTCGCTGCGGCGACTCCACCGCCGCAGGCGTGCCGGGATCCAGTTCTTCGGACCCAGCTCACTGCGTATCTCGTCCAGCTTGGCGCGATCCTCGGCGTCCGCCATCTGCTGATCGAGCGACCACTTGACGAAAGCGACGGCTACGCCCACCGCCAGTCCAAGCAGGACGAATATCACCAGTAAGATCTTCCCGCCCATGCCGCTCGGCTCGATCGCTGGAGCCGGGCGCTCGAGGATCGTGATCACGGGCTCGCTTCGCTGAACTTCTAATTCCGCCTGCGTGAGCTGCGCCTGAAGATCAGAATACAACTGTGTCTTGAACGTCACCTGCCGCTGGAGCCGATCCCGCTCAGTAGTAAGTATAGCACTGCGGATCGACGTGTTGCGATCCATAAAGCGCGCCAGGCGGCTCTCGGCACGCCGCAGCTCCAGCTCGGCCTCCTCGAACCGCTCGGCGATAAAGCTCAGATTCCGACGCGTCTTGTAGGTGAGAATCTCCCGCACTCGTTCGACAAGGTGATTCACAAACGAAGCCGTAAGCTCCGCCGACAGATACGCGTCTTCCGTCGTGGCGGTGATCGTCATGAGGCCGGACTCCAGATCTACACTCGTGCCAACGAGTGTAGACACGTCCTTGATGGCGTTTTCTTCGTCCTCCGTCAAATAAATGACCGTGTCATCGAAGCGACGAATCGGCGAAACGGACTCACCTTTGAACGACTTCAGAACCTTCCCGGGCAGGTCCGTCAATGATGACAACAGCCCTCGCTTGTGGTCGCGCACGTACTGCACGTACGTCATGTGTTCACCGACGTCGGCAAAAAAGAAAGTGTCGCGAACGACGGCCAGTCTTACCTCACGCCCCTTGACGATGTCCGGGTATGCCTCAGGGGTGAGACCGGTTGTGCCCATGCCGAGACTGAGGCCGAATCCCCGCAGTGCGGACAGAGCACCGATGTTCGGCAGACTCCCTTCAGCCTGTATCTCCCTAACCACCTTGGCCGACGACGTGTAGGTGTCACTGGAGAAGACGGCTAGCAGTAGACCCAGCACGAAGAAGACACCTACCGTCAGTACGATCAGTCGCTTATAGCGCGCGACCACCAGAAGGAGATCGATGAGAGATACTTCGTCCTCGTCCCTTAGCGAGTCGGCGCCGTTCGGTCCGAGACGGCCGCCGTTCGGATGGGTTGGCTCGGTGGACATCTGCATCCTCAGAAGGCGCGAAGTGCAAGTACGATTACGGTAAGGGCACTGGAGATGATCGCGAGCGACTCGGTGAAGACCCGCCCGACATCGACCTTATCTCCAGACTCGGACACCGGCTTTTTTGTCACCCTGATTGTGGCACCGTCATCGACGACGGGGTTAGCCGGGATCAGGCCTTGCCGGACCTTGAAAGTCGCACCCGAAGCCTGCGTGAGAACGATGTCCTCAGTGTCCTCCTTCACACCGCCGGCACGATCCAAATAATACGAGAGGCGCCTGCCTCTCTCGTACTTGATGAGACCTTCGTTGACCACATTGCCTCGTACGGATACGGCATTCGGTACCGTCGGGATCGTGATTTGGTCGCCCGGCTTCAACACGACGTCCGCTTTCTCCTTCCCTTTGACGATCTCATCAATCTTTGTGATGAGCATCTCATCGTCACGAATGAATCGCCCTCCTTTGGCATAGCCGGTCGGAAGGATTCCTCCGGAACGTTTGATCACGGAAGACAACTTCTCGTCTTCCGAGACGAGAGCGTATGTGCCGGGAAATTTGACCTCGCCCGTGATCGTCACAGTTTCCAGCGGGCGGAAATTGGGATCCACGCGCACGAAGACGACGTCGCGGTGCACGAGTTTGAAGTCCCGCGCCTCCGAGGACGAGCCGTTGGTGCCGAGTTTGAAGTCGATGCTGCGTTCGGGCCCGGTAGCGCCGAGGCGCACTCGATGCGTCACTACTTCTCGCTCTCCGCTCGCGGTTTCACGCAACGCGCGCGCCACTTCTACCATCTCGCCATAGGCGCCTTCCGTCAGACCTCCCGCCTGAAGAATCAGGTCCTCGACACTCATGTCGTCCTTGAAACGGTAGCGGCCCGGCTTGTAGACGGAACCGAAGATGCTCACGAAGCGATCTTCGACCACCTCCACCGTCAGCGGATACACCTGGATGCTGTCCTCGGGCTGGAGCAGCCTGAGTCCCGATCCTCGCTGTGACAGCGCCTCCGAAAGGTCGAACGGCATGATCCGCTCGGTACGTCCGTCCGGGAGCTTTCTGAACAGGTCGGCGCGCTCGAGATAAACGGACTTGAGAAATTCGCCGTCGAGAAGTCCGCCGCCACGGAACAG
>JBFHWK010000155.1:0-7688 GCA_041589075.1 Rhodothermales bacterium
CGGCTCCAGGCCCACGATCGTGTAACCCTTCTCCACGAAGGGATACAGGACATCGACCGTCTCGATCGCAAGTCGCTGCACTTCCGTCACAAAGCCCTTCGACAGGTAGGTGCGGCCGCAGCACACGCGTGATGTAGGAACTAGGACTTTGTATCCGGCCGCCTCGAGCATGTCGATCGCCGCGATACCGATCTCGGGCTCGAAGTAATTCGTGAACGTGTCGGGGAAGAGCACAATGGGCTTGCCGCGATCGGCGGCGGGTCGCCTCGCATAACGCTCGACCAGGCTGACATTTGCGAACAGCGGTTGGTGTCGCTGCGGGGCTGTGCCCAGGACGGCGGCGGCAAGGCGGCGAAGTGGGCGAACGGTCGCGGCCGCATTAGCTGCTCGCCGCCCGCTTTTGCCGAGGCGATATGCCGTGTCCGGCAGCCGGGCAAAGAGACGCGTCCGGAGGGGCACGGTGTTGTCGGCCCAGTACTTCGACAGCCATTCCGTCTTGATACGCGCCATGTCGACGTTCGAGGGGCATTCAGTCTTGCACGCCTTGCACTGGATGCACAGGTCCATCACCTCATACATTCGCTTCGACGTGAGTTGGGTAGGCGGCAGCCACCCCGACATCACCGCACGCAACGCGTTCGCGCGCCCTCTCGTGGAGTGTTGCTCATCGCCGGTCACCATGAAGCTCGGACACATCGTGCCCGTGTCGAGCTTGCGGCACGCGCCGTTGCCGTTGCACATCTCGAGGGCGCCGACGAAACCCCCGAACTCCTCGAAGTCCATCACGGAGTCTATGGCCGCGGTGTTACTACCGGGCTTATATCGCAGATGGGCACCGATCGGGGGCGCGTCGACGATCTTTCCCGGATTGAGAATGCCGGATCGATCGAATATTCGTTTCGTTTCCCGGCAGACGCGGAAGAGGGCGTCTCCCAGGAAGGTCGGATTGAGCCAGCTCCGCGCGAGCCCGTCGCCATGCTCGGAAGAAACCACACCTCCGTATTCTCGAACCAGTTCCATCGAGGCGACGGCAATTCGCTCCATGCGGCTCACGTCGGCGGGGTCCTTGAGATTAAGGAATGGACGCACGTGCAGACAACCCGCCGAAGCGTGCGCGTAGTACGCGGCGCGTGCTCCCGCTTCCGCGATACTGGCATCAAGACGACGGATGTAAGACGCAAGATGCTCGACCGGAACCGACGCGTCTTCAATAAAAGGTACCGGCTTATGGTCACCGCGCACGCCCATCACAAGACCGAGGACTTCTTTCCTGACATCCCATACTCGGCGAATCCTGTCCGGCTCAATCAGCTCCAGCGTGTAATAAGCGTCGACGTGACGGGAGGCGACGCTCCGCAGGTCATCAAGCCGGTCGCGGAGTTCAGCTTCGGTCGAACCGTAATACTCGACGAGTAGTGCGGCACCCGGGTCTCCGGTGATGAAGTCGACTGCGCCGGCAAAACCCTTCGCCCTGCGCGCCTGGCGGATTGCCGTGCCATCAAGCAATTCAATTGCGGACGCCGACGTCTCCAGCAGATCGGTGACGGCCCGCAGTGCTGTGTCGCGCTTCCTGAAATGAACCACGGCGAGGGCGGTCCGCTTCGGTCGAGGGACCAACGAAACGGTCATCTCCGACACAACGGCCAGCGTCCCTTCGCTGCCGCAGAGCAACTGCGCGAGGTTGCGGCGCGTGTCCAACAGCCGCTCCAGTCGATAGCCGCTGTTGCGCCTCCAGTGTCGAGGCGTGTCTCGCTCAATCACAGCCGCACTGCTCGCAAGCAGCGCACCCATCTTCCGATAGATCTCGGCTTCCAGCCCCTCGCCGGTCGCTCGCCGCGACCACTCCACACGGTCGAGCTCGCGAAACACCGTCGTCGTTCCGTCGGCGAGGATCACGCTCGCATCGACGATGTGGTCGACAAAATTGCCGTACAGGATCGAATGTGTCCCGGTGGAGTTGTTCGCGAGCATCCCCCCGAGCGTCGCCCGGTTTCCGCTGGCGGGATCGGGGCCCATCATCAGACCGTGCGAAGCCGCCGCTGCATTCAGCCGATCGTACACAAGACCCGGCTCCACACGCGCCTGCCGCTGCTCCGGATCGATGTCGATAATCCGATTGAGATGACGGGAGAAGTCGATTATCAGCGCGGCACCGACGGTCTGCCCGGCCAGTGAGGACCCACCGCCCCGCGGCAGCACGGGAACTCCGTGTCGGTAGGCGGCCTCAACGGCGTACCGTACATCGGCGGCGCTTCGCGGCACGAGCACGGCAAGCGGCATGATTTGATAATTCGACGCATCAGTACTGTAGAGCACGAGACTCATGGGGTCCTGGTACACGTCACCCTCGACGTGCTCATTCAGCTCCCTGAAGAAGTGCGTATGATCCATAGTCTCTTGCCGCGCCGACTTCCAGTCTAGACTTCGATTTCTATTTGCCGGCTGGGAAGCATAACGTCAATCTCCGGATGAAAAAAGTCTATGTTGTCCGCGAGCCATTCGCGTGCCCTTGCCTCCCCATGCACGAGTATCACTTTCCCGGGTGAGAGCCGGCTCACGAGTTTCATCAGATCCCTCCTGTGACTGTGTCCGCTCAGACGAAAACGATGTATCTCGCACAGCAGCGGCTGCGGCCCGCGACGGTCATCGAGCGTCACTTCGGTTGTCTCCTCAGGCGACCTGACTTGCGCCGCCGCCATCAGCCTCCCGGCAGGCGAATCCGCCTGCGCAAAGCCAACCAACATCACCGCGTTCTTCGGATTTCCGACGAGCCGTTGCGCGAGACGGTTGGACAGGGTTCCCGGAAACATCATGCCGCTGGACACGACGTGGATCCCGGGGTCCTCGAGGATCCTCTCCTTGGCCGAGGCGCTTCTGGGGATACGCGCCTGCTCGACGCTCTCAATCATAAAGTCGGTGTTGAGCCGTGGCGTCGTAAATCGGGTCTTGTCGTACAATTCTGCCACCGCGCGCATCGCGCCGGCCGTGTAGACCGGCACCGTTTCGGGCAGCAATCCCCGTTTCTTGTAGCGGTCGATCAGTGCCAGCACCTCCTGCGCCCGACCCACGGCGAACACCGGGACGAGCGACGTCCCGCCCCGATCCCACACGGTGCGCAGCGCTTTCGCAAAACAATCTTCCTCGCCACGACGCGTCGTCTCCTCCGCCTCCGGATCCGACCCCAACGTAGACTCGAGGATCAGTACGTCAACCGGCTCCCGCGGGTACGAGCCGCCGGGGATGATCGTCTGCGATCGAAGATTGGTATCGCCCGTGTAAAAGATGGTGCGACGTGATCGCCCGTCCACGTATGACAGCTGCACGCCCACGGCACCAAGAATGTGACCGGCGTGGTACAGGGACACACTCACCTTGCGTCCGGTTCGGACGCCTTCGACGTCAAAGGGCTGCTCCAGACCGTGCGTCCGGTAGACGAAGCTCTGAACCTCGAGCTCCTCTTCGGCGAAGAGTGGTTCGTGTGACGACGATCCCTCGCGGCGACGGCGCCGCTGCAGGCGCGCCGAGGCGGGCAGCACGAACTCTGCAAGGTCACGTGTGGCACGCGACATGTGCACCTGAGCGTGCGGGAACTCGCGAATGAGAATCGGAAGTGCCCCGATGTGGTCCTGGTGCGCGTGCGAAATGACGGCGTGATCGACGAACCACTCCGGCCGGTCTTTGACGAATCCAAATGCGGGAAGGCTGTTGGGGCCGTCTTCCTCGGGATCGGTGCCGGCGTCGAGCATAATGCCGGTCTCCGCGATCTCGAGGAGATGACAGCTGGCGCCAATGTCATCGGTGGCACCGAGCGAAACGAATCTCATCCTGTGGCGCGTCCCCGCGCCGTTATCCGATCATAGCTCAAACGTCGCGCCCTCACGTGGATCATGCCGTTTGAACGCCCCGGCTCTCTGCCTGGTAGTCGGCCCAATCCGAGAGAAATTTCTCCAGGCCAACGTCCGTAAGGGGATGCTTGATGAGCTGGTTGATCACACTGAACGGCATGGTTGCCACGTGTGCACCGATCTGTGCGCACCGAACAACGTGCATCGGATGCCGAATCGACGCCGCAAGCACCTGTGTCTCGTAGCCATAGTTGGCGTAGATCATCACGATATCCTCGACAAGTTGCAAACCATCCGTCGAGACATCGTCGAGTCGTCCCATGAACGGGCTGATATACGTCGCCCCCGCCTTGGCAGCGATCAGTGCCTGGGTGGGTGAGAAACAGAGCGTGCAATTGGTACGGATGCCCTCCCCCTTCAGCGACTTCAGTGCTTTAATGCCGTCCTTGATCAGCGGCACTTTGACGACGACGTTCTTGTGGATGGCGGCGAGTGTCTGCGCTTCGGCCATGATTCCATCGAAGTCGACGGCCGTGACCTCGGCGGACACATCGCCATGCACGATCTCGCAGATGCGATAGATGTGCTCGTGAAAATCCGCTCCGCCCGCTTTCTTCATCAGTGAGGGGTTTGTCGTGACGCCGTCCAGTACACCCATGGCGTTGGCTTCCCGGATTTCGTCGAGATCAGCAGTGTCGATGAAGAATTTCATGCTTCTTTCCAGTGGTTTACACGCGGGGCCACGTAAGTTACATCAATAGCCGCTTCGAGGTGACAACGAGAAGGCGGCCCACTACGTTTCTTCCGTCAGATTAGCCTGCCGCAAGAGGCCGGAGCGAAACCGGATTGGATATGCTGCTATGCATCTTTGAGGACACGGCCGTTGCGAATCTTTATCCGTTCACCCGAACGCGCGCCACCTATTTACTGCGTGTAGGCCACAGGACGATCCTCGAAACCCTGCGCGACGGTGTCCAGGCTACCGGCGTCGTACTCCATTGCCGCCCGGAGCTGGCCGCCGTTGTCGGACAGGAGACTGAGCTGCCGGTAAACCGCGTTGCGGAGAATGTCGACGTTCTTTTCGTGAACGGCCGGCTTTTCGACCCCGAAGGCGAGCTGTTGCGGCATGTGGTCGGTGAATCGTCCGGGCAAGACCCGATTATCTTCCGCACGGAAGAAACAGTTGTAGCGGCGTGGGTGCCGGCGCGTCATGGCTCCGCAAAGATCCTGATCGACGGACTGTGGTCAGAGGACCGTCTGCCGCGCGGTGCACGCAACATCGCGGTCGATGCACGACTGATCAAGCGCCTGTGGGACATGCTCGACTTCGTTTCGGACGCGGTCCGTTCCGACTTCGGTGACCTCTCACACGGATACAATATCTATGAGCGACCCGGGGCAGACGTCTCGGAAGACGCGCGCCTGATTAACGAAGGTCAAGTGTATGTTGGGCCGGGTGCGCGCATCGCTACGGGCGCCGTTCTCGATGCAACGAACGGGCCGATCATCATCGGCCGCGACGCAAACGTGATGGAGTACGCCGTGATTCACGGCCCCGCCTCGGTCGGCACGCATGCACTCGTCAAATCGCAGGCACACGTCGAAGCGAGCGTCATCGGCCCGTGGTGCAAGGTCGGTGGCGAAATCCACGGATCCATCGTGCAGTCGTACAGCAACAAGGCACACGCGGGTTACCTCGGCGACTCCATTGTTGGCAGTTGGTGTAACATCGGTGCGGACACAAACACATCCAATCTGCGCAACGACTATGGGAACGTCTCGCTTTACAACGAGGCGCGCGGGGAGCGCGAAGACTCGGGACGGATATTCGCCGGATTGTTCATGGGAGACCACTCAAAGTGCGGCATCGATACAATGTTCAACACGGGCTCGGTGATAGGTGTGTCGTGCAACCTGTATGGAGCCGGCTATCAGCCGCGCTACGTGCCGTCGTTCACCTGGGGAAGTCCTCCCGACCAGTTCACGACCTATCGGTTGGATAAGGCGCTGAGGGTGGCTAAGACCGTGATGGCACGGCGTAACAAAGACCTGACCGACGCGGATGCGAAGATGCTTGAAGCCGTATTCAACGCCACCGCGACGTTCCGAGAAACGGGACCGATACGCTAAGCACAGACCGAGCTAGACACCCTTCAGCACAAGCATCGTGAGATCGTCGCTGAGGGCCGTGGCACTGCCGGTCCACTCGATGATCGAAGTACGAACGGCGTCGAGTACTCCCTGCGCGTCAAGGTGACGGTTTTCACCGAGCACGGCCTCCAGACGCGGCTCCTCGAACTCCTCACCCTCCGGGCTCATGGCCTCCGTGACCCCGTCGGTGAACATCGCAAGAACATCACCCACCCGAATCTCGACCGTGCCCGACTCGTACGGCATTCCCTTCATCACGCCAAGAAGCAGGCCACCGGTCTTGAGCTCCTCCATGTTTCCGTCGGCACGTATCAGCATCGGCGGGTTGTGGCCGGCATTGACGTAGGTCAGTGTCCGCTTCGGACCAGAATAGATACCGTGAAAATAGGTTATGAACTTGTCGTAGCCGGTGTTCTCGCAAATGACACGATTGATGTGAGCGGTTGCATCCTGCAGCGGAAGATCCATCGGCACAAGCATTCTTAGTGACGCCTGCAGGTTCGACATCAGCAGTGACGCCGGCATGCCCTTGCCGGTTACGTCTCCGATCGCCACGAGTATCCTGTCGTCGTCGAGCGCGATCACGTCCGTATAGTCGCCGGCCACGTGCCGGCTAGGAAGGGCCAGCATTGCGATCTCGAGTCCGGGGACCGTCGGCAGTTCGCTCGGCTGCAGACCCTCCTGTATTTGTCGCGCAAGACGCATCTCCTCTTCGAGACGCTCCTTCTCAATCTGCTCTTCCACCAGGTAGGAGTTCTGAATAGACACGAACGCCAGATTGCCGAGCGCAGTAAGGAATTCGATCTCGTCCGGCTGATAGTCATTCGAGATCTTCGGGCCTAGGCATAGCATGGCGCGCATCTCACCTTGATGACGTATCGGCAGTGCGAGTGCAAATCCCTTTTCCGCAAGCCACTCGTAGTCCGACTCACCGTTAGCTGCAGCAACGTTTCCGTCCACGGAGCACAGGCGATGAAGAAAATCCTCGCTTGTTTCGTCCGGCGAAACACCTTTGGAGGACACGACATCAATGACGCCGTCCCCCCCTTCACCGTCATCCGGCGTTGTACGGCGCAACAGGAAGAGGTGCTTGCGCACCATCATCTGGCCCATCAGCGCAAACGAGAGCAGCTTCACGAGCCGCGCGCGGTCTACCGTCGAGTTGAACTCTTGCGAAATATCGAACAGGGTGTTGAGCTGCTGAATCTTGCCGTCCAACCTTCGGTTGGTCTGACGCAGCTCGTCGACGACCATCGAGTTGTTGATCGCGGCCGACGACATGTTGATGAGTGACTTGACAAACTCCAGTTCGTACTTGCTGAAGGCATCTTTGGTAGCCTTTCGGCCCATGCAAGCCAGCCCGATGTACTTTCCGCTGGCGCGGACCGGACCGACGAGGGCGATCTTGTGGTCTGCGAGGGCTGCGGGCACTTCGTCGCCTATCGCCAACTCCTTCGGCTCGTAATCACGAAGGTCGACTAGGTTGCCTTTCTTGAGGCCGCTGCAGCCCTTGGAGGCCTGCACCCTGAAGTGCCCGTCGCCCTCATTCAGCAGGACACAGCCGCGCGTGACAAACAACTTGCTCATCAGACTCAGGAGCAGGTTGTTCAGAATGAAATCGAGCTCGAGCGAGGAGCTCAGTAGCTGGCTCGACTCGTAAAGGGCCCGGAGGTCGAACCGTCGCGCGCGTTC
>JBFHWK010000156.1:0-7680 GCA_041589075.1 Rhodothermales bacterium
AGAAGTCGACGTGGTCGACCAGATCACGACTCAGTCCTCCCGCCGCGCGCACGCGGTAATCGAACGTGTGAGTGACCGATGAATCGCTTACGACCGCAGTTGACTCCAGGCGGGCATCCGTGAAGTCACTTCCGAAGATGAGTTTCGGCGTGACCCCTACCGTGAGACCTTCGGGCCCAATCGGCCGTGCGTAACTCACGCCGAACTCGGTCGACGCGACGAAGCCAAACGAACCGTCGAGCGGTATTTCTCTCTCCTGGCCGGTGCCGGACAGCAACAGATCCAGCCAGCCGCCGTTCAGGCTGACGGATGACTGGCTTCGTATTCGGACGGAGTAGGCAAGGACTCCGGTTCCGTAACGGTGTACGACCGCCAGTGGTACGGCCTCTGCCGCAACTGTGGCGGAACGCATGAGTCCAGACTCAGCACCGCCAAACCACTCGTCCAGCACCTCTTGGGCATCCGCTTCGCTCACATTCTTGCCGCTTGTGAACAGATCATTGTAGAATCGGAACTGAAGTAGATTGCCACCCGCCGAAACTGTTGCGCGGCCCGCTGTGATCTCGGTCCCGAGCGTGGACGCGATGTTGGCCGGGTTATAGAAGAGCGCCTCGCTACCGTAGACGAAGGCCGGTCCGCCGCCCCCCATCGACGCAGACACGGCTCCCGGCGCAAAGAACTGACCGTGTGCGGGTGTCGCCACAACCGCGACGGCCGCAACGAGGATGGCGCTTACGAGGATCGTACTAAAAGCGGGTTGCGGCTTACGCATCATCAGCCTCCAACCGACACGTTTACATCGAAATCTCCTCGCAGCGAAAGGTCGATCGTGTCCTGCGCCCTGATGCGGCTGGCTGTCGAGCCCGAGGTGGTAAACGTTAGGGACAGCCGTACGTCACTGCTCCGTGAAAGCTCTCGAAGCGTCGCGTCGTCGACCTCGAGCGACAGGGAGCCGCGCGCGGTTGCGCTCGAAAAGCCGTCTGTGCCGGTCGGCGCAGCCTCGAGGGCGAGCGTGCTGCCGTCTGCGGGCAGGACGACGGTCGTTGCCCCGAGTGCATCGACAAACTCCAGGCGAACTGCGAGACCGAGCGGGATAGCATTTGCGTAATCGAGTGTCAGAGAAGCTCGCTCGGCTGTGAAAGTAGTCGACGGGTCGGTGAGATCGCCGAGCGCGGACAGATCGGCCGATAGTGTCCGCTCCAGACCGAACTCGCCCGTCACGTTGAGAGGTACCGTGGCAGCCACGGCCAAGTCGAGATTCAGCGGCTGCTGCAGCTCCACGCGTCCGCCGACCGAAGAAACCACGGCCTTGCCCACGAACCGCAGTCTCGTCGGTAGCGCACTGAGAAACGCGTCGACATTTGAGTTCTGCTGATTCAGAATGAGGCTGTGCGTAGTCGGTTGGCCCGGCCGTCCGTTCGTGGTCAGCGGCAGCCGAAACATCTGATCCGCACGCGCGGCGACGCCGCCCACCGTGAACGACGCGACGAGCGAATCGCTGGTCGCGACCGCAAAGCTGCCCCTTCCCTGTAGGAAATAACGGTTTCCAGCCTCGTCTTCGCCGACCAGCATGCCGTACAGATCCAAGTCTGCGGTCACTGAGGTCGTGACGTTGATGGCCAGCTCCGTACCGCTCAATTGAAATCCGGTGACGTCTTCCAACGGTCCGAAACTTCCGACATCACTGACGATCGCCTCCGAGTCATCCAGGGGATCGATGAGGCCGTCACCATCACTGTCCGTCGTGAGTTCGGCCGAGAAAGGATCGACATACGCCTCGATTCGAGACACGGACAGACCCGATGCCAAAGCGCGCGCTGAGACCTCCTCCGAATGTGCGATCACACGTTCCTGAGCCGATGTTTCGCTGACCGCGTATACGTTGTAACTAACGACGCTGTTGAGTGCGTAGACTCGTGCGCTCGTCAGGTCGATACTGATGGTGCGCGGTGCGCTCTTCGACTCGATGCGGCGGAATTCAAGTTCGTCAACCTTGTCGACGGCGCCACGAAAACGTACGACTAGCGAATCGGACGGGGCGAAAGGAGCTTGCCTGATGTCAGGGAAACTCAGTATCACATCGTCGAAGCCGACCCCGAGGTCGTTCAGGAGATCCTCGATGTCGAGTGAGCCCGCCGAGAACTCCACATAGTCCGTCGGCGATGTAAACTGCAGCTCCTGCACGTCGAAGGCGAAGCTGTCGTTGGATGAAAAGGTCTCGCCAGCCGGATAGTAGTAGAGCTTGTCGACGTCCAGCGAACCGATAACCCGAATAATCAGCCCATCTCCGATTGTGAACTCGGAAGAAGCCGCCGTGGCCGGCGCGGTAGCGACTGCCTCGAGGGAAACAGAAGAGGCGACGGCATTCACTCCCAGCGGAATCGACACGTCCACACTAGACCGCGCAGGTACGAAACGGTCCGCTGTCGTCAACACCTCGTGACCGATCGGATATTGATCCACTGCCGAGTCATTCGTCACACGGATGGAGGTGATCTGAACCGGGACCGGCAGTGTGTTCTCGATCCTGGTAGTGACGCTTCCGGAGCGTGTGGTGATGCCGTTGAACTGGACCGAGGCTGCCAGTGAGACGTTCGAGTCGGAAGCGTCGACCGTGGACTCAGGAATGTTCGACAGCGTGAACGCATCGTAGCGGATCGGCTGCATGTCAGCCTGAATTTGAACGGACGATGGGTTCGAAGCGATCGGCCCAAAACCGTTGGCCGTACCCACGTCAAAAAGAAAACGGCTGTCAGCCGGCACGCTCAGGCGCGATAGGTCGATCGTTGCCGACGCGCTTTCTCCAGGGTCCGGAGAGCGGTCGAAAGTCGCGCGCGCAAGCTCGATGCCGGCCGACGTTTCCAGTATCACGTTGGGCCTTGTGCCGGGCGCGAAGCTGCCGTCCGTCAGCGGCTCCGTTCCCTGGTTTGTGATCGTGAACACAACCGCGTTAATGCCGTTCGTCTCGGGCGAAATCCGAACCTCGTCGACGTCGGCTCCCGAAAGATCTATCAGGGCCGTGGGCGGAATCGTAAGAAAGTCACTCGTTGTGAGAGGGAAATAGGCCTGCTGCCCGGACGTGGCCGGTGGCAGTGGCGGTGTGGTGACACCGGCGAGTTCCACAACGCCGATCGACCGACTGAACTCGGTGTCGATGTCCTGACTCGCCAAGCCTCCCATGTTCACGGCCATGTCGTGCGGCTCGAGGTCGACCGGTTCGATGACGTCGTCGATATTGGACAGGTCGAAAGACTCGAGGTCCTGCACCAGATACACGGATCCGTCGGCCGCGTCCACGGCAAAGAGCGAATCGTACGAGGCCAGCGTCGTGTCGATAAGGGCCTGCTCGTCTCCAGCTCCCCCGAGAAAAACAAAAGACTGCCTGAAGATTACCGGCGTCGACACGTTTGTATCGAACGAAAAATCAGGTCCCGCCGTTGGAAGGTCGCACCCGGTCAGCGTTCCAACAGCAATTACTGCGGTGAGAAGGAGCGGTGCGGAACTGTCCGGCCGGGAAGCGTCTGAAGTGCTTCTTTTCATGTATGAGGAGCGGCGATTCAGGAAATGACCAGCGAAATCCCCAGGGGATATCGAGTGCCGCGCACTCCATGTCGGCCCTCTCCACAAACAATCGGGGTAAAAGACACCGTAGGTATCGGCCTGCAGACCACGCGATTTAAACAACGGCCAGCCTGAAATGGCCTATTTTTGGCTCCAGACGTTGAAACGGCTGTCCTGAATCCGATACATTTGCGATCGATGGAAGGGTCTGTTGAGCATTTTTGTTCAGGGGCCTGATTTTTGATCGGATCGTGAGGTGAGACCCGAGCTACAGATCTAGAATCTATCGGTGCGCTGTCTGATGAATCGCTTATCGCACATACTTATCGTCTTACTGACGTGCGCGTGGTCGTCGGCCGTTTTTTCCCAGGACGAGCGTCCAAATCTGAAACCGATCGAGAAAGCGTTCTCGACCGGTGACGTAGCCGCGCTCGCGGCACGGTCCGCGGATCGGATTGAGATTGCTGTCTTTGGCCGAAGTAGATTGTACTCGCGGTCACAGGCACGCTTCGTCCTGAAAGACCTCTTCAGTCAATACCCCCCGCAACGATTTCAATTTTCCGAGCCATCACGAACATCGAAAGGCCTATTCGCCGTCGGCAGCTACCGGTACTCGATAGACGATGACCCCTTGACGGTGTACGTTCGGTTGCGAAAGGATGGTGAGGCCTGGGTTCTACGTGAGATCCTTGTAGAGAAATCGGAGCGGTAGCGACAGTCCCAATCGCACGATCAGGATGCTTCGTTTATGGCCCTTCAAAGTCAGTCCGAAGGGAGACGCTTCACTGCCGTACTGCTGTTCCTCCTTGCGATGATGCCCCTGACCTGGGGTATGCGGCAGTACACGCTCCGGGCGACGGACACCGACATCGAAGCACGAAAGCTGGCCGCGATCGGCCGTGCGTTCAGTGACATCCAGCGTGACTTCGACCGTCAACAACTCGACCTGCTGACGCGCGCACGCTCGCTTGCCGCCGAGCAGCAACTGATTGTTGGACTTCGCGCGTCGGAACCCGGGCAGCCTCTGGACGAACGGCTGGTGCGGCTGATGGCGACGCTGAAACTGTCCGAACGCGAAGCTGTCGAGGTTTACAATCCGACGCCACAACTGGTGGCGTGGAGCGGTTTCAGTATGCCGCTGGACGACGGCCCGAGCCGGCAACGGTTTCTCGACGGAGCACTGGCCGGCATTGCGCAGGACGAAGGAAGCCGAGTGGCGCTGGTCGTTTGGTGGCCGGTAACTGATGGACTGACCGTGCTTGGCGTCGTGCGGTTCATGCGGTTACTCGAACTGGAGGTCCCGGTGGAAAACGAGTACCTCCGCGGCTACAGCCAGGCACTTATCTGGTCGCGCAAAACGCGGCTGCCCGTGCAGGTCCTTTACGACGCCCCCTTTGACGACGAAATGCCGGCAGGTGGCGAGATTCGGCTGCTCTCCGGCCTGGACGGCTCTCGTCTGGGTCGTGTCTTCATCGATCTCCCTGCAGACGAAGACCTCGTCGACACCATCGGTAGACGTCACGATCACCTGCTCGCCTTCTGGGTGACGATGGCCGCGATGTGGCTGGCATTCGGCGCGTGGATGTGGTACCGGCGCGCCGGTGACAACACGGCCCGCACGGTACTGCGGTTTGCGGTCGTGGCCGGAGTCTGGACGTCCGTGCGGTACATCCTCATACTGATCGACGTGCCAGGCCGTTATCAGCAGGAGAAAGCGCCGCTGGCACCGCTGTTCGACCCGACGCACCTAGCCTCGAGCGCCGGGTTCGGACTACTCAAATCGACGGGCGATCTCCTCGTCACGAGTCTGTTCGCACTCGGTATCGGACTGCTGTGCCTGCACGTCGCGGGCAGCATGCGGCGGCTGCGGTTTGTAGCATCGCGTGAAGACGGCATCGGCCTCGCTTTCCGGTCGCCGTTTGTCGGGCTGTTTGGACTGACCGTCGCTGCGACCACGGCCGGGGCGACGTACGTGCTGGGGGAGTTGGCGCGCTACGTCATTCTCGACAGCACGCTGGATTACTTCGCACGGACGGGCCTCCTTCCTGAGGACCTCGTCCTCACTGTCTTCTCATCACTGCTGATTGTCGCCATGGCGCTGACGGCCGCCGGTGTCGCGGTCGTCTGGGTGGCGTCTCGACTGGTTGCGCGGGACGGTCGCGCGGTCGCACCAACCGACGTTTCGGCGGGTGTAGTAATTGCCGCTGTACTGCTCGTTGTGTTCGCACTCGTCACGGGTGCCGGCGATGCGCTTCCGTGGCCGGCAATCATCGCACAAGGTGCCGCAATTGTCGCCGGATACTTTGTCGTCGTTCATCGGCTGCGCCACGGCGCAGCGGTTCTGACGCTTCGCAACGTGATCCCCTCGATCTTCGTGTTGACAGCCATCCTCTACCCGTTGTTCTACCATGGGATGGAGATTCAGCGTCAGGTGCGAATGGTCGACGCCGCCGATTCTTTCGAGGACGGTCGCGACCCGCGTGTTCTCTTCGGCGTGGAGCAAGTTCTGCTGGATGCTCGTCGCAACGAGCTGCTGCGTGAACATATGCTTCGCACCTCCCGCGACGCGCGGACCGCACGGGTCGTGGACTCGCTCGCCACCAATCTGATGCGCCACTCGTTTCTTGCCTCGCTTGGATCGTTCGAAACGAGCATGACCATCTATGATGGCTCGGGCAGCCCCGTCGGCAGATACTATGAGGTCGACCCGCGACGAGCAGCCGCGGCGCTCAACCAGGTCGAAACCGAAGATCTCGCATTCCTCAGCAACATGTACAATGAATCGGGGAAATCCGAGCCGCTGGTCGAGCCCATAACCGGTGAGCAACAACACGATAGGTTTCAGTACCACGGGATCGTGCCGGTCACCGCAGGTGAGGCCAACCGTGCGATTGCCTGGATTGTGGTGCGTGCCTCACCACGGACGCTGCTTCGGGAAGCGACGCCCTTCCCCCGCGTTCTCGTGCCCGCCGGATTTTACGGCAATCTGTACGCGAGTCTCTCCGTGGCCGTCTTCCGCGAAGGCACGCTCGTTCGAAGTACCGGCGATGATTTCGGACGCTATCAGCTCCGGCCGGAGATCCAGTCAGCGCTGGCAACGAGCAGTGAGGTCTGGCTCGACGAGACGGTCAGGGGGAAAGATTACCTGGCTTATTACCGGGTTGCGTACGAGGTCGATCCGGCTTTCGGTATCCCGGTCGGCGCCGTCATCGGAGTGCGTATTGCATCGATCAGTGTCTTTGACCACCTGTACAATCTGCTGCGCCTCACGTTCGGAGGGCTAATCATCGGACTGCCCATCTACCTTTCGGGGTTGATAGTGCGTCATCGCCGCGGGTTGCTGCCGGCACCACAAGTGCGCTTTCGTGACAAGATTCTGAATGCTTTCTTCGGTGTCGGTGTAATAACCGTAGCCGCAATGGGTGTCGTCGGCCTCAATGTTGTAACCGGCGAGAATGAGCGGGAGATCGAGAGCTGGCTTCGCCAGCACCTCGAACGTGTCGAGCGCGCGGTGTCGCTGGACGCCGGTGGAGGAGAAATGGCCTACCGAGTCCTCGAGCGAACACGCATAGACTCGCTGGCTGCCCGCGTTGGACTGGACCTGAACATCTACCGAGACAGCCGACTTGTCGCGTCGAGCCGTCCGCAGCTCGTGCGCGATCGCTTGATCGACCCGCGGCTGCCGATCAAAGCCTACGAAGCTCTGTATCTCGACGGCTTCAAGTTTGCAGAGACTACCGAACGAGTCGGAAAGTTCACGTACGTCGCCGGCTTCCGTGCACTTCCGAATGAGCAAGGCCAGCCGCATTACGTGATGTCAATTCCCACGCTGCCCGAACAGGAGCGTATAGAAGAAGAGCGGGCCCGAACGGTCGCGTACCTGTTCGGCGCACTGCTGCTGCTGGTTTTCGTAGTCATGATTACGGCGTCGCTCCTGGCGAACGCGCTCACGCGGCCGGTAGTCAGACTGCGAGAAGGAATCGAAGCGGTGGCGCGTGGCCGCTTCAGCCGGGTTCGGCCGCTCGATACGCGCGACGAAATCGGGGAGCTAGTCGATTCCTTCAATACGATGCAGGATCAACTTGCGGAGAGCCGGCGGCGCCTGGCTCAACAGGAACG
>JBFHWK010000157.1:0-7599 GCA_041589075.1 Rhodothermales bacterium
CCTTGTGTTCAATCGCTATCCCTGTTTCATCGACCGCGACTCCGGTGCAGTGATTAAGGGGTGGATGGGCCTACTCGAAACCGTTCACAATAAGTACACCGATGAGACGATTTTCATCCATGGCCATTTTGGAGAGAAGTTTGGACCGACCGGGCGTCGAGCCGATCTGCTTGTGATGCGAGATTTTTTGAACGGCCTGCTGGAGTTCGCGCAGCAGGGGATCAATGGGGGGAAGACGGAGGATGAAGTGGCTGAAACTTTGCGTCTCCCGAAGTTTCCCGACCACTACTTCGAGGGCTGGAAAAACGGTGTATCAAACGCGCTTCGAAAAGCCTATCAGGAACTGTCGGAAGGTTGAGCCTCGGCTTGGACTGCCGAACCAAGATCGACCACGGGATCCCCAACAGCGATCACACCGGTCTCGATGATGCGAGCCGTGATACCGCCGTGCCCACGCATCGCGTTCAGTCCACCGTTGCCGAGATTCTCCTCCATCCGTGAGCAGGGGTGACAGGGCCCCGAGCCCTCCAGAACAGCGGACCCGATGCGGAACCGTCGCTCGCGCAAGGCAAGCAGGTTTATCCCTGAAACGACAATGTTGCGTCGCGGCAGGCCCGGGTCGATCTCGCCGCGGCCCATAATTGATGCAACAGCCACCAGGTGCTCGTGCTGGATCAGCGTTACCTGACGCGGACTTCCTTTCTTGCCCGCGTAGTGGTCGCCATCAAGTCCCGCGCCCGCAATCGCGCGAACCTCGTTGACGGCGTTTACCGCCTCGCGCCTGCCCGGCCGAACGCCGATCCACTCGACACGGCCTGGTCCGGCATGACGTGACATAAGTTCGCTCGTCGACAACATCGGAATCAGCTTGCGGTCGAGGTACCGAACACCCGCGACGCACCATGTTTGCCGAGCTGTGCAATCGCGGCGCTAAGATCGCGCCACGGATCGTCGCGCACAATCACTTCATCGCCCGTGTGCGGATGCGGAAAACGAAGCTCGGTTGCGTGGAGCGCGACGCGCGCAATCAATGGTCGCTCCGGGCGTTTACCCGGCGTGTACTTGCGCTTGAAGGACGAAAGGTAAAGCGGAGCGCCTCGGCCGTAAAGAGCATCGCACGCAATCCCGTGACCGACCGCGGCGAGGTGGGCGCGAATCTGATGCGTGCGACCCGTCACCGGGCGGGCCTCGACGAGAGAGTAATCGTCGTAGCGTTCGATGATGCGAACCTCCGTTGCCGACGGCTTGCCGCCGCGCCGGTCGACTCTTGTACGGTGCATTCTATCAGCATCGGTACGAAGAGGCAGATCGATCGTTTGTTCGTCCCATGTCGGGTTTCCCTCAACCAGGGCGAGATACTTCTTCGTGATCTCGCCGGCGGAGAACCGCTCCGACAGAAACCGGTGCACATCATCCCGCAACGCGAAAACGACGAGCCCACTCGTGTCCCTGTCAAGGCGGTGCACCGTAATTACGTGCTCAAAACGATTTCTGAGCAACTGAATCAACGACAGGGCCGATTGGTCGTATCTGTCCGGAATGGTCAACAGGCCCGGCTGCTTGGACACGACGATCAAGAAATCATCGTGTCTTTTCACGATATACCTTTTCTTCACGGTGTTGATCTTGATAACTTCGCCCACAGGCGCGCAAGCGTGTGTCTACGGATTATAAGCATTCACTTCGAGGACGGTACTCAAAATGTCAGGACTTCTGGACATCCTCAGCTCCCAGTTAGACTCGGGAGTGCTTTCACAGCTTGGCAGCGCCATCGGCGCCGACAAGGACAAGACCCAGCAAGCCATGGGTGCGGCGCTTCCCGTGCTTGTGGGAGCGTTGGCGAAGAACGCAAACAAGTCGCCGGAAGGGGCGGAGAGCTTGGCCAAGGCGCTCGAGCGCGACCACGACGGCAGCATTCTCGACAGCCTCGGCGGGCTGGGCGGTCTGGCCTCGATGGCCGGTGGTCTGCTTGGCGGGTCGAAATCGGGTGGTGGCATCGGCGGTCTGCTGGGCGGCATCCTCGGTGGCGGCAAGCCGGAATCGAAGACGGTTGACGGCGCGGGCATCCTCGGCCACCTGCTCGGCGGCAAACAGCCGGCGGTAGAAGCAGGCATTAGCCAGGCCAGCGGCCTGCAGAAGGACCAGGCCGGGAAGCTGCTGGTCGCATTGGCGCCCATCGTCATGGGAGCACTCGGAAAGGCCAAGAAAGAGCAGAACCTCGACGCGAGCGGACTTGCCAACATGCTGAGTCAGGAGCGCCGCACCGTCGAGCAGAAACTGCCGTCTCAACAAGTCGGTGGTTTGCTTGGTATGCTCGACAGCGACGGCGACGGCAACATCGTCGATGACCTGGCCAAGATCGGCGGCGGTGCACTGGGATCGATCCTGGGTAAATAGGCTGATGCGGCAGACCGTAATCGGCCTCGGGGCCGACGATAGAAAAAGTACCTTGCGAGGGTTGCGATGGCTTTACGTCGCGGCCCTCGCCTGTCTTTCGTCGGTTTTGGGCGCGAGCCCCGCGCACGCACAGGTCATCTCACCGGAGGTGCGCGCAGACGGCCATGTGACGTTCCGGATCGAAGCTCCGAACGCAACCGACGTTTCCGTGAACATCGACGGCAAGTCATTTCCGCTTGTCAAATCGTCAACGTCGGAGGCATGGGAGGTGACCGCGGGCCCGTTCGCGCCGGAGATCTACTCGTATACGTTCGACGTCGATGGCATGACGGTCGTCGATCGCCGCAACCGGAGCCTGAAGAAGTGGTTTTTTCTTGAGAGCCAGTTCGAAGTGCCCGGCGATCCGCCGCTGCTGCACGAGCAGCGTGAGGTGCCGCACGGCCGTGTGACGCATCACATCTATCGATCGGAATCGGCCGGACGCGAGCGTGGCGTTTACGTGTATACGCCTCCCGGTTACGACGCGGAGCGGGCGAAGGCATACCCTGTGCTATTCCTGCTCCATGGCTTTGGTGATGACGAGGGAGCGTGGCTCGACGTTGGCCGCGCCAACTTCATTGCAGACAACTTGCTCGCGGATGGTCGAATCGATCCGCTGGTGATCGTGATGCCGTACGGCCATCCGCTACCGGTCGCGGAGGCGACGGTTTACGAGCCTTATCGAAAAAAGAATGAGGCCGCTATGGAGCGCGACACACTCGAAGACCTGTCGCCTCTCATCTCCGCGTCGTACAACGTATCCTCGGATCGCAACGATCGGGCTATTGTCGGTCTCTCGATGGGCGGCGGGCAGTCGCTCAAGATCGGGCTTCGCAACCTCGACGCGTTCGCCTGGGTCGGCGGCTTCAGCTCGTCCGCGCCGAACGAAGACCTTGACGAGGTCTTCGCCGACGTCGTTGCCGATGTCGACGCCGCGAACGAGCGAATCCGACTGCTATGGTTCGCCTGCGGTAGAGATGACATTCTTCTTCAGCGAAACGAGACGTTTCAGAACTGGCTCCAGGAGCGCTCGATCGACCACGTGTACAATCTGACGGATGGCGCTCACACATGGTTCGTCTGGCGCAAGTATCTTGCGGAGTTCCTGCAGCTTCTGTTCAGGGATTCGTAGCCATTCTACGCACACTCACGAGCGGTAACGCGCCATGAGGAATCCTATCAACCCGGGCACGATCACAATGCTGTTCATGGTCGCGGCCGCGGTCATCGTCATGATGCAGTGCTGATCTCTTCAGTACGCACGCAGTTCACGCACGCGTCGTAGAGGAGGGGCGGGTCAATGGGCTGGCCGAGTTCGTACGGCCAAACGTGCAGCAGTATCTGCGTGTATCCACTGCTCTCGATAAGCGGAGACAGACTGAACACGAGAGTTTCCTGCACGAGAGCACGACACACATCTCCATTAGCGTCGTGTACGAGATAGACGTCCGCTCCCGGCGGCATTGACAGAATAATCGCTCCGCGTGTGAAGAGTTGGAACCGGTGCTCTCTGCAGCCGCCACCGTAGCTGACTGTCAGCGAGAGGGTCGCCCCGACGACGCGGCCATCCAGAATCTCGAACCGGTCCTTGCGGATATCTACGGGGTCGATGTCCGCCACGATTATATCGCCCCCGACGACCGGCGGATCGTCGTCGTCTTCGAAACCGGCGAGCTTACAGGCCGACGCCGTTAGCAGGAGCACGGCCAGGATGGTACTACGCATGGCAGGAAGGACCCATGTAAAGATCCCTGTCGAAAATGTAGACCCCTTACGGGCGCACGGCCTGATATTAGTGCTGTCTGCGATCCCGGACAACGACTGACGGCGCAGTTGAAGACTTATATACCCGAGCTGACGGCTTCGGTCTCTGAGCCGCGCCGGACCTGCCGGCCGCGAAGGTGAGATTGCGGCGGCCCCGAGCCTTCGCGCCGCAGCACAAACTGACGACTGCTCAGCCCTGAACGGCCTCTCGCCCCGCGACGTGCGCCTCGACTGCACCCCTCAGGAACGTCGGCAGTACCGCGCGATGAGTTCGGTCGAGATAGTTCGAATCCTCGAGTCGGTGGATGATGCGCTCGTACTTCTCCTGGCCGTGGTGCTCGACAATGAACGCGCGCCGCTTCTCCTGAGAGAAGTGCAGGAGCATGCCTGCCGCATCCGCCTCTGGGTGGAACTGTACACCGACAATTTCGGGCGTCATTCGGACTCCCATGACCGCTCGTTCGAGTTCTACGTGGGGACGAAGCTTCTCCAGAGCGAGAATCTTGCCGCCAAGCTCCCGCAGCCGCCGGTGATCGGGTTGCACCACCTGCCATTTTCTGAAGTCGGCCGCAAAGAACGGATCGTCAAGATCGGCGAACAGCGGTTCGTCCTCGCCCGCCTCCGTCTTATGAACCGGAAAGATGCCGAACGACTCGGATCGCCTCCGCCGCACATCACCCAGATGAAAGAACCGACACATCATCTGAAACGAGTGGCAAATGAAGAAAACATGCTTCCGCTCATCCTCGTTCTTCTGGTTATTCCGCCAGACGGATCGCAGCCAGTTGAAATACAGTTGCTCCCACGGCTTTCCCACACCCTCATATGGGCTTCCCGGCCCGCCAGACGAGATGTACACATCGTACTCAAGTCCCGGTATCTCTTTTTTAGCACGTGCGTCGAAAACGTCGTAATCAAAAAAAGTCTCATCCCATCGGCCGCTGCATTCCTCGATGAGCTCCCGGATGCAGCGCATACCCTCATTCGGTTCGCCGTTATACAGATCGATGACGGCAACTCGAATGCGCTTTGACTTTTCGTCCACCATCATGCGTACCGCAGTATGAACATGGGAAGCGAGCCGCCGCCCGCCGTAACGTTTGCGAGATTGGTCGACGATATTCGCGTGAGACACCCGCCCATAAGTGGTCCGTTCAAATAGGGATCGAGGTCGATAACCGAAGGAACCAGTTCCCACGATCCGCCTACCTTGTTGAGAAACGGCTCGCGATAGATATCGACGATTTCCTGGACGACGTAACCATTCTTCTGGCCGTCCTGAATCGCGGCATCCCACTCCGACTCCGTCGACGTGAACCCGAGCGTCACGCCTTTGCCCCCGTACTCGTCGTTCGGTTTGATCACAAAGTGGCGGCGGTTCGACCGAATGAACTCGAGCATGTCGATGTGCAACCCTCGAAACGTTGTCGCTGTGTCCCGCAGCAACCGGGTCCACGGAATGTGACTCTCGATCTCGTCCCGCTGCTGCTCCGTGAGGATGTGCGTGTATGTCGGATCGGTCAGGAATGCGAAGATCGCTTTCTTGTGCACGAGCTTGGTGCGAAAGGAGTTCAGATAGCATGTCTTTGCCGCCTTGTATCCTTCAAGAAACGCGGTGCATTCATCTCGCATCGCATAGTACTCGTTGAGCAGCAGCCGCCGGTACAGAATGTCGATCTTGCGTCCGTTGGCGTAGATCCACCCGTCCTGACATTCCAACTCGCGTGGATCACAAATCTCACACGGGTAGCCGTGACGCTCGAGGTACTCCTTGACCAACCTGAACTCGTGGATCGTCGGTACGTCGAGATGGTCGACGATCGCGAACGAGGGAATCTCTTCACGGCCGTCGAACTGCTCGTGGTAGATTTGTATCAGCCCGGCCATCGTATGCTCGAGCGGCGATACAAAGCGTATCGGATACCGCTTCTCGAACTCCTGAAATATGGGCAGCTCCCTGTAGATCTTTGCGAGCTCCCTCACGTAGGCAATGCCGGCGGGTGACTCGGCGTTGATCTCGACGAACTTGAAAGAATTCTCGGTAACGAACGAGTCCATGCGAGCATTGGCCGAAAGCCGGATGACGTTCGTCGGGATGGCCGCCAGCTCGATCTCCCAGTCTTCCAGGCCTAGTTCCTCCTTCAGAAGACGCCGGTCGTTGAAGAATTGCGCGGCGATACGGAGCACGGCCTGACGGATCAGGTAGACCGTATCCTGAACTTCGGTGTAGAAGTCCTCGGTCAGAAAGGTCGGTCGGAGACTTCTCGCCATCGCCCGATCTCCGAACAGAACTTTGCGCTCATGCTGAAGATGTTCAAGCTGTTGAAGCTGCGACTCCGCCGCGTCGAGGTCGCGGCTCATCAACTCGTGATAGTAGTCGATGGCCGGCTGTAGCTTCTGGCGCATCATGGATCGTAGACCGGTGGTGTTGTGACCTGTCCAGCGTGGAGGGGCTATGCTCTTCCGGGCTGAAGGGCGGCGTTTACCGAGAAGGCTTCTTCAGAGCGCGGCGTCAATGCAGACTCGACAAGATAACCGGCCGTCGTCTTAACGACCCACTCGAAATTCTCTTGTCCCACGGAGTGGTAGTCGGCGTCGGGTGCGGGGTTCATGAAGTCGATGGCGTAGGGAACGCCGTCGCGAATGGCTAGCTCGACGGTATTCATGTCGTAGCCGAGCGCCTTGCAGATATCGAGAACCGCCGTCTCGAGTTGTTCGAGCAGTGCCGGCTCGATCGGTCCGGCAGGAACATCCTTGTAGCGGAGCGGTCCGGGCGCGTCCGGGTTGTACTTCATCACACGCACATGCTTGCGGCCGATTCCGTAGCATCGAAAGTAGGCGTCAAATTCGATGCCTTCCTGCAGCATCATGCAGTCCGTTCCCGACTCGTCGTAGGCGCGATGCAGCTCCTCCAGACTGTGGATCTTTGTTACACCCCGCCAGCCGCCACCATCGTGTGGCTTGAGAAAAGCCGGCAACCCTACGTATTCGATTACATGATCCCAGTCGAGCGGGTAGATCAGGTTTCTGAAGCTGGTGGCTTCCGTGTTGGGAGGATGCTGCTTGTGCGGAAGTATAACCGATCGTGGCACAGCCACTCCAACCTGTTGTGCGATGACGTTGTCGATGAACTTGTCGTCCGCACTCCACCAGTACGGGTTGTTGACCACATACGTCCCCTTCAACACGGCCCATTTCAAGAAGGACCGGTAGAACGGTATCTCGTGTGATATTCGGTCCAGGATTACGTGGTACGGAACATCGTCATCCATGGTAACCGCACCGATTCCGACGAACTTCGCCTCGACACCTCGGTCGGAATAGTTCTCGTTGATGTGGTGCACGAGTGCGTCGGGGAAGGTTGTTTCCATGCCCCGAAGTATGCCAATCGTTTTCATA
>JBFHWK010000158.1:0-7565 GCA_041589075.1 Rhodothermales bacterium
GGCGTCGGATAGGTGTTGAAGATGTTCGCTCCGCCGACCGTCAGCTTGATGTTAGGTGTCACGCTATAGCTTACGCTGGCATCGACGGTCACCTTGGCTTCGTACGTGTCCGTCGCCACGGCAAAGAGAGCGTTCGCCTCGGTCTGATTCGTCGCTGGTGTGTCAACCCACTGGAAGTCCTGTAGAATGACCTCGCTGAACTGCGTCACGGTGACCTGGACGTCGAAGCGCGACGTAGCGAATCCAAGATTCAGACCGAACTTGCTGTCCGGCGCGGCAGCCTCCAGGTACGCCTGCGAGAACGGACCGAAAAACGTGAACTGATTCAGATTGCCGCTATTGATCCGTTGGATTTCGAGGTCGTTGACGTTGCCGGCGATGCCGACCTTGACGCGTCCAATCCCGACATTCCGCTCGTAGCTCAACACAATGTCAACTCCGGTCGTTTTCGTGTCGACTCCGTTCGCAAAGAACTGCGCTGCCTCCACCGCGATGCCCAGATTCGAGGCGTCGAAGTTGTCGGTGAGAATGATCCGGTCGTCGACCGTGATCGAGTACGCATCAACCGTGGCCGCGAAGCCGCCGGCTTCGTACGTGAACCCGACGCTGCCGTTGATGGCCGTTTCCTCTTTGAGTCGGCCGATGCCGAACGCCTTGGTTACCGTACTCGTGTTCGAAGCGAGAAGCGTCCGAAGTGACGTGCCTGCCACGATGTTGTTGAACACGAGATTATAGTGTATCTGTGCCAACGACGGTGCTCGGAAGCCTGACGACACCGAACCTCGCAGCGCAAGCGAATTACTCACCTTGTAACGGGCGGCCGCTTTGAAGTTGAACGTCTCACCGAAGTCGCTGTAATTCTCGTAGCGCACGGCACCGCCGAGGAGGAACTTCTCCGTCGCCTTCAGCTCAGCGTCGACGTAGACTCCAAGGTTCGACCGGTTTCGGTCAACCACGTTGTCGGGACTGTAGCCGGGAAAGCCCTGCGAGCCGCCCGGAAGGGCGTCGCCGTTCGAGTCGACAGCCGGAACCTGGACCGCAGGATTCGTAATCGCCACGCCATTCGTGTCGTAGATCGCGTAGGAGCCTTCTTCGCCCGCGAAGATCTGGAAGTTCTCCGTGCGATACTCGATTCCGAACGCAACGTTGAGTCCGGCCGCGAGGTCATCGTAGAACTTGCTCACGTCGAGCCCCGTCGTGTTCATGGCCAGGCTGTGGCCGCCGGCATCAAAGTCCGTCGGCGATGCATCCTGCAGCGACGCGTTGTTCGTTCCTCTGATGAAGTAGTGAAAGTTGTTCTTGCCGTAGGTATTACTGAAGTCGGCCTTCCATCCGCTCGGAAGCGTATGCCGCACGCCCGCGGACACAGACGCGTCCGTGATGTTGGACGTGATCCTCGGCGTAAATCCGTTCGGGTACAGGCTCGGTACGGCGCGGTTGTCTCCGTCGGCGAAGCTGCCTCTTGTAAACGCAAAGGCATCCGTGTCTCGGTAACCACGTCCGCCGAAGGCGTAGACCTCGGTGTTGTCGCCCAGCGCCATCGCCGAGTTGACCATGAAGTTGAAACCGTCGACCGCAGCCGTCCCGTATCCCTTGCGCCAGGAGAATCCGGGCCGCAGGGTCCGTTCTCGCGTCAGGTACTCCGCGGTCACGTTGGCGAATCCATTGTCGCCCAACGAGAGGCCATAGTTGATATCGACTTTCGTCGTTGTGCCGTCGAGGCTCACTTCCGAACCATCCAGTCGGTTCTTGCCCTCGACGTTGAAGACGTCTTCGCCCGAATTCGCCGCGTAGCCGGATCCGACCGCCGTGCTGTACGCACCGCGTGTAACACCCGCCGACAGTTCGCCCGTCTGATCCTTGAGAATGACATTGATGACCCCCGCTATGGCATCGGAGCCGTACTGCGCCGACGCACCGTCTCTCAGGATTTCGATGCGCTTAATTGCCGATGCCGGAATCGCGTTGAGATCGGTTCCCGTGTTGCCGCGGCCTCGCGTTCCGAAGACGTTAATCAGCGAAGACTGGTGTCTGCGCTTGCCATTGATCAGGACGAGCGTCTGATCCGGGCCGAGTCCTCGCAGAGACGCGGGGTCGATATGATCAGCACCATCCGAACCGGACTGCTTGGTCGCATTAAATGACGGTGCCGCAGATTGCAGGACCTGGTTTATTTCGACCTTACCCGTTGTCGTTGACAATTCGGCGACATCGATCACGTCGACAGCCACGGGTGAATCCGTGACGGTCCTGTTGTAACTCCTCGATCCGACAACCTGCACCTCACCAAGCTCGATTCCTTCGACGAGCGACACGTCAATCTCCGATCGACCTTCAACCGCGACCTCCTGTCGTTCGAAACCGACATAGCTGAAGATCAGGGTTGCCCGCGGCGAGCTCACGTCCAGTGTATAGCTGCCTTTGATATCGGTGGTCGTCCCATAGAAGGTTCCTTTCTCCGAGATGTTGACGCCGATGAGTGGGGCATTCGCATCATCGGTTACGGAACCTGAAACCTGATGCTGGGCAAACGCGGACGTTGCACTGAACAGCAACGCGAGAACGAGTGTCAGGCTTTTCATGATCTGATTCCTCCAAGGGGCGAAAGGAATTACGGAGTGCGAGTGCACTGGCCGGAAAATTAAGGCATTTGCAGGAAAAACATTAGGTGCAGGGGCTCGTTCCGAAGCGATGGTCTCATCGGGCCAGGTTTGCGTAACGAGATAGCAGGTGGTCGTAATCTGCAATCGGGCCCGGGCGAACCGCTATCTTTCGATCAGACTGATACTATTGTTGCCGGACATCAAGCTGAAAGAGTGTCTTCGATAACAAAGTCAAGTGAGTACCTGCCGCCACACCTGGGCGAGCGCGTACGCGTAATCCGGGACGACGGTCACGACCCCAGTGCCCAATACGTGCTTTATTGGATGCATCATGCCGTTCGCGCGCATGAGAACCCGGCTCTGGACGTCGCCGTGCAGGTTGGTAACGAGCTTGGACTGCCGGTTCTAGTGTACCAGGGACTTGGCGGTCACCACCGCTTTAACTCGGATCGCCATCACACGTTTATTATGGAGGGAGCGCGCGAGGTACAGCGCGAGCTTGAACCTCGCGGAATTGCGTACGCTTTTGAGCTTGGATCCGCTACGAAAGGTGGCGCTCTGAAGCGCCTGGCCCGCCACGCCGCCATAGTGATCACCGAAGACTTCCCAGCACCACCTTTTCCAAGTTGGACGAAGCGCCTTGCTGAGCCGTTGGATGTGCCGGTTTGGTGTGTGGATGCATGTTGCATCGTCCCGATGCAGACTGTCGGCAAGGCCTTCGATCGGGCATTCAAGTTTCGTGCGGCGACCCTAGAGGCCTTCGAAGTGCGTGTGCCAACACCGTGGGTGGACGTCGAACCTCTGGTCGAACCGTATGACGGCGACCTGGGGATAGACCATGTTGACCTGTCCAGGGCGGATATCGGGGAGCTTTGCGCGGCATGCCAGATCGATCACGCGGTCGGTCCGGTTGCCCACACACCCGGCGGCTCGGTTGCCGGTTATGTGAGATGGCGCGACTTTCTGGATAACGGCCTGGCGCAATACTCACGACTTCGTAACGACGCAGCCATTGCCCCGCCGCTCGGAGTCAGTCGACTGTCACCCTATTTGCACCACGGCCACGTATCGCCTTTCAAGATTGCACGCGAAGCTCGAGCGCTTGGTGGGACCGGTGCGGCAAAGTTCCTCGACGAGCTTCTCGTCTGGCGCGAGCTAGCCCACAACTTTTGCTTCCATTGCGAAGCCCCGGAATCGCTAACAGCCCTTCCTTCATGGGCGCTGGAGAGTCTCCACCGTCATAGTGACGATCCCCGTTCGACAATCTATTCTTGGGAGAAACTCGCACGGGCACGGACCGGGGTCAACCTGTGGGATGCGGCACAGCGATCACTTCTCGCCCAGGGTGAGTTGCATAATAATGTGCGCATGACTTGGGGAAAGGCAATCTTGTGTTGGACGGCAAGTCCTGCGGACGCACTTCGGATGCTGATTGACCTTAACCACCGTTACGCCCTCGACGGCAGCGATCCAAACTCGTACGGGGGTTTGTTGTGGTGTCTTGGACTTTTCGATCGGCCTTTCTCACCCGAGAAGCCGGTTGTAGGTACCGTCCGTCCACGATCAATCGAACGACATGCCAGCCGCCTCGACGTGGAAAAGTATATGGCGTACGTGAGTCGTCCGGCGCATGCCGATGATCCCTCGGTTGCCATCGTCGGAGGCGGCATTTCCGGTCTCGTCCTCGCGCGGACGTTACAAGACCACAACGTGCGAGTAAGGGTTTTCGACCGGGGCCGAACACCGGGCGGCCGCGCATCAACCCGCTCGAAGAACGGACGGTCCTTTGACCATGGTGCACAATACTTCACGGTACGCGATGAGCGATTCGGCCGGTATGTCGAGTCGTGGGTTCACGATGGTGTCGTGGAAAGATGGGTCGGAGAGATCGGTGTTGCGCAGAACAGCCTTGTTGAACCCAAAACCACGTCGCTAGATCGCTATGTCGGCTTGCCTGGGATGAACGCCATTGCACATCACCTTGCGAGCGACATCGACGTGGCCTCGCGTGTCTTCGTTCGTGAGATCAAGCGCGAGGGAGCGCGGTGGACGCTGTCAGATGATGAGGGACAACTTGGTGAGTTCGATCTTGTTGTCGTCGCTACGCCGCCAGAGCAGGCACTTCCGCTGTTGGATCGCATGCAGGGCCTTGCCAAACGCGTCGCACGGGTTTCAATGCAGCCGTGTTGGGCTGTGATGGCCACGTTCGACAGACCGCTGCCGATCAAACAGGACGGCCTGTTCATTCACGACAACCCTATTGCCTGGGCGGCACGAAACAGTAGCAAACCGCAGCGGCCAACCGACGAGGCATGGGTTTTCCATGCGAATCCGGAGTGGTCCGGACAACACCAAGAAGCAGGAGCTTCCGACATCGTCGAGCCCCTGATGCAGGCGTTCTTTGAGGCGGTGGGTACGGCGCCCGTGGCTACAACTCACGTCGAAGCGCACCGCTGGCTGTATTCACAGGCAACCGAGCCGATCGATGTCGGTTGTCTTTGGGATGGTGATGTCGGTATTGGCGCATGTGGCGACTGGTGCTGCGGGTCGCGCATCGAGGGAGCCTTCTTGAGCGGAATGGCCATGGCGGGCCGGCTCATGTCGCATCGAAGGCGTCGATAGCCGGTCGCATCTCGAGCGCGCTGGCCATGGACGTAATGGCCCGGCCAACTCACGCAATGCTTTAGTGCAGCAATCTGCCTGCGATCAGCTCTACCCAATTATGAGTATTGCCGCACTCATCACCAATACCAGAAACGCCGGAAGTGATTTGATTGCCGGGTCCTTGACTTTGAAGTGCATGGCAACCGCCCCGATCATAAGTACAACCACGACGGCCGCGGCCGGTGCTACCAACGCCGGGAGCCAGATTCCTGCAATCAGAGCAATGGCCGCCGCGATCTTGAGTCCTCCGACCACAAAGAACATCCATTCAGGAAGGCCGTACGCGGCGAACTCGGCCTTAAGGGTCTGTGAGTCGCCGCCGCGATAGGCGGTTGCAGATCGTGAGCGCAACAACCATACATTTAACAGGCCCAGACCTACAACGATCTGCAGCAAGGTCACGAAAGAAAAGGAAGGCATCTGTACTTTCTGTACTTTGATTCTATTGTTCAGTATCAAATTTAATGAATCTCGCGACAAACTTGCGGCGCGGCCGCCGAGATCACGAAACTTCAGGGTTGACCGCCACCGACAACGGTGGGCGAGGAGGCTCGGTCGGCATTGTCGCAACTTCTTAAACAGTGCAGGCTGAGACGGTACGTGCAAGAGACCCAAGTGTCGACCTGGCAAGGTCACGCCCATAAGTATACTCGCCGTGATGTTGCTTGCTGCTTGCGCACAACGTGAAGAAGACCCATCCGTGAATCTGCAGCATGATTACTTCGGCACGGTGCCTAGCGGCCGTGAGGTGAGGGCGTACGCTCTCACCAACGGCAGCGGCATGTTGGTGCGGGCTATTAATTACGGCGGGATCATTCAGTCGCTCATCGTTCCCGATCGTGACGGCACTCCAGCCGACATCGTGCTCGGCTATGATTCCCTGGCGCCCTATCTCGACGCTTCGCCGTACTTCGGCGCGATCACCGGCCGGTACACTAATCGCATTGGCGGGGCGAAGTTCACGCTTGATGGTACGACCTACCAACTGGCCGCGAACGACGGCCCCAACCATCTTCACGGTGGCCTGAAAGGCTTCGATAAAGTCGTCTGGAATGCGGAGACGTTTCAAACCGAAGACGGCGCCGGCGTGGTCTTCACCTACATCAGTCCGGCCGGCGAGGAAGGCTATCCGGGTATGCTCGAAGTACGCATCACTTACACCTTAACCTCGAACAGTGAGCTCGTCGTTGACTACTTCGCAACGACCGACGAAGCGACACCCGTAAATCTCACACAGCACTCCTACTTCAACCTTGCCGGGCACGACGGCGGCGATGTTCTCGATCACCGTCTGATGATCAATGCGGACGCGTTCACGCCCGTCGGAGCCACCCTCATTCCGACTGGCGAGCTTCGAAGTGTTGCAGACACGCCTTTCGATTTCAGGCAGCCGACCGCTATTGGCGCGCGCATCGAAGACAACGATGAGCAACTCCGGTTTGGCCTCGGATACGACCACAACTTCGTCCTGAATCGCGAATCGGCTGCTGCACGCTCGACGGTCCTGGCTGCGCGTGTCTTCGATCCGGAGAGTGGAAGGGTGATGGAGATTCACACGACCGAGCCGGGCCTGCAGTTCTACACCGGCAATCACCTCGACGGCACGCTGCGAGGAAAAGGCGGGGCTGTCTACAGGCACCGTGCGGGCTTCTGCCTGGAAACGCAGCACTACCCGGACTCACCCAACAAGCCGGACTTTCCGACGCCGATTCTGCGGCCGGGGATGGAATACCGATCGCGGACCGTGTTCGTGTTCTCAGTCTTGTGATCGAGCCACGTGTTGCGGCGCTGTCGCGGCGGACCGGTCGTCAGTACAGATAGGGCCGGCCATGTAACGCTTACCTTGCCGGTCTATCCCGTAAAGTACAGGTACGCCGCAAGGATCAGCACGATCACGAGCGCCGATGTTGCCACGTCCTTCCAGTTCCAGCTCGAACGCGATTCGTCACGGTGCTCCTGCGTCAACGTCCCGTACGTCAAGCCGCTGATGCGCTCGTACTCGGGCGGCGCCGTCATGTAGCTTACGCCCACCATCACAATGATGCAGATGAAGAAGATCACCAGGCTGTAGTACTGAAAGAAGGTGTTGTTTACGATCCAGAAGAAAGAGCCCTCCGCATATGCGAAGTCGTCGATCAGCGCGACAGGCGTGTCGATCGCGAGGCGGAACAGCCCAAGTGCAAACCCGACGAGCAGCGCCGCGAGACATCCCTCCTTGTTCAGTCGCTTGTTGAAGACGCCAAGGAAGAAGACGACGAAGATCGGCGGCGCGAGGTATGCCTGCACACCCTGCAGGTA
>JBFHWK010000159.1:0-7500 GCA_041589075.1 Rhodothermales bacterium
ACCCGTGAGCGGGTGAATGAGACCGAAGTCGATCGCGGCCAGGTCCTCGGGTGTAGTCGACGCCGTGATCTGACCGTCCGAGGCTTCCTTGGTGTGCGCCTCGATGACCGATCCCGACGGAACGCGAAGCACGGGCGGAATTGCGGCACTGAAGCGGTTGTGCGTGTCTTCCGTGCCAAGGGTATAGTCGGGACTGGGGACAGGAGCCGCCTTACGGGCTATGTCCGCCGGCTCGCAACCCGTCACGACTACGAAGATGATCGCCAAGGCGGCGTATACAAGAGTCAGAAAGCGACAGTTCGGTTGGTCAGTCGGGCACATGACTTTTCCTCCGGACATCGATTATCGAAGATGCGCTACATGATAGCGCAACTTACGCTTCAACCCTCGTGCTGTCACGGCGATGAGTGCTCGTCGGGTTCAAATCCTCATCCCGTAACCATTAGCGACTCGTGACATCGCAATACATAGCAAGGCTATATTCAACGAGGTTCTGAGAGGGTCATCACCAAAGGCCGAACTACATCCGGAATGCGATCATTACCTCCACTCGAACTGTCGACGACCGAAATGCGCCGGCTCGTCGATGCAGCGATGGATCGAATCATTGCGCTGATCGAAACGCTTCCACAGCAGGCCGTCGACACAAGTTCGAACGTAGATCCGGACTTCGTTCGGTCGCTGATCGAACCGCTGCCCGAAAAGCCCGCGAGTTTCGATGACCTGCTCGATCAGATCTTCGACCATGCGGTTAATCGTAGTCTGAATCCTATATCGCCCGGGTTCATGGGCTACGTGCCGGGCGGCGGCCTCTTCCATGCGGCGGTAGCGGATCTGATTGCCGACAGCATCAACAGGTATGTCGGGGCCGCAGCGGTCGCGCCCGCCTTGAGCCGGATAGAGGCGAATGTGGTTCAGTGGCTGTGCGATATCGTGGGCTACCCCGGGAGTGCACGCGGTTTCCTTACGTCCGGCGGTTCGCTCGCCACATTGAGCGCGATGATCACGGCGCGCCATGTTGTGCTTGGCGACGACTTTTCGAAAGGCGTCATCTACTTCTCCGATCAACGACATCACTGCGTAGACAAAGCGGCGCTGCTGGCGGGCTTCACCCGCGAGCAGCTAGAGCCGTTGCGTTCCGACGAGGCGTATCGTCTCGATGTGACTGAGCTCCGGCGCGCCGTCGGGCGAGATCGCGGAGACGGACTCAGGCCGTTCATGATCGTCGGCAACGCGGGATCGGTGAACACCGGAGCGGTCGACCCGCTCGCCGAAATCGGCGAGTTCGCAAGAGAAGAGGATCTATGGTTTCACGTCGATGCCGCGTATGGCGGTCTGTTCTGTCTGACGGACCGCGGCAAGCAGATCTTGCGCGGCCTGGACTCAGCCGATTCCATCGTCGTAGATCCTCACAAAACAATGTTCCTGCCGTACGGCACCGGTGCTTTGCTCGTGCGCGATGGGAAACATCTCAAAGAGACACACAGCCAGAGGGCGGACTATTTGCCCCGGCCACAAGACGAGGAGGAGTTGTGGGATTTCTGTGAGATCTCGCCGGAGCTGACGCGACCGTTCCGCGGCCTGCGCTTGTGGCTGCCGATCAAGCTGCACGGTGCCGGCGTTTTCAGAGACGCGCTCGATGAGAAGCTGGACCTGGCCCGGTGGATTCACGATCGAATCAGCGAGATCGAAGAGCTGGAGATACTCGCGCCGCCGGAGCTGTCGATACTTGCCTTTGCGGTAAGGGACACGGGGCGACCTGTCGAAGAGCGCAATGAGCGAAGCCGGCGGTTGCTCGAACTCGTGAACCGCAGGAACAGAGTGCATCTTACGGCCACGATGCTCGACGGAGTGTTCGCGATCCGAATCGCCATTGTAGCCTACCGTACTCACAGGGAGCACGTGGAGATGCTGCTGGAGGATCTGGTGTCGGCGCTCGGCGAAGTCGCTGCTACTTGAGTTTCCTTTGGCGCGTGGACAGGAAAGCGGCCCGAGACGACGAGCTCATAGACAGCTGTCGGTTCGGGCAGGGTTAAACTCACCCTGAAGCCGAGTAAGAAGCGGCACCTGCGTATCCTTCAGATCCACCCCGAACGCATACGGAGAGCCGGCCCTAGACCCCTTTTTAGAAGCATCTTGGGCGCGATTGATGAGGCACTCCGGATCGGTTGGCGATTGCGCGTCGAACCGCAGTTGCAACTGTCGTGACAATTCCTTAACGAGACCCAACGACCGACTTCGCCTCGCATCACACCCTCGGTCGCTCTCGCGCAACGGCACTTGCTATTGTCTCGTCTGCCCCTCCGTTTGTGCGCGTTCCGAGGCCGGTCGCTCTCTAACAGTGGCTAGCCTCGTCGCCAAGTCATGCAACCCCGTGCACTCGGCCGCAACGCAGACGCCGCCATGCTCTTCGGCAGTGTCGGGCACGAACGCGGGAGTGCGTTAGTATCGGACGGAACTGGCCACAGAATTCTAATAGCATTCTGAGGCAAGTGATCATGTGTTCAATTCCATCAGCGCGCCGCAAGTACACTTCGCTTCGCACCACGGTGGAAGCCGCCGACGAGTTTGAAGTTCTGGATGTTAATGACTTAAGTCGGAGCGGCTCCATGCAAAGCCCAGCAACATTTCGTCGAGATACTGAATCTCGTTCCTTCGGGCTGAGAATCCCTTTAGCCACTATCCAAAGAGTGACGCTCCTCTGCATCGTGACGATGTGCGTGGTGCCGCTTGCTCTCTCTCAGGTGGTTATCAACGAGATTCGGATCGACCAGCCGAGCACCGACAATGACGAGTATTTCGAGCTTGCCGGCACCTCCGGCACATCGCTCAACACGCTGACCTACTTGGTCATCGGCGATGGAGCGGGCGGCAGCGGCGTCATCGAAGCGGTCGTGAGCCTGGCTAGCCAATCGATCCCGGCGAGCGGGTTCTTCGTCGCTGCCGAGCCTACGTTCACGCTGGGCACGGCCGACCTGGTGACTTCGCTCAACTTCGAGAACAGCGACAACGTCACGCACCTGCTGGTCGAGAACTTCAGTGGCAGCCCCGGCGACGATCTCGACACTAACGACGACGGCACGCTCGACTCCACGCCGTGGAGCACCATCGTGGACTGCGTGGCACTTATTGAGACCGTTGGATCGGGCGATCTGACGTACTGCGCCACGACGGTGGGGCCCGACGGCTCGTTCGTGCCGGCGCACGTGTACCTGACCCCGGGCGGCTGGCAGATCGGCACTTTCGATCCTACGGGCGGTGACGATACACCGGGGGCTGTCAATCCGACTACCACTCCGGATGTTGTTATCAACGAGATTCGGATCGACCAGCCGAGCACCGATACGGACGAGTATTTCGAGCTTGCCGGCACCGCGGGCGCATCGCTCAACGGACTCACGTACCTCGTCATCGGCGATGGAACGGGCGGCAGCGGCGTCATCGAAGCGGTCGTGAGCCTGGCTAGCCAATCGATCCCGGCCAGCGGGTTCTTCGTCGGTGCCGAGGGTACGTTCACGCTGGGCACGGCCGACCTGGTGACTTCGCTCAACTTCGAGAACAGCGACAACGTCAGCCACCTGCTGGTTGTGAACTTTAGCGGCAGCAACGGCGACGATCTTGACACGAATGACGACGGCACACTTGACGCAACTCCTTGGAGCACAGTCGTCGATTGCGTGGCACTTATTGAGACGGTCGGATCGGGCGATCTGACGTACTGCGCCACGATGGTGGGACCAGACGGGTCGTTCGTCCCCGGTCATGTCTACCTCAACACCGGCGGCTGGCAGATTGGCGCCTTCGATCCTGCTGTTGGCGACGATACGCCGGGAGCAGCCAATCCCACTCCCCCTCCTACGACGGATGCAGTTGTCAATGAGATTCGGATCGATCAGCCGGGCGCGGATACGGACGAGTACTTCGAGCTGGCCGGCACCGCGGGTGGTTCGCTCGACGCGCTCACGTACCTGGTGATCGGCGATGGAGCGGCCGGCAGCGGCGTCATCGAAAGCGTTGTCAGCCTCTCCGGCCAGACGATTCCGCCGAGCGGATTCTTCGTGGCCGCCGAGGGTACGTTCACGCTGGGCACGGCCGACCTGGTGACGACGCTCAACTTCGAGAACAGCGACAACGTGACCCACCTGCTGGTTGAGAACTTCAGCGGCAGCAACGGCGCCGATCTCGACACGAACGACGACGGCACACTCGACGCGACCCCCTGGAGTACAATCGTCGATTGCGTGGCGCTGATTGAAACGGTCGGATCCGGCGATCTGACCTACTGCGCTACGACGGTGGGACCCGACGGGTCATTCGTGCCGGGTCATGTCTACCTGGCCCCTGGCGGCTGGCAGATCGGTGCCTTTGATCCTGCGGGCGGTGTCGATACGCCGGGTGGGCCTAATCCCTCACCGGTCGTCGTCATCAATGAGATCGACTACGACCAGCCAGCCACCGACAACGCCGAGTTCATTGAACTTTACAACGCCGGAGCCGCCTCGGCCAACCTGAGCACCTACACTCTGGAGCTGGTCAATGGTACCGGTGGCGGCGCGGCGGTCTACAACACCATCAGTCTGCCGCCAGTCACGCTGGCGCCTGGCGAACACTTCGTCGTTTGCGGCAACGCCGCCAACGTGCCTAACTGCGACTTAGACGCTACGCCGGACGCCAACCTGATCCAGAACGGAGCGCCGGATGCGGTCGGTCTTCGGAACGGCGGTTTGCTGGTTGATGCCGTGAGCTACGAGGGCGATACGGGTGCACCGTATACGGAAGGCTCCGGCGCTGGGCTGCAGGACTCCGGGTCGACCGGCGAGGATTTCAAAAGCATTTCGCGGCTACCCGACGGCACCGACACTAACCAGAACAACGTGGATCTGGTCAACACGTGCATAACGCCTGGTACCACGAACATCGCCATCTCGACGAACTGTTCGGCTGGCGGGCCGGTCCTGGAGATCTTTGCCATACAGGGCAGCGGTGCCTCGTCACCATTCGAAAACGCCGTCGTTGCGACCGAAGACAACGTCGTCACGGCAGTGGCGCCCAACGGGTTCTTCATGCAAACGCCCCAGGCGCGGGACGACGGTGATGTGGACACCTCCAACGGGATCTTCGTCTTCACCTCTAGCGCGCCCGGCGTAGCTGTCGGAGACCTCGTTGACGTAACCGGCCAGATCGTCGAGTTCTTCGGTCTCACGGAGTTCACCAACAGTCCGTCGGTGAGCGTCACGGGTACGGGCGCGGTGCCCGCGCCCGTCGTCTTCAATGCAACGACGCCTTCGCCTGACCCGGCAGCGACGAGCTGTTCGGTGTCCGGCGGCAGCATAGCCGAGATGAACTTCGAGTGCTATGAGGGGATGCTGATTAGCATTAGCAACGGCCGTGTGACGGGCCCGAACCAACGTTTCAGTCCTGATCCTATCGCCGAAGTCAACATCGTGGCTGGTCCTGACAGAGCCTTCCGCGAGCCCGGTGTCGAGTTTCCGGGTCTGGGACCGCCGATTCCCACATGGGACGGTAACCCCGAGGTCTTCGAGCTCGATCCGGACAAGCTGGGGCTACCCAACCAGATCATCCCGGCCGGCTCTTCATTCGATGCGACGGGCGTGATTGGCTTTGAGTTCGGTGGCTACGAGTTGTGGCCATCGTCCCTGACGGTCGACCCGGCAACGCTGCCGGTGGCGGTTCCGCAACGCAAGCCGGGCCAGGCCACGATCGCATCGCTTAACCTGTTCCGCTTGTTTGACGACGTAGATGATCCCGCGGACGGTGCGGGGAGGAATGATCAGGTCGTAACTACGGCAGAGTACCTCCGGCGTCGGGCGAAGCTTGCTGCCTACGTCCTGAACGTGCTGAGGGCTCCCGACATTCTCGCAGTCCAGGAAGCCGAAAAGCTGGGCGTACTCGAGGATCTTGCAGCCGATATCGCGGCTCTTGATCCGGGCGTTGTGTACACGGCTTACCTCGTGGAAGGCAACGACATCGGCACGATCGACGTCGGCTTCCTTGTGCGTGACAACGTGCAGGTGGACGCCGTGACACAGCTAGGCAAGGCGGAGACATTCATAGATCCGACCGATGGCAGTTTGGACATTCTACACGACCGGCCACCGTTGCTCTTGGAAGGCTCCTTTCTCATCAACGGGATTCCGTCGCTACCGATCGCGGTCGTCAATGTCCACAATCGTTCGCTCGGCGGCGTCGACAATCCAGCTGATGGACCGCGTGTGCGACAGAAGCGTCTGGAGCAGGCTCAGTCCACTGCCCAAAAGGTGCAGGACTTTCAGACGGCTAACCCGACGGTCGGCCTGGTCGTAACCGGTGACCTCAACGCGTTCCAGTTCACAGACGGGTACGTCGACGTTGTCGGACAGACTAGCGGCAGCTTCAATCCGTCCGAGAATCTGCTCAGCGGGCCGGACCTCGTGAATCCGGATCTGACCAACCAAGTTTCGAGCGTGCCGCCGGAGGAGAGGTACACGATCGTGTTCCGCGGGAGTGCCCAGGCGTTAGACCATATGCTCACGTCGGCAGCACTCGACCCGGACGTTGCAGGCTTGGCCTTGGGACGCGGCAATGCAGATGCGGCCGTCGACCTCATCAATGACGACTCGACCCCTCTTCGGTCGACTGACCACGACGGGATTGTGATGTACGTAACCGTGAACGCGGCACCCGAAATCGCGAACGTCGATCCGGGCGAACAAACGGTCCAGTACAGCGACAAGATTGCGGAGGTGACGATCACCGTTACCGACGACGACCGGCCGGAACCCCTTACCGATCTGACCCTGGCGAGCCGGTGGTGGAAGGGCATGGGCGCGCCTTCACCCGGCTTGCCATCAAGCCTGATCCTCGAGCCCGCAGCCACGCTGTGCAGCGCAACCGCAACGGGGCAGGAGTGCATCTGGACGCTCAAGGGTCAGATGCTCGAGAACGCCGGTGACTACTTCATCGAAGTCACCGCCAGCGACTCCGAGCCGCTCGACAGTGATCCGGACACGGTGATGATCTCCGTGGAGGAGGAGGACGTGAAGATCATGTTCGGCGCGACCAACGAGTCGGCGATACAGGTCGAGGAAGAGGGCGGGAAGAGCCCGCCGTTCGATCTTTTCTACATGGTCCACGAATACGACAATCCGATGGGCGTGGAGAGCGATTCGAATCTTGCCGGCAACATCGATCTCGCAAACTCGGACCTTACGCTTGTTCCGGTAGGTCCGGGAGCGTCTGTAAGTGGAAACTGTAGTGAAGAGTCAAGGACCGTACTCGTGGACGACCCGGAGAGCCCTCCCTTCCCGTACGACTACGAGAAACTCACGTTTAAGTGCTCGTTCGACGAGGTTCCCGTGAACACGTACTCGGTGGATGTAATCGTCAATGTCGACGGCTACTACGAAGGGGACAATGCGAGTGTGCTGACGATCTACGATCCGAGCCTCGGGTTCACGACCGGCGGCGGCTGGTTCTACTGGCCCGGAACTCTCGACACGA
>JBFHWK010000160.1:0-7464 GCA_041589075.1 Rhodothermales bacterium
CTGCCGTTTGAGGGCGCCATACAATGGTCACCGCGTTGTGTCACAATCGTGGACGGCGCCGCTCAACAGTGCAGTTCGGGCAAGGTTCCGTTCACGACCGACTCCATGCGCGAATAGATTGCGAATGTATCGCGAAAATCGGCGTTTTTGGCAAAATATCGCCCTTTTGTGGAAAGATCGGCGCCTAGATGCCAGTCTCTCCGTCATCGATCGAATTCTGCACCATGGTCCGCAGCAACAAAAGCTGCTTTTCCGCCTTTTCGGTACTGATATGACCGGTTTCGGCCGCCACGCGCACGGTTTCGGAGGTGAGAGCCAGCATCACCGGTAGCAGGTCCCGATAGTCCGCTTTGATTCGCCGCAAATGGCGCTCAAGCGTCTGCGCGTCGCCCCGCGAGATCGGCCCCGTGAGCGCGTCTCCGGGTCGCCCGAAGTTGACGTTTTCGAGCGTCGCCTCGGCCAGCGGCCGGAGCAGCGGTTCAAACTCCGCACGCCCGACTCCCGCTCGCGACAGGATCTCCGAGGCCAGCGTGACCAGCGTGACGAGGTAGTTAGAGACGAACGTTGCAGCGATGTGTATGGCGGTCTTTGTTTTCGCGTCGATCACGTGAGGGTCCGCGCCGATCGCTCGCCCTAGTGTCCGTCCGGCCGCGATGCCTTCCGCGGTGCCTTCCAGGTTGACACGGACACCACCGAATGCTGCGGCCGGCGTCTCCCGGTGTATGGTCATCATCGGATGGAAGCTCAAGACAGCGGCGCCTTTTTGTGACAACGGTTCCAGAACACTCGATGCGAGCGCACCCGATACATGTGCCGCCACGCAGCCGGACCAGTCACCGCGCGCCGCAAGGTCGGCGGCCACGGATTCTATCGCGTCATCGGGAACACACACGTACACCACGTCGACTTGCGGTCGATCACGATCGGCGCCTGCAATCACTCTCGATCCAAGCGTCTCGGCCAGTTCCCGTGCAGCAGCGGCTGACCGACTGGCCACCCACTCGATACGGAACCCGGCCGCGGCGAACGCGCGTCCCAACGAGAACCCGACGTTCCCAGCTCCGACGATTGCGAGGGACTCGACGTCTGCCGCGCCGGACGGGACAACCTTATCACTCTCTTCGGCCACCGCACAGGACCTCAGTGCGAGAGAATGGCGCCGACGCATCCCGGCTGTCCGTTGTTCGGCAGCCGAAGGTCGACCAGCGTTGCTGCCGAGACTCCGTGGCTCTGGGCAGCGATCATTGCCGCAATCAGCGCTCCTCCTCCTCGAAGTTTCAGCTCCTCGCTTGCAACAAGACCCATCATCCGCGACACGTCTCCTTGCTCCATGTGGCGCTTGAAAAGACCCACCGCTTCCTCGCTGCCACCCAGTACATCGACGACAGCTACGACAAGTGTTTTCTGATTGTACATGATCTCGGCGACGGCGTTGCCGAGCTCACGGCAGAACTCGGGCGACTCCGCACCCATCACCATCGGCACGGCCGAGAATGCTCCGAGCGTCTCCGACAAGAAGGGAAGCTGAGCACCGATGCCGTCATCGTCGAAGTGGCCGGCGTCACTCACGTAGATGTCGTCGTCTTCATCGCATAGCTCGTTGCGCAGCCGGTCATTGACCTCTACCTCACCGAATCGGCTCCTGTACGTACGTTCGCTCCAGATGTTGATCCGGCCAGCAGCAGCCTTCGTTCCGGCCGCAATACAAATGACGTTGTCAAACCGCCCCTTGCCGATGCTCTTGTAGACACGCGCGGCAACCTCCCCCGCACACGCGCTTGTCGACGCTGGGACAACTACCGCCACGGCGGTGCCCCTAAGGTCAACAGCTTTCACTCTTCTCATCAACTCTGAAACATACTCGGTATACCGCGTAGCATCGTTTGCAACGATGTCGTCAGGACTTCTCATCGTCATTGGGCTCGATCGGGGCTCGCTGTTACGAATCGTCTCTGCGTGGTGGTGCGATTTCCTTCAGAACGTGGACCAGCGCACTCTCGTTGCCGAGAGCACGGATGAATTTATTGAGATGTGTTCGGTACTCGGGTCTCCACTCCAGCGTGGCCAGCAACGGCACGGGCGCAGCGAGCTCGGCAAGAACTTCCGGATTGAGCGACTCGGCGAATCCGTCCCCGTGCTGTCCGAATCCGTTCAGGACGAAGCCTAGCGGCGTCACACCGGACGCAAGCATCACGCGGAGGGTCATCAGACAGTGATTCAGCGTGCCGCGACCCGTACGTCCGACGATGATCGACGGTAAGCCGAGGTCCTGGAGCAGATCCAGCGTGGTCACTCGGGCTGTCAGGGGGACCATGGCACCACCACCCTCGACGACGATAAATTTCCCGGTGGATTTGAGCGTTTCGAACGCTGTTCTTATTCGGCCGATGTCCACCGGCCGCTTTTCGACGCGCCCCGCAACATACGGAGACGCCGGCGTTTCGAAAGCGACGGGTGTGATCAGATTCCTATCGTCGGAAACGCCGATGGTCCCAAGAAGCTCGACCGCACTTTCAACGGAGCCGCCGGTCGAAACGGGCGTCATCATCGTCGCATCGACACCCATCTCACGCAAGATCGCCACAATCGCCACACCGACAATCGTCTTGCCTACGCTTCGATCGGTTCCGACAATGAAGAGACCATCAGCCATTCAGGAGGCATGGGAAGTGCGTGCATGGCATTAGAGGCGGATTAGCAAAACTAGGACGCGTCGTCGCGATGTTCAAGGATCGACTTCGCCCCCGGAGCGGCCGGCTGCTGATTGCAGCCTGATGAAGTATCGCCGCGCCCGCGCCGTATCGCCTCGCATCACGTGCAGCCGCGCCATGTTGTACAGCATCGGGTGTGAGAACGCGTTGATGCGCTCCGAGAAATGGAGCAGCCGCTCCGCATCGTCGAGTGCACCACGGCGCAGATGAATCGCCGCGAGCGCATCTACGTAAGCCTGCGCGCCGGTTCGGTTGAGCAAATACCGCGTGATAGTACTCGTGTAGCGGTCGTAATCCGGGTCGGCGAGCGCGTACGCCACGGCATCCTTGTTCAACGACTCGTTGAACGGCTGCCAGTGAAGAAGCGCGCGGTAGAGCAGCAGCGCATTGGTAGTATCGTTGCGTGACCTGGCGATCTGCACACCCTCATACAGCACGTCGTAGATCAACTTTACACGGTTGAGTGCCAACACCGCCAGTGAGTCCGTATACGATCCTGATCGAAGATAGCGATCTAGCAGTCGGCCGTAGAGGCGGAGCTCGACTTTCGGATCGACATCTGTGCGAAACGGGAATCCACTTTTCAACCGCAGGATCTGTATCGCAGCTGTTGCCTGATCGATGGGGTCGATTGCCGGACCACGGTCGAACGACGTGAGTCGGGGCCGCGTGGCGAGCACCGGGTGCGACTCAAGTGCCGCGAAGTAGAGAGCCCCAATCCGATCGTAGCCCTCGAAGTTCGGATGGAGATGATCGACAAACTCGTCGTTGCCTTCAATGCCATGAGTGCTCCGGCGGCGGTAGGCCTCCTCGACGTCGACGAGGGTCACGCCCGGCTGTGCAGCGAGGCGCCGAATGACCTCGTTCATTGCGGACGGCGCTCGAAAACGAATGTCGTCGTGATCCTTTGCACTCAGAAACAGTTCGAGCGCTTTTTCGGTGTCGCCGACTTCCAGCCGGCCGAGTGCCTCGGTGTACAGCTGCCGTGCCTCCTCATTATCGCCGAGTGGTCGCTGGCCCGCGAGGTTGGATGTTAGTGTGCCGACATAGACCGGGATACCATGGTCGGAAAACGTCCGCAGTACGGCGGATAGGTTCGCTTCGAATTGTCGAACGCCGGCGTCAAAAACATCGTCGCCAAGTTCGATTCTCCGCTCACCGACCACCGTGGCCATCATGGTTCGGCTCTGCGCTTCGACGACCTCGGCGTCGGATCGGGACGGACTAAGCAGGTCTTCGATCGCTGTATAAAGTGCGCTCCCTTTGAGCCGGAGGGCGAAGTGCTTGAGCCAGATGTAGTTACCCAGCTTGTAGATCGTACTGCCGGCCCCGAAGGCACCGTAGTACTCGTTGTGTCCGGCATAAATGACGACGGCGTCGGGTTGGTACCGAGGCAGGTAGTCTTTAAGATGCCAAAGTGTGTAGCTGTTGACGGCGGTCATGCCCAGGTTAATCACCTCGACGCGCATGTCCGGTAGGTACGTTTCGAGTCGCTCCTGGAGACGTGCGGGAAAACCGTTGTAGAATGTGTAGGGAAACCCGGCCGTGCTGGAGCCGCCGAGCGCAAAGACGCGAAACGTGCTATCCCCCTTTTGCGGGACGAAGGGATTGAAGGCGGTGCCGGGTTCGAAGCCATTGAAGTAGCGCTGGCCGAAGGCGGGGCTGAACGAGACAAATTCCTCGCGGCCGTCGACCGGTTCGAAGGGTGTGCGTGCTGCCTCCCCGATGCCGGCGGTGCGCAGGGCGATTTCGAGAAGGAGCAGGACGGCGACGGGGATTAGGGCGGCCGCGGCGCGAAAAGTGAGTTTTTTGGCCGGTGACAGCGCTTCAGGGGTCCCTTTTGCCATGTTGGTGCGCCGGATTTCGGGGTAGTTCGTATATTATGAAAACCTTTTCACAACCCGTTGTTTCGCACGGACAACCAGCACATCCGCATCGCGCTCGCACAGAGCAGCCACGCCGGAGCACTCGGTACCGCAGTTCATGCATCCCCGGCAAAGGCGAAGACCGGATCTGAAAAAGCTCTTTCACGGTCAGAGAAAGATAGCCGCACCGCATCCATGATACGCCCCAACATGTGGTTCTCGTCACCATGCAAAATTGCCGGCGCCCTGCTCATCGCCTGCGCGATGACAGCCTCCACCGCCGGCGCTCAAATCTCCTGGGAGCCGGTCTGGGCCGATGAATTTGACGGCGACGCCGTCGACCCGGCTCGATGGAGCTTCCAGATCGGCGACGGCTGCCCGAACTGTGGATGGGGCAACGGCGAGCTGCAATACTATCGAGAGGAGAACGCGACGGTAAGCGGGGGCGTGCTCGTGATTACGGCCAGGGAGGAGAACTTTGGCGGATACGCCTACACCTCCGCTCGCATGCGCACCATCAACAAGGGCGACTGGCTCTATGGCCGCGTCGAGGTTAGTGCCAAAATGCCGACAGGCCAGGGACTGTGGCCCGCGATCTGGATGATGCCGACGGAGTCCGTCTACGGAGGCTGGGCAGCCAGCGGCGAGATCGACATCATGGAATTGCGCGGCAACGAGCCCAGCGTCGTTTACGGCACCCTTCATTACGGCGGATCTTTTCCGAACAACACCGGATCCGGTGACAGCTACCGGTTACCTGCGGGCGACTTCTCGCAGGCCTTCCACGAGTTCGCCCTAGAATGGGACCCGTGGGAAATTCGCTGGTTCGTCGATGACTCTCTCTACCAGACACAGCGGTCGTGGTTTACTGCCAATGCAAGTTACCCCGCACCGTTCGACCAACTGTTCCACCTGATCCTGAATGTGGCCGTGGGCGGCAACTTCGGTGGCGACCCGGATGCGTCGACGGTCTTCCCGCAGACGATGGAAATCGACTACGCGCGTGTCTTTCGCGCCGTGAACGCAGATCCCTCGATTACGCTCACCGCACCATCCGACGGCACTAATTATAACGTTAGCGATACCGCTGTGCTGACAGCTGAAGCAACCGACGCGGACGGACAGGTGGACAAGGTGGAGTTCTTCCAGGACGAAGGCCTGATCGGCGTCGCGAGACAGATACCATACAGCGCCTCGGTTGAGAACGTAAGCCAGGGCTGTTACAAATTGCGCGCGCGCGTAACCGACAACGTAGGCCGAACCGCGGTCACGCCGATTGCCGACGTAACGGTTGGTGGCGGATGCGCGGACCGATCTCCATACCTGATGGCACCAGCAACGATTCCGGGTATCGTCGAGGCGGAGCACTTCGACATCGGGGGTAACGGTGTTACATACCGCGATTTGACGGCCGGCAATATTGGCGACGGTATCCGTCAGTCTGACGACGTAGACGTTTTTACGGCGGGCAGCGACGTCGGGTATGCCGTAACGCGCATCGCCCGCGGTGAATGGCTTGAATACACCGTCAACGTAAAAGAGACGGCCGTCTATAGCGCGATCGTGCGAATAGGATCTCCGGCCCTCAGCGCTTCGTTTCGCCTGGAGTTCAACGGCGTTGACAAAACCGGAACCGTATCGGTCCCCACTACCGGTGGAGAACGCACATGGACCAATCTCGTCGTGCCAGGAATTGAACTCGAGGCGGGATTGCATACGATGCGCATCGCAACGAGTACGGGTGCATTCGGATTGAACCGGATACTTTTTCAGAAGACCGGATCCGTTTCAGTCGACGAGACTCCAAAAACCTCGTTTCGACTAATGGGAAGCTACCCGAATCCGGCCTCGGACCGTGTGACGGTCGCCTTCGAGCTCGATGCAAGCTCACGTATTACAATCGCCATCGTCGACATGCTGGGACGCGTCGTTGCCAACCGCGCTACGGCCCCGTTACCACCGGGTCCGCACAGAGTCGCAGTCGACACGCGATCACTTCCGGCTGGTGTATACGCGTACCGAATCGCGACGACAACGGCTTCATCGCAAGGCGTGATGACCGTCGTCAAGCGCTAGGACTCGGCGTCCGTACCCTCAAGTTCCATGATGCGTTCGAATCGTGTCGAGTCGATACGCACGGTGGCCTCAGTTCGCAGGCGCTCAAGCAGATTGTACTCCGCGATGTAGGGACGCATGCGCCGTTCGATCTGCTGACGGCTGGCTTCGAATGATGCAGGCCGGCTACGCCGCGCCTCCACATGCAGCAGGATCCACGTTTCGGCTGACAGTCCCACTATCGTAGTCTCTGCGATGTGAGCCTGCCTCACATAGTATCGCAGTGTAGGGTGCTGGCGATCGAGTGGTTCGTTCTTCAAATGCGTGTATCCCTTCAGCCGCCTCTCTGATCCGGGTCTACTCTCCGTTTGCGCCTTCGCGGACAATGCCTCTTCCAAAGATCCGAACGGTATCATCCAGAAATCGGCGTCGACGAGTTCGCGACGGTCCAGGCCGAAACGCTTGTATGCCGTCCTCAGCTGCTCCTCCGTCGGCGAGACGGTCGTGTCGGCCCGCAGTGCTTCGATCAGTCGTCGCGCGAGAAACAACGCGGTCTCTCGTTCGACCGAAGCGCGCATCCTGTCGTCTTCGAGTCCTCGACGCTCCCCTTCCAGTGCCAGCACCTCGTTGCGCAGCGCCCGCCCCACAGAAGCGCCTGTGCGTGTGCGACGCTCCGCATACGGGAGTTCGGGCAGCCAGAAGAAATAATCCCCGAGAGTGAACACGTTCTCATCCCCTCCCCATCTGAATGTTGCCAGCGGCGTATCCAGGTCCAGCGTCCCCATGTCTCTGTAGATTTGTGCATCAGCCGATTCCGGGTCCAGCACCGGCAC
>JBFHWK010000161.1:0-7401 GCA_041589075.1 Rhodothermales bacterium
GAGGGGCGCTCCGAAGTCAGTTGGTTGCGGTCAATTGTCGTATCTCATCGTCGAGGCCTGTCATCTCCCAGCGGGCCAGGGAAATCGGGATGCTGTCGATTGAGTTGAGGCGGTCAAAGAAGTTCTTCAGTTCAAACGGCTGCCCGCGCTCTTCGAGTTGTCGGGCATAGTCGGCCAGAGTGCGTTCGAGCAAATATTTTCCGGTGACGTAGCTCGTGCCGTAACCGGGCTGTCGCAAGTAGAGGTGCTGCTCGAAGATCAGCAGTTCCTTTTCCGTCTTCATCCACCCGCGGGGAGTCCAGTCCACGTGTATGCCTCCGGCCTGCTCCATGGTCATTTCGTTCGCGTGCGCGTAGAGCGAACCCAGCCCACGCGCGGCCCTTTGGGCGAGGAGGATCCAGACCAGCTCACGGGATCGTGGACTGTCATCGTAGAGACCCGCATGCATGAACATCTCTTCGACTCCGGTTGCGGTGCCTTCACTGCGGCTGTCGAAAATGTTGTACAACAGCCCTCCCTGTCGCGCGGGACTCGGATGCGGTTCGCGATCCATGCGAGCTAATTCAAACCAGTGATAGAAATGCGTGAACAGCGGCAACGGATCGTAGTGCGCCCCGATCCAGAAGAAGTTGCGCTGCTCTTCGGGCACGAAGCGGCCCAGATGTTGGCGCAGGGCCGGCTCCATGTAGTCCGTGACGGTGACAATCTCATGCTGTTCCAGGAAGGTCATGAGGCGATTCGCGGCCTCATCCGCTTTCGCATCGTATTCTGAGGGCGTCGACGCGGACACAAGTGGCGGTAGATGTCGGTTGCGATGCTCCTCCAGTTTCAGTGACGACCAGGCGCGGTCAAGTTCGCGTTTCAGCAAGCGCACTTCGTCGTCCCAGGTTAGCGGTACGAGATGTACGTTCTGCTGATACCACGTGTAATTTTCTTTCCCGATGCCGGAGGGACCAGTTTTGTTCGTCGCCTCGGATTCGAGCCACGCGATAAAATCGTCCGTTGCCGCCGTGCATTCCGCGAGCACAGAAAGGAGGGCGTCGCTGGCGTGGGAGCTGACGCGTCGAGTTATCTCGTCAAGGTTGGCCCGCTGTGAGCGGATGTTTCGAATACCGGTGATCCAGAGCTCACGCGCATTCCCCACGAGGTTCTGCTGCGCCTGTCGCATTAGTGGTGGGATTACGCGCAGGTCTGCGATCAGGCGCTGTTCGGACGAAGCGGTCAGCGGGAATTCGTATGTCCAGAGTTCCGTTACGGCATGGTGGGTCGGGCCCTCGTGTGCCGGGACATCACTGCGCCCCATCCAGATGGACTGGTAAAAGGCGGGGTCGCGGGTCCAGGGCTTGAGCACGCGATGGTTGAAGTCGAACCCTTTCATTTCGGCGCTCACAAGATGCCAATCGACCTTCTCCGGCAGCGACCAGCCGGTCGTATCCAATGCATTGAGGCGTGCACGGAGCTCCAGATAGTCCTCGTAACGGGCCGCAAAAGTTTCTGCGGTGTAGTCAGGTGCTCCGTCGAGCAGAGGTGGACGTTCGAAGGTGCGCCACTCATTGAATAACGCCAGCAGGTCGCTGTGGTCCGACACCTCGGAAGCAGGCTGGGCCCGGGTCGCAGCGGCCACGACAGACCAGAGACTGGTGAGCGTCAGCAAGAGAAGGTAGTTCGCATTTCTGTTCGACATGGGCCTGGTCAGAAAGGTTTTGGAGATGGGCGTCGACGTTGCGGCGATTCCCGCTCGACGCAGTACTGGCTGTCAAAGATCAGAAAAAGGAAGGATTAAGGGGGGCAGGTCGAAAAATCGTGGCTGATGCTAAGGCGCGCCCAGTTCAGCGAGCGGACCGAGCAAGCAGACGTGTCCACGGTGGCGGTATCCGTGTGCGGGCTGCTAATCGCGAGCGTTTCCGTGTGAAGCGAAGGCGGACCGATCTTTCACCGCGGTGCCGGCAGTGCGTCGAGCTCCTTCTTTGCATCCGGATAATACGGATGGATTTCGATCGCCCGCTCAAAAGACCTACGCGCCTCGTCGACAAGCCCGTTGGCTTTCTGGGCCAATCCTAACTGGTAATGAGCACTGTGAAAGTACGGGTAGGTCTCCACGTACATGGTGTACAGATCTAACGCGGCTCTGCGTTTTTCTTGATCCGGATTGAAACCACCTTCGCCGTAGAGGTAGCCGTAACCGACGAAGAACGGCGTGTACTGGCTGAAGAGAATCTCGCCCGGACGCTCGGCACACGTGCGCTCGTAGGAATATCGCGGCCAAGAGATCACTTGCTTTCTCCCGCATCTTCCCTCCGGCATTTTCTGTACCGCTCGCTAAGACAGCCTTCCGTCCCCGACTCGGGTCGTGTCGTACGGCACAAGGTGAAGAGTCGTGAGCACGTCATTGCGCGGCTCGTGTCGGAGCCTGAGTAGACTTCCGAGGCAATTGTGATGATAAGTCTTAAGCGAACCCATCTAGTATCCATCATACTACTCCCATTTGTTGCCGCCACTATGCTTGCGGGATGCAACGACACCCCGACAGAGCCGGATGACATGATCGACAGTGGGTCGTGGTACAGAACCGGGTTTCGATGGCCGCACGACGGCCACCCGTACGAGAGCGAGCATTTCATCGTATATAGCGATGCCGCCAGTTCGGAGGCGCGCCAGAAGGTGGCCGAAATCGGCGAAGAGCTCCTGACTGTTCTGCGGGAGGACTTCGCCCTGTCAGGCAGCTCCCATTTCTTGTGGCCTGCGGGTCAGTCGAAGATCCACATCTACACGTATCGTGACCGCTTCGAGCAGGCGTGGGGTGGTTGGGGTTACTACGGCGGCCTACTGATTTACTCCCTGGACCATCCCATCCGAAATACTGAGATCGATGGCTATACGCGGGTTCTGACGCATGAACTCATGCACGTCGTGGAGGGCCTGCTCAAGGGCACCGAGGATCCCAGCCTGGTCGATGTCTGGCTCAGCGAGGGGATTGCGGAATACGTCTGCGGAGGAACCCAGTCCATCGACATCGTGACTACCCGGGCGCAGCTGGAAGATCTCGTGTCGACCTTTGGGGAGTTGAATCCGATCTCTATGCATCGGTACAACTACCCGGACATCCCGAATGTGCGGGATTACTACTATGTCATGTTTGAACTGGCGGTGCGGTACCTCTTGGATCCTCTTGGGGGAGGACAGTCGAAGCCCGGCATCAGGGACATCTACCTCGATGCCCGGAACGGCGTCTCCTTTGCCACAGCTTTCGAGACGCGGCTTGGACACAACCTTCAGCAGTTTGAGGTCGAGTTCTTCGACCTCATTCGCGCGTACTTGAATTGACTCGGGATTGGAAACGATCCTGAGAGCCGTAGCCTCTCCGGAATCCGTGTCAGCCAGCCGCGGCGGGTTGGACTGCAAACATCCCCATCGCCTGCTCTTGTGATTCGACGATCTTGAACAGCAGCGGAAAGCCGAGCAGGTCGAAGACGTTAAATACTCTGGGACCAAGATGGCAGATGATCAGGTCTCCTCCCTGATCACGAATCTCATCTATGTGGCTGAGGAAGACACCTAGCCCGGCACTCGATATGTAGTCCAGTCTGGCAGCGTTCACGACAATCCGGTTTCTCTTTTTCTGGATGCATTTGAGGATGGCTGCGTCCAGCTCGGTTACCGTGCGGGCGTCGAGTTCACCCACGAGCGTGAGTATCTCAATGGGACCAGAGGATTGAAACGCGACTGAGAAGCCCTGCATGTTGTTCGTGATTGGGATGAGGTGAGGTATGGTGCTGCCCAGGAATCACTGAGGCACGAGGCATTTGCACCACCTTTTCGGCGGGACAAGAGTCCGTTACAAAGAGCTCAAACCAAAAGAGGCTCGACCAAGTCGGCCGGCCTCCTTCGATTCGAGCTAAGCTCAGTCTTGAAGCGACTCCTTGGTCACTTACGGGGACGTGCTTCATTAACCGTCAGAGTGCGACCGCCCATTTCCTGCCCACCGAGACTCTTGATGGCGTCTGAAGCTTCGGAATCGTCCGGCATCTCAACAAACCCGAAACCGCGGGATTTACCCGTAAACTTGTCCTTGATGATGGATGCCGAATTGACCGAACCGTATGCGGCAAACGCGTCTGTGAGTTCTGATTCGGTCGTTTCGTGCGGCAGATTGCCTACGTAGATGTTCATTTCCTTCTTACCTGAAAACGTCGCTCTGCGCTCACCATCAATGAAAAAGCTTTCAACCCGATGTACGGTGTACACATTCGGGGTCGAAAGCTTGAGACGGCCAGTCGCTGCGAATTAAGTGTAACACGGCGGTAACTACATGATCGCGCGGGAGTTCCCCTAGGACGAATTACGCACCTACCTGGGCATTGCAACCAATGCTGCCATTGGGCATTAGAGCATTAGGAAGTTTGTTGTGGTTTCTCAACTGCCGTGACCGCAGCGTCTCACCCGGCTGACGAATAGTCGCGTTATCACCCGACACGGAACTGCCGACGATGGCGATTATTTTGGATAACCCGTTCGTTCACTCTACGACAGACTCGATGACCCGGGCGGACATTGTGAGTGCCATCGAGCAACATCGGAGCTTGTATCAGGCGATCTTGAAGTTCTCGGACAGTTCCCAGATTTCACGGCTGCGCTCACAGCTGATGATTGCCATGCATGAACTCCAGTCCGAAGTGGATAGCCGCTCTCCCTAGTCCGGATGTGGGGCAGCCTGTTTCGATGAGCGTCGCCTGTTCCAAGAAGACGTCCCGTATGTTGGCCGGAAGCCCAACCCCGCTGGAGGCGAACGTTTCGGCGGAACGTTCGTGGCGAGGTGGCCCGTGTCTCGTCGGCTAGCGATCGAATCCAAACGCATGCGTGCTGAACTCGGCACCCAGCTGCATCTGCTCGGTCGCTTGCTTCAGATCGTCGGGGACGTCTCCATGGAAAAAGAATGGTCCAGGGACGGCGATGGCGATCAACTGTGGGAAGTGACCGGCTGCAGTCGTACTCAAGTGAAAGCCCAGCGCCGCGGCGTCTTTAAACTCGTCGCGCACGTACAGCGCGTCGTCCTTCTCTGAGACGTAGCAATGGACGGCCTGAGCGTCGGGCTCGTTCTGTTTCATCGCCTCGGTGACCTGCTCGTAGATCGACTTGAGCTCATCCAGTTTGCCCGGTTTTGCGGTCCACTTGTAAGCTACTGTTATGTGAGTGCTTGTCATTCTCGATTTCCCTAACTGTTATGTGCCGGCCAAGATCGTGGTCGAATGGCACAATGTCTATTCGTGGAAGTGTGTGGATGATTGAGACATTAAGAGCGCGAGTCAATGCGGTTCACGATCTGGATCGGGTGGTGGTCCGGCAGCCTGAATCCAGTCGTGGATCTGACAATCTAGCACCCTTTCGACTGGTGTCTTTCGTCGTATTCTGACCCTCGGAGACGTCCGGCCGGGGAAAGCCCATCCGTAGTTTGCATCGTCACGCCGCCGGTTCTCCGGCTTGCCGCAAACTAAGCTCGTCAATCCGGCGCAGCACCTCGTCAACAGTCGGCCGCAGTTCCGGATCCGCGTCTTTCCAGAGTTCCGCCAGCTTCACGTAGTACTCCAGCGCCTTCGCGAATTCACCGCGCGCCTCGTACAACTCACCCAGCTTGCGGTACGTCGGTCCGAGGACGTGACGATCATCGGTTAGCAGCGTCGGCGAGCGCTCGTTCGCGTGACGAAGGTAGGCCGCTAGCGCAGCGTCCACATCTCCGAGGCCTTCGTATGCCGTCCCGATTTCGAAGTTACCACAGTAAGTCACCTGAAAGCCTCCGATCCGGTTGTAGCAGCGCTCGTAGGAATCAATGGCATCCTGGTATCGTCCCTCGGCCAGAGCAATCGCTCCCCTCGCCGCGTCCGCGAACGGCAGTCCCTTGACAAGCTCCTGAGGAACCTCACGCTCGAATCGAGTCATGATCTCTCGTGCGCGATCGGCGCGGCCTGCGTATGCAAAGGCAAGCGCTGCAGACCAGTACGGTCTGTTTATCGGAGCGAGCTCCTGAAGACTCGGGTCACTCACGACCCGCTCCAGACGCTGCACAGCTAACGCCATGTTGTTGCGGAAACGGAGATCCACGAGACTTCTGTCGACTTCCGCGATGAGGATCCACTGGTCGACCTCGCGCTTTCTGCTCATTTCCTGGAAACGATTCAGGGCAGCGTCGGCATCGGCGAGCCTGCCGTGGACAAGCCGCTCCGAATACCGGTACCATTGGACGAGCCAGAGCCACACGTCATTGCCTTCGGCTTCGGTCTCCCAACGGTCGATGTAATCGCTCGCTGTCTCGAGGTCGCGCTGGGCCGCGCTGACGCGGACCCGCCAACGCGCCGAGCGTACGTCTTCGCCATTGACGGCCACGTAGTCTGAGATCAGCGAATCCGCCTCCGAGTACCGCGCCAGTCCCATAATACCGTCGAGCGCGTTTTCCCTGGCGACCCAGGAACCGTCCACCCGCAACGATTCCAATCCCGCACGCCGTGCTTCTTCCCACTGGCGCGTCTGAATGCTGAGCGCCGAAAGGTTCGCCAACGCGACATCGTCGTCCGGCTTCGTTTCGAGAAGCAGTCGGTACGCTTCTTTCGCCTTCTCGAGATCGAACTCGACGTTCCAGAAGTAGAATGCCGTTGCATGGTAGCGCTCGACGCGCGGAAGCCGGTCGCGAAGCTCGTATGCGATGCGCGCCTCTTGCCTTTGGCGATCGAAGTCGGCGGCGGTCTGAGACAAAAGAACGGCGAGCTTGCGATGCGCCATCGCAAATTCGGGATCGATGCGGATCGCTTCCTCCAGCAGCGCTTCGGCGCGTGGGTAATCGTTGTCGATGTCGACCGCGCGCTGGCTTTGCGTATACTTCTCCAGCGCCTCGAGAGAAGCGGTCGTTACTCTATCCAGGGGTTCGCCGGCCCGAATCGACCGCAGCGACTCACCGATTCGATCCCTAAGATTGGCAGACAGCCGATCGACGGCGCCGACCACTGCCTCACGATTCTCGGCAATCTCTCGGAGCGAGACGTAGCTTTCGCCGTCGGCGGACGCGATCAGCTCGGCCGTAATTATGTAGCCGTCGGCAAGATCGCTGATCGTTCCGGCGACGACGCCCTTGACACCCTCGCGCACGGCGATCTCCAGCGCCAATTCACGCGACAACGAAGTGTCGGTCGGCAACTGCATTCTCTCAAGCGCCTCGGTAATGCGAGGGGTCTGCATGAGGCGGATCACTGGGGACTGGCTCAGGTCGATACGGAAGAGCTCTGTCACCGACTGGCTCAGCTTGCTGTCGGCGGTCCGGCTCTCGAAATCGGAAACGATGAGCTGGTCGCGCTCGCTGAGGACGCCGGAGCTTACCAACGTTGCGGCGGGACCGAAGCCCGTCGCGCGCATCAC
>JBFHWK010000162.1:0-7352 GCA_041589075.1 Rhodothermales bacterium
AATCTACATGACTGCCTTCTGCTGTAATCCCGTACGGGAGATGTCATGCTCGTTAGATTCCCAACCTCGACTCACCAAAACCACCGCGTGCTCTTGAAAGCCCTCCTGCGCCCCGACTTCGTTCCGCGTACGATTCTGATTCTGTGCGGCGCTGTTCTTCTGCTAACACTGCTAATGCCGCAGGAAGCCACGCTTGGCGAAATCATACGGATCGTTCTGCTTCACGGCGCACTCTCTCGCGCCGGACTCTATCTGTTTGCCGCAGCCGGACTGCTGGGACTGGTCTTGCTGTTAAGGCCCAACGAGCGCCTCTCGTCGTGGACGCTCGCATCGCAACAGACGGCGCTGACCGTTTGGTTCCTTGCGGCGCTGACGAGTGTGATTGCGACTTATTTGTCGTGGGGAGTATTCATCGCGTGGGGCGAGCCGCGGACACAGTCGACGGCCGCGATCCTGGGTCTGGGTCTGCTCATGCTTGCGGTTGTGCTGTGGGTCCAAGAGCACCGGTTCACCGGGCTCACAAATATCGTGCTCGGCGCCTTCGCCTGGCTGATGGTGACGCGAGCCTCGAGCATTCAGCATCCGGAGCAACCGATCGGCTCGTCCCCGTCCCTTCAGTTCAGGGTGATCTTTCTCGCGCTGGTGATCACGCTGCTTGTGATGGCGATTCAGTTTGCGCGGTGGATTCGCAGGCCTCACTCTGGCTGAGAGATGACTTCCCGCAGGTACCGCGAGTCAAAAACGGTGAACGAGCGGTCAACGTGCGTGTTTGTTCTTTGTATATGTTCAGATTGTTCATCGACACCTGGGATGTGGGTGCCGGCGCCGTGATTCCCGTCCGGGTCCGCCACTCGTAATCACGCACTACTTGCCCTGTTCACCCCGACACGGGCCATGTGAACTTCCCGCTGTAGGCAATCTCCCGCCACGAGAATCGTGGTACATCCTCTAGGCGAGGATATGCATCGCTTGTATGAAGGGTGGATTGGTGTGCGGTAGTCGACACCAGGAGGTTTGGTTTGTGAAAAGACGCTGGTTCTGGTACCTGAGTGGTCTGGTTGTACTCATGCTGGGCGTCGGTTGGCTGTTGCGTTCCGGCGAAAGCGCTCCCACATCTCTCTTCACAAGTCCCAAGGTCGGCCTTTTTCGAGTGACGGTCACGACGACCGGCGAACTCAAGGCCGCAAACTCAGTGAAGATCTACGGCCCACGTAGTGCGCGCCAGCTTGAGATCTGGCAGATGAAAGTGCTGCGCCTTGTCCCGGAGGGCACCGTTGTACAGAAAGGCGAGTTCGTGGCCGAGCTCGACCGCTCCGAGCTAACGAGTAAGACCAACGAAGCAACGTTTGAACTTCAGAAGGCACAGTCACAGTTTGAACAGGCCCGTCTCGATTCTGCCCTGACACTGACGAAACTGCGCGATGATCAGGTCAATCAGCGATATGCAATGGAAGAGGCACGCCTGCGGAGAGAACAGGCCGTCTACGAAGCCCCGTCGGTAAAACGGCAGGCCGAGATCGACTTCGAGAAAGCAGAGAGATCACTGCAGCAGGCCATTGAGAGTTACCGCACGCAGGTCAAACAGGCCGAGGCCAAGATGCGCGAGGTCGAGGCCGATCTGTCCAAGGCTCGGAGTCGGTTCGAGTTGCTGCAGAATGCAGTGCAGGAGTTCACGATTGCCGCGCCCGAAAACGGGATGGTCGTCTACCGCCGAGACTGGCGTGGACAGAAACTCACCAGCGGCGGTACCCTGAATGCGTGGGATCCCGTCGTAGCCGAGTTGCCCGACCTCACCGTCATGGAGTCGATCACGTACGTCAACGAAGTCGACATCCAGAAAGTATCTCCGGGACAGCAGGTGGAGATCGGCCTTGACGCGGATCCCGACAAGCGGCTGACCGGGAACGTCACGAGGGTAGCCAACATCGGCGAACAGCGTCCCAACTCGGACGCCAAGGTTTTCGAGGTGGCCGTGGCGGTCTCTGAGTCGGACACGACCTTGCGTCCCGCCATGACGACCAGCAACACGATCGTTGTCGCCGAGATCGGAAGGGCCCTCTTCGTGCCGCTGGAGACCATTCACACGCGCGATTCACTGACCTTTGTCTTCGTCGAGCGGGAAGGAGAAACCGGCTGTCAGGCCGTATCACTGGGGTTGTTAAACGAGAACGAGGCGATCGTAGAGAACGGGCTCTTAGAGACGGACCGCCTGTATCTATCGATACCACCGGACACGGCCGGACTACCGATGTGGCGGCTGGAGTCTCAAGAGTTACAGGAAGAACTGGTGGTGTTGGGCCATTCTGGTGATCGAGTCCGTCAAGACCGAGCAGAGTGAGTCGTGGCGAGTTTGACGAAAAACCGACGCACTGCGGATCCGTCCTTACCATCGCCGGCTTCCGGCCGGCTGCGTGTCCGCCCACCATGATTCGCAAGTTCGCATACAATTTCCTGGTTGCCGCGGAAGCGATGCGGAGCAACGTGACACGCTCATTGCTCACGATGCTCGGGATCATCTTCGGAGTCGCCTCTGTGATCTCGATGCTCGCCATCGGAAAAGGCGCCGAACAGGAAGTCCTAGAGCAAATCAGGCTGCTTGGCGCCAATAACGTTATCGTGAAACCGGTTGTCGAGCAGGAAGAAGGACCCGTCGAGGAGACGATGGATGCGAAGAAAGAGCACAAGCCCTGGTCACCCGGATTGTCGATGGCGGATGCGTACAGCATCGCCGAGTATGTACCCGGCGTGGTTGCCGTTAGTCCTGAAATCGTCGTCGAAACCGAGGCGATTCGTGCCGGACTACGGCGAACAACCAAGCTGGTAGGGGTGGATGCCAGTTACTTCGACGACTCCGACTTCAGACTCTCCGACGGCAATTTCTTTTCGCGGGAGCAACACGAGCTGGCGAAGCCTGTCGCCATAATCGGCCAGGGAATCGCCTCACGTTTCTTTACCGGGGTGAACGCGGTTGGCGGCCGCATCAAGTGTGGAAGCATGTGGCTGACGGTTGTCGGTGTTCTGGAGCAACGCTACGTCAGCGAGAAGAGCATTGCGGATCTCGGGATCCGAGATTTCAACTTCGACATCTACGCTCCGGTCAAGACCGTGCTGCTGCGCTACGAAGACCGTGCGCGCATCAGCGTGCAGGAGATCGAGGCTGCCGCCCGATCCAACGATGACGAAGAGACAGCCAGGTCGCAAAAGCCGGTGAACTACCACCAGGTTGATCAGCTTGTCGTGCGTGTCGCTTCGTCCGATATGGTCATACCCGTGGCAGGCGTCGTCAGCCGCATGCTTAAGAGACGGCACTTCGGCGTGGTCGACTACCAGGTCATCGTCCCCGAGCAACTGTTGAGTCAGGAGCGCCGTACGCAAACAATTTTCAATATTGTGCTGGCCGCCATCGCGTCGATCTCCTTGATCGTAGGAGGCATCGGGATTATGAACATCATGCTCGCATCCGTTCTGGAGCGTACGCGCGAGATCGGTGTGCGGCGATCTGTCGGTGCGTCGCGCAACGACGTCGTCCTTCAGTTTCTGATCGAGGCAATTACGATCAGCTTCACCGGTGGCCTCATCGGCATTCTACTAGGGATAGGTATCAGCGGCGGAATCGAATGGACCACTGGTATCCGGACGATCATATCGGTCTTCGCCGTCGCCATTGCATTCTTAGTCTCCTTTAGTGTCGGATTGATTTTTGGGCTGCTTCCCGCCAAGCGCGCGTCCGAATACGATCCGGTGGTTGCATTGCGATATGAATAGCAAAGCGGGGATAGTACGGATGATGGACTCCCGGGCGCCGCACAACGGACAGACTGCCAGGTCGAGGTTGTCCCTACTACCCAGGTTGGCATCAACGTGCCGTTGGGTTGACGTACTAATCGCTGTGGTATTGATCTGCGTGTTGAGTCTTACTGCCGCGGCGCAGCCGAGCATCACGCTGACTCTGGCTCGTTCGATTGAAATGGCGCAGTTGAACAGCCCTGCGACCCGGAGTGCACGCCTCAGCTATGATGAATCGTCGTGGAACTATCAGGCACATCGAGCTCAATACTTGCCCACGCTAATGATTGCCGGCAACGCGCCTGGGCTCGAACGATCGGTGCAGGACATCATCACCGACGACGGATCGGTGGCCTACGTGCAACGTAACTCGACGTTCGCGCGCAGCGCACTTACAGTCAGCCAGCCGGTTCCTTTTACGGGCGGACACATTTCGTTTTCCACCGGGCTAAGCAGGCTCGAGAACACCGCAGCCGGGACGGACTTCACCCAGTGGAGCAGCACGCCGCTTGTCGTCCGAGTTACCCAGCCCATTCTGCAGTTCAATGAGATGAAATGGTCGCGCCGCACGGAACCGCTGCGATACAGAATCGCGCGACGCGCACTCGTCGAGGACCTGGAAGGTGTCGCCGTCGACGTTACGAATCTTTTTTTTGCCGTTTACATGGCGTCGCTCGATGTTGAGATTGCTTCTGCTAACGCAGCCGTGAATGACTCGATATTCATCCTGTCGCAGGGCCGATTTGAGATCGGCAAAATCGCCGAAAACGACCTTTTGCAGAGTGAATTGGCACTGCTCAACGCCCAGAGCGAGCGGTCCCAAGCGGTGATACGGCTTGAGGAGGCAGAGCAGGATCTTAAACTTGCTCTCGAGCTGCCGAGCGACACCCGTTTGGCGGTCGCGCCGCCAACCACGGTACCGGAGGTCAACGTGGACCCGCAAACGGCGGTCGCGCGCGCGAGAGAGAACCGCGGAGTGTTTCCGGAGCTCGAGTTGCAGGCCCTCGAGGCCGAACGCGAATTGGTGCGAGCAAAACGCCAGTCGGGGTTCTCGGCGAATCTTACCGCGAGCTACGGACTGAACCAGAGTTCGGGTACGTTTGGCGGTGTCTATGACAGTCCGCTCAGCCAGCAGCAGTTCACCCTCAACTTCCAGATGCCGATTGTGCAGTGGGGCCTGCGAAAAGCAGAGGTCGAGGCGGCAGCAGCGCGATTACAGCAGATAGAGGTCGACGCAGATGTGCGACGGAAGGAGCTCGACAAGGAGGTGTACTTCGAGGCTGTTCAATTGCGACAGCTTCAACAGCAGGTACGCATCGCGGGTAAAGCCGACACGGTGGCCGTGCGACGGTTCGACGTGGCCAAGAACCGATATCTGATTGGAAAAATCGATATCACGGAGTTGTTCAATGCGCAGCGGGAAAAAGACGTTGCCCGGCGTGGGTATGCGGGAGCGTTGCGGCAGTTCTGGGTCTCGTACTTCCGGCTGCGAAGCCTGACCGTGTACGACTTCGTGCGCGGCGCGCGGATCGAGGTGCCCGAGTGGTAACTGGAGTTTGCGGCGAGCTATCAGACTGGTATTACGCCGCGAGTCCCCCCGTTCGCACATCGTCAAGCGTGTGCGCGTGCGCCCACTCCGCGAAGTCGTCCTTCAGCCGGCTCCAAAACGGATGTAGCGGACATGGATTGGCCGGGCTGCATTCCCCCCATCCAAACACGCACGTCGACGGCTCCGTCTCGTAGTCGACCGCCTCGAGCACGTCGGCGAACCGGATCTTCTTCAGGCTGCGTGCGAATCGAAACCCGCCGCCGTGGCCCTTCTGCGATTCGAGAAGGCCCGCGCTGACCAGACGGCGCATGATCTTCGAGAGGTAGTGGATCGGGATCCCGGTCGCCTCGGACAGGTCGGCGGCTCGATACGGGACGTCCGATTCGGTCGTCGCCATGTGGGTAAGCGCCCGCAGCGCATATTCGGCCGTCTGCGTAAATCTCATGTCCCGTTCGCCACAGGGTTCGGTCAGTCCCCCAAAAAATCGTCGTGAAGTAACTCAATAGACTTGACACTCCATTGAGTCTACGATACATTCAATCGACATCAAAGTCCATTGATTTCCCTCGAGGAGGTCCGCCATGGAACCGGAAAAGACACATCCGCTCCAGAAGCTCATGGACAATCCGTGGCTCCTGCTGCTGCTCGGCCTGGTCATCCCCATCCTCTCCTACACGATATGGGGCTGGCTGGAACTCGCTACCATGCCGCCATCGACCCTGCCATAGTCGCGGAGGACATAAAAAATGAGCATTCATCCTCCCCCAAAAGACTGGTTCCAACCGCCTTCAGGCAGCGAACGGATGTGGATCGGCATCGGGCTCATCTGGTGTCTCGTCCTCTTCGTGGCCATGCCGTATGCACACTTCAAAGGAAAGCAGAACGCGACCGGCGAAGCATACAGCGTCGACCCGTTCGCCTACGCAGAGCGCACACACCGGTTTGTCGAGACTAACCAGGTCGGCGAGATCGAAGGCGTACCGATTGCCGAGCCGGCACCCGGCGGCGACGCCTACCTCCTCGCCCAGATGTGGAAGTGGTACCCCGTCCTCAAACTCAAAGAGGGCCAGACGTACCGGCTCCACTTGTCCTCGGTCGATCTGCAGCACGGCTTCTCGCTCCTGCCGATGAACATGAACTTCCAGGTGCTGCCCGGCTACGACTTCGTGTTGACGCTGACACCGACCGAGAAGGGCGAGTTCGACATCGTCTGTAACGAGTTCTGCGGTATCGGCCATCACATGATGACCGGCCGCATCATCGTCGACTAGGAGGCACCACCATGGGAAACTTCCTGACTGATCGCGTTCGGACGTGCAGCACGACCGGCCTTCCGGTGTGCCTGCATGCCCAGTTCTTTATCAAGGCCAATGCCGTTGCAGCGGTGGTGTTCTTGCTGGTCGGTGCGATCGGAGCGATCCTGCTAGCCCTTACGCGCTGGTCGGCCGTGCATCTTCTGACCGACGTCTGGTACTATCGGCTGCTGACCCTGCACGGGATCAACATGTTGATCTTCTGGATCCTCTTCTTCGAAGTGGCCGTGCTGTACTTCGCGTGCACGAGTCTGCTGAACTCGCGACTCGCCGCACCGAAAGCTGCGTGGGTCGCTTTCATCCTCATGGTCGTGGGCGCCCTGCTCACGAACTATATCATTCTGGTTGGACAGGGCGATGTGCTCATGACGTCGTACGTGCCGCTGCGGGCGCACCCGTTGTTCTACCTCGGAATGATCCTCGTCGCCGTCGGGACGTTGATCGGGACGATTGTCTTCTTCGTCACGATCTACATCGCGCGGCGCGACAGGACGTACGAAGGATCGATGCCGCTCGTGACCTTCGGCGCGGTCGCCGCGGCGATCATCGCCGTTTTTACACTACTTCATGGCGCGGTGGCTCTTGTTCCGACACTCACATGGTCGCTCGGCTGGACGCCGATGCCCGACCCGGGCTGGTACCGCGTGACGTGGTGGGGACTCGGCCACCCCGCGCAGCAGGTCAATCTCTGCGCGATGGTGGCC
>JBFHWK010000163.1:0-7348 GCA_041589075.1 Rhodothermales bacterium
GGCAAGTTGCGGCGTCATCAGGGCATTCGTCGTGCCGTTGAACGTGTTCTCGTCGAGGTGCGAATAGCTCGAGCCCTGCTGCCACGCCGCCGGCGCATAGAGCTGCGGCGGCTGGCCGAAGTTAGCCGCGTTGGCGTTTGTTCCGTTGAAGAACAGGCCGTCGCCACGCTGTCCCTCCAATGCATCCTTCAGAAGCGGTGAGGGGTCCATTGGATAGTTCTTCAGAAAAACGGGTGGCGTCAAACCATCCTGCGTAAAGGTGTCGTAGGAGTAGGGGTCGTTCATAAAACGCACCGTGCCGTTGGGACCATTCACCCGTCCAGCCCCCGCAAAACCAAGCCCGTGTCCCAACTCATGAAGCACGACACTCACGAAGTCGACTTGCCCCGCCCCCGGCATCCCATCGGTCCCGTAGTACCAGTCGGGATTCGCACCGGGTTCATCACACTCACTGTTGAACTCGGCAATTATGTCGAAGTCACCAGGAACTTGATCCGTGTTTGTGATTGCATCGGCTAAGGCATCCACGAACCAGGTATTCGCCGGCAGTAAGGGATCCTGATGAATAAAATTAGTACCCGCCCTACCCAAGCTCACGGGCCCACCTGTGCACGTGCTTAGGCTGTCCCACTTCGCTTCAACTCGTATGGTCTGTGAGGACGTTATCGTCTGCTCCCAAATTCCCTTTGCGTGGTTGAACGCCGTGATCGCGTTTGCGGGCCATGGATCAGAGACACCGACATACGTGGCCGTGATCGTCGACGTTAGCGCCGCCGATTTCGCCGCGTTCGTCGGCGGCACGAAGCGGGAACGGGTGTCGGACGGCACGTACTCGAGAATGCATATGGGCTCGGGAGTTGTCAGTGCCGTCTTGCCCTGTGCCCGAACTTCACCGACGCCCAAAGCAAGTAGGACAATCCACGTTGACACGATGCAAGGGCGAAGCGCCGCATTCGCATCGGCTGATGAAAGTTGGGCAGCCATGGTCGAGCCTCCCGTGCCTGTTACACGTCCATTCCGACAATCGCAAGCAGCCTTCGTGGCCGCCCGATCTATTTCATAATAATTACGCTCCTGGATGACACCTGTCTGCCGGCTTCAAGCCGGTACAGATAGATGCCACTCGGAAGATTTTCGCCCTGAAACTCAACGTCGTGCCGCCCCGACTGACGAACACCGTCCTCCAGCACACGGACTTTCTTCCCGAGCATGTCATATACCTCTAGCGAGACCAGTGACGGCTCGGACAGCGTGTAGGAAATGATCGTGCTCGCGCTAAACGGGTTCGGGTACGCACCAATCAGAGTAAACACATCGGGCGCATCCCCTGCCTCCTCAACGCCTACGCCCGTCTGGCCCTCGACGTCGGTCGCATTAACCGGGGTTAACTGATAGCCGATGTCGGGCGCGGTAGAGCTGAACTGTCCGAGGACGCCCGTAAACGTTGCAAGGACTGGTATAGCGACACCGGCGATGTCCGTGTCGCTGCTGATCGGCGTCCTTAGTTCGACGGCGCCGGACATGTCGGACGGATCCGTGATTCCGTAGGTCTTCGACGCGCTAAAGTTCATATCACCCGCCGGATCGATCGTGAGATCGGTTACGCGCACGAGCTCGCTTTCGTAGTTCTCGCCATTTGCCGCGATCTCCGCGAGCGTAACGTCTTGCACTGCCGGCAAGGCATTTCCTCTCGAGAGCACCAGGAAATTTGCAGGCGCAATCTGCTGGAGGCTCGAGAAGTCGCTGCGGCGTCCCGAGATAATGATCGAATCACCTTCGGCTATACTCCCGGCATCAACCGCGTCTCGAACGGGTCCACCCAATTGAAAAGCCGCAATCGCCGCCGTGGTGTCCTGCACGTATGTCAGCCTTCCCTTCGCTCGCGTGACCACACCCTCGACGGCAATATTTGTGAGCTCAGCAGGATCACCGGTACGAATGTTGTCAATCCCCTGTACTTCCGGCACACGCGTTACGGAGCCGTCCGGAAACGCACCAATAAACTGGATCGATGGCTCGCTCTCGACGAATCCCGACGCCAGCACCACGACGGCACTATCCGCAAGCCCGGCATCGAACGCCAGGAAGCGTGCTAAAAGACTCTCATCCAGGTCATCGGAAGGAGACACACCGACTGCATAAGGTTCGGCTGCGAGATCAACGTAGCCAGGTGAGAAGAGTCCGTGGGACAGATCGTCAGCCCATTTGTCACCGGTTACGCGGTCGACGATGTCCACTGCGGGAGCGTCGGGAGCGCCGTGAAAAAAGAGCGCGCTAATATTGCCGGGCGTTGCACTGCCCTCAAGTGCCGTCGAACGGAACAGCTCAAACGGTGGCTCACCGGCGCGGTTGAGAGGGTCACCCGCCGCCACGATCACATACGTCTCGCCAGCGTTGAAGGTCATCGAAGTTGAAAAGACCGGATTGCTGGCATCAGGATCGCCAGCGTCCACAACGTCAATCGGAAGAGGAAAGCCTGATGGCAACTCTACAAAACCGGAAGCCTCCCGAAACGCGATATCATCTATGGCCCTGATGCCAAAAACATAAACATCGACCGTATCGACCTCCATGTACGGCGAGTTATGAATCGCCTGCACCTGGGCCTGTCCATACAGGGGCCGCGCAACAAGCCCTGCCAGAACCAGGAAGAGCGCGCAACAGGAAAACGTAAGGGACCTCGTATCAGTCGTTCTCATATAGTTGCCATGATAGATAAATGGGTGTGACCGGTCTTCCTCCCCTCGGAGATCGGTGATCACGGAAGTCGCTGTGGGACAACGCGGTGAGAGCCCGTGATTCCATCACCGGCGGGAGGCGCGGGACTACAAACACAGGAATTCGGACGAATAAGTCAAATCGGCCGATGGAACCGGACCGAACGGCGCTGCGGTCAAGAGCGATTCGCGACGAAAACCGCGTCAGCAACCCGTATCCATCTACTCCTCGCGCATCCAGTCGGCCATCTGACCGGTCCGCCGCCATTCATCCCACTCTCTCATGCGCGCCGTCAGGACCTCTTTGATATGCGCGTCCCGCATCTGACCGTCAAATCGGAAGAGCGTCTGGCCCTGGGGTGAGAAGAGCATGTGCGACGGCACGAGTCGGCCCCACTGGTCCTCGGCGGCCACGACGTGATCCGGATTCAGCCGGAAGCGGGCGGCCCATTTTCGCGCCGTCGACGCGTCCGGTATGCTACGGTAATCAGAACTCTCGCTTGTCATCACGGTGAGAAATACAACCCGATCCTTGTACGCGTTCTGGAGCCGTCGAATCGTATGCGATTGCGGGATGCAGGGCGGGCACCACGGTGCCGCATAATCGGACCAAACAAACTTCCCTTCAAACTGACTGACGGAGGTCGGCCGTCCTCGCGCGTTGTCCCGGAGCTTCGTGTGCTCCGTTGTCACCTGACCAGCGTAGCTGTAGTCGCTCATCACGCCTACCCACCGATCCTCCTCCCCACATCCCACTGCCAGTAGACAGACACAGGCCGCCGATGTGACGATATGTCGCCAGTTCGCAATCATGTCAAACGAGTGCGCACGTAATCATTGATAGAATCGGTTTAACTTGATCATTGTTTACCCCGGCACGTCACGGTTTTTTGATTACATTCGCCGGAGACCCGCAAAAGGATATGAAAACTCTCAAGCGCATTCTCATTCTGACAATAGCCATAGTTGGTTTGGACGCTCGCGCGCAGAGTGACGTCGAGCGTCTCTTCTACTACGTAGATCAGGAGACGAGTTATGAATCACTCCGGAACAACATTGACCGAATCGACATCATTTCGCCCGTGGCTTACAGTGTCGACGCCGACGGCGTCATGTGGGGCGGTGTGGATCGTCGTGTACTTCGCCTTGCGCGCGAGAAGCGCGTCGCAGTGATGCCGCTCATTAAGAACCCGGCGTTCGATCAAGATATTTTGACAGGTCTTCTTGCGAGTGAAGAGGCGCGCCGCCGAGCAGTCAAGAGCATGCTCGACGAATGTGCTCGGTACGACTACGCCGGTATCCAGTTCGACTTCGAGAACATCGACATCAGTGATCGAGACAGGTTTACGGAGTTCTTCGAAGAGACAGCCGACGCACTGCACGCGGCAGGCCGTCAGATCAGCATCGCGGTGGTACATCGTCCCGACGAATTTCCCGGACCCACGCCCTATTTCAAGTGGCTCTTTCGCAACTGGCGCGCGGCGTACGATCTAAAGGCGTTAGCCGCCAAAGCCGATTTCATTTCGGTCATGACGTACTCGCAGCATACCCGCCGCACAACGCCGGGCCCAAACGCCGGGATTCCCTGGGTGCGCAAGAACATAGAGTATTTTCTGGAGCACGTTCCACCCGAGAAGCTTTCGCTCGGCATACCAGTAGTCTCCCAACACTGGCGCACCGAACTCGATGAAGAAATTTACGTGGCGAACGCGCGGCAGTGGAGCGAGACATTGCGACATAGCGAGGTGACGGCTTTGCTCGAGCGGTTCGATACCCGGCCCTTGTGGATGGAAGCTCAAGGTGTGGCCTACGCGGTCTTTGACAACGGCGGCTTGTTCGAGTGGGTATTTATGGAGAACGCCCGGTCGTTCGCTCTTAAGTACGCGCTCGCTGAGCAGGCGGGCCTGCGGGGCTTTTCTGTCTGGGTTATCGGTTACGAGGATTCATCAATCTGGGATCTGCTCACGCCCCGTGGGCGCTGAAGGTCACCGTTTCCGCGTGGACGAAGTGTTGTGTAGAATGGCTGAGGCGATGTCGCCGCGAAGCTTGTTTAAGGAGTTGTAGCGCCCATCCGGCCCCACACCGAAGTTCTGCCGGTTCGTAAGCAGTATCACACAGGTATTGATCGTCGGAAAGGCAACGGCGTAGGTGCCCGTGAATCCCGTATGACCGAACGCGCCGGGCGGCGGGTCCTCGATATGCAAAACTTCCGGAGACATCGCCCAGCCCAGCCCGTTTCCGAACTCCTTCATTGTCGTGAAAGTGTCGACCACTGCTCCGCTGAAATAGCGCCGGCCATCGCGGACACCTTTTCCAAGTAGCAACTCCATCAGCACGCGCAATTCGTCGGCGGTCGAGAAAAGTCCTGCGTGACCGGCCACGCCGGCATGCGCATGGTGAGCGTTGCCATCATTGACTTCGCCGACGAGGACATAGTCCCGCCATCCATCGAACGATTCCGCATCTTCATCCACGCGGTAACCGAACTCGTCATCGTATACCATACGGCGCTCGAATGGATTGCCGAGTGATGTGGCCGCGAACGGACCCGTAACGCCATGCGCGCGCGGAACAAAGGCGGTCTGCTTCAGACCCAACGGTTCGTAAAGCTCCTCCCGCAGGAAGACGTCGAGCGGCCGGCCGCTTGCTTCTTCGATCACGTAACCGAGAAGCATGAACCCGAGGTCACTGTAGTGCCTCTCCTTACCCACGCCATATGCAAGCGGCAGCTCGGCGATGTAAGTGAAGGCCTCCTGCCGGTCGGATGCGTGGTAGTAGATCGGCTTCCATGGGAACAGACCGGCGCTGTGTGTGAGGAGGTGCCGCACAAGAACGCTGTCTTTGTGTGCGTCGGAGAAGCCGGGAAGATGCTTCGACACGCGGTCGTCGAGGTTCACCTGGTCCCGGTCGACGAGCATCATGACACCAAGCGTCGTTGCAAAGACTTTGGTGAGTGACGCGAGATCGAAGACGTGATCGACGGACATCTTCTCTGGGTCCGCTAACCGCGTGCCATCAAAAGCCGTCAGGCGTGCGTAGCCGTACGCGCGGCGGTGCAGTGTCCCGTTACCGCGCGCAACCAGCAGAACTGCGCCCGGGACTACCGCGTCTCGGATGGCCGCCCTCAGGACTTCGTCCGCCTCCTCGATAGCAGGCCCAACTTCCGAGAACTGCCGACTCGGCCTGTCGGACGGCGAAGAGCAGGCGCTCCACGCCAGGACCGCCGCCACACCGAGCGAGGTCGCACAAACCACCATCCGAAACGGGATCGTCACTTGCGTCAAGGCGCCAGTGCGCGACAATTTTCCGTGCCGCCTCTTAGATGGCTGGGTTTAGAGGTGTATTCGGATTGTTTGCGCGCTCGTTTTCCGGATACGGGTAGTAGTTACGATTCCGTCCAAAGGAATTGTAGTCGCCCTCCAGCGGCGGACTAAAGCCAGGTGACGGGAAGAACCGGCGATGGTCCTCGAGACTCGTACCCATCAGAAACATCTCAATTCGACGATGCCGATAGATGGCCAGCAGGACGTCGTCGGGGGTCAGCGGCCCGCTGTACGCCGGAAGGTCTGCATTAACGCCAAAAGGGTCGTCCGTCTTTGTAAGCACAAGGTCAAGATTGGAGACTGCATTGTTGAGGTCTCCCTGTCGTGCATACGCCTCGGCCTTCGTCAGGTACAGCTCGCCCGGTAGAATGACCGGTATTGGTTCGTCCACTTCGTCATAGAAACCGCGCATCACCTCAACCGGTATGCCGGAGAAGATCCCTACGGTATCGAACGGGCTCAAATAGAACGAGAGCCGGCCGTCAGCCGGACCGACTACGAACTCGTCAGGGTCAAATCCAAAATTGTCGACAGGCCAATAGGTAGCTGGCTGAAGTGTCGTCTGCAGATAGAGTGGATTCTCATTACTGTTGCCGTCGTCGTAGCTGAAAACGGACGTTACGGGTCCCGCCGCCAACGCTGCATCCGCCGACGTGATCGCCGCTCCGTTATTGCCAAGGTAGAGCTGGAAACGCGCCACAAAGGCATTCAGCGTTTGACCAAGGTTGAAATCGGACGATCCAAGAATATCCCTGTGGAACGCTTCCGGAACCGTCTGCGAGCCAAGCGCCGCGATGCCCGCCTCCAGCAGACGAACCGCTTCCTGAAGTGCCGCTTCGCGCGACTGGAATTGACCGTCGCCGTCTGGATCGACCGTTATCGGCATGGACTCATAGAACTGGGCCAGATTCCCGAGCGCAATGCCCTTGAATAGATAACCTGTAGCGAGGTACGATGCCCGTGTGGCGTCCTCTCCTACGATCTGGGCGTTGTCGATTATCTGCTGCGCCATCGCCATGACCTGATAGGTATTGCTCCATATCGCGGCGAGGATTCCGTTGTCGGGCGTCAGTGCCGTGCCACCCAGCTCGATGTCCTGCGGATTGGAGAATCCGACGACTACACCAAATTCACGCGTGGACAGTCCGGCCGCCCGAAAAGAGGGACTCACTACGCTAATGGAGTACTCGCGGCGGAGCCCGATCGTGAGAGCCTTCAGTCCCTCGACCGTTGTCACGACCTGGTCCTCACTTGCCGCGTTCGGATTCTCGAACGTGGTGTCGCAGGACGTCAAACCGATTACGAGCA
>JBFHWK010000164.1:0-7290 GCA_041589075.1 Rhodothermales bacterium
AGATTACGCATCCGGTGATGCGACTGGTTTTCTATCCCGCCGTAATCGGTTTCATCGGACTTTTCTGGGTTCTCTACACGCAAAGGACCCGTCTGAGACTCCTCGAAGAAGAACTCGAGGACCGCCTTCACGCCACAAAACCTACACCGCAGCGATGACTTTGCAGGAGGTCCAGGAAACCGCTAAATCACTGACCAGCCAGGACGCTTCCACGGCTTACGACACGATCTGGGCGAGCCCGACTACACAGGCTCCCGTCGGCCTCGAGACCGTGTTCCTGGCCCAGGACAAGATCTACGTGGTCCTGGTCGTCGTGCTCATAATATGGTTCGGGATCCTGCTTTTTCTGTTCCGGACGGACCGGAAAATCGACCGGCTGGAACGAACCCTGAAGAATGACATTCACGATACGGACGCACCCGTCGCGGGTGCGTCATAGAGGAATAAAGAGGAGGATTAGATGAAGACGAAGACGATAATCGGCGTTGTCCTACTGGTGGGCTTCAGCGCCTTGCTGTTCCTGAATTTCGGACAGCAAGTGGGCGGATACATGAACTTCGCGGAAGCCGCGGAGTCGGGATCGAGCGCGCACGTGGTGGGCAAGTGGATGGCGGATCGTGAGGCCCAGTACAACCCGCAACAAAATCTATTCGTCTTCTACATGGAGGACGAGGTAGGCAACGTGCGGCAGGTGCACTATAAGAATCCCAAGCCGGCGAACTTTGAGGACGCGGAAAGACTCGTAATCGAGGGTAAGGCGGAGGGATCGATCTTCGTGGCCGACAATATCCTCGTGAAGTGTCCCTCCAAGTACAACGCGGCGGCACCGGGCACCGAACCCGCCAAGGTGCCCTCCTGAAGGCCTGCCTTGATGGGCCCGCCCGGGCAGAACCGCGGCGTTCAAGGCGAGAATCCCCTTCCGCCATGCGCCCATGAGGGGGCGTGCGAACTCCGGACTTTCTACTTCGACGTACCTGCGGCGGCGCTATACACCCTGGCCCGGGAGGCGGTTCAGTCACTTGATCCCGTCGCGACCGAGGAAGTCGCCGACAAGCGATTGACTTCCGTGCACCCTGTCGTCGTCTTCAAGGACGATCTGGACGTGCACGTGCAGGAATCGGGTGAAGGTGCGCTGATTCATCTCCGCAGCGCGAGTCGTGTTGGACGCTATGACTTCGGTGTAAACGCGCGACGCATTCGGAATCTGATGCGAGCGCTGAACGAGCTGGTCGTTGCGTACCGCCTCGAGCACCTTACGCCAGATAGATCAGCGTCGCCAGGATAAAGAAGATGGACAGGCCGAGGATGTCGTTGGTCACCGTGATGAACGGACCGGTGGCCAGCGCCGGGTCGACGCCGGCGCGGTGAAGCAGCAGTGGCACTGTGGCACCGATCACGGCCGCCAGTACGATTACGATTACGAGTGCGAATCCGGAGGTCGCCGCTAATACGGTCACGGCCGGGACGTCCACGAGGATCAGTACCGCGAGTGCGAGCGCAAAGGCGAGCGCGATCCCGTTGATCAACGCGACCGCGAGCTCCTTGCCGATACGCCGCAGCAGATCCGTGGTCCAGACGTCACCCGAGGCGAGACCTTGCACGGCGATAGCCGACGACTGAATGCCGGCGCTGCCCGCCGTTGCCTGAACGATCGGAATGAAGGATGCGAGGACCACTGCCTGCTCGAGTGCTTGATCGAAGAGCGCGATTATGACCGCGCTGATGCCGGCTCCGGCTAGCCCGGCCAGTAGCCACGGCAGACGACCGCGCGAGACGCGCAGGATCGAGTCGGTATGCTCCTCACCGCCCGCCACACCGACCATTCGCTGAATGTCTTCTTCAGCTTCCTCGCGGATAACGTCGACGATGTCGTCGATCGTTATGCGACCGATCGGATGGTGCTCGGCGTCGATGACCGGCAACGACACGAGATCGTAGCGCTCCATGATCCGTGCCACCTCTTCCTGATCCACGTGCGCTTCGACAGAAAGATCGCCCGTGTCCATGCAATCGCCCATCAAGGCGTTCGATCGCGAAAGCAATAATCGCTTCAGCGAAACACCGCCCATCAGGCGCCGATCATCATCGACCACAAAGACGGCATAGATCGGCTCGACGACATCAGCCTGGCGCCGGACCTCGTCGGTTGCCTGCGCTACGGTCCAGCTGGCGGGAACGGCGACAAACTCGGTGCCCATGATGCCGCCGGCCGACTCTTCGTCGTACGCCAGCAACTCGGCGAGTTCTTCCTTGGCCTCGAGCGCCGGCAGGACTTCTTCGACGACTGCGGGCGGCAGGTCGCCGAGGACATCGGCCGCATCGTCCGTATCCAGTTCGTCGATGAGCGCACTGATCTTCTCCGTGCGCACCTCCTCCAGAATCGCCGCCCGGAAATCGTCTTCAAGCTCGGGCAGCACTTCACCGCCGCGGTCGACCGGAAGCCAGCGAAGCACGATGCGAGCACGATCAACAGAAAGATGCTCGAGAAGTCTCGCCAGATCCGCCGGATACAGGTCCGCAACGAGATTCAGCACCATCCCACGCTGGTCCTCGTCGACGAGCACCTCGACGTTCTCGACCAGCTCCGAATCCACCTCTACCGGCACCGCGGGCGTGACGGCGCCGCGTGCGGATTCCTCGCTATGTTCAGGGTGCTGCTCCATATCGATCCGTCGTACCGCGTCCGGGGACCGCGCGACCGGTGAAATCAGCGCGTAAGATAGCGCGCCATCTCAATAAACTCCTCGGGCCTGAGTTCTTCGGCTCTGCACCCCGCCCACTTATCCGGCACCGACCTTCCACATTCTCTAGCGAGCGCAGCAAGACTGTTGCGAAGGGTCTTCCGACGCTGATTGAAGGCGGCACGAACAGTTCTGCTCAGCATCCCCTCGTAGGGTATCTCGGGCGATCGAGCACTGAAGTCCAGCCGGACAACAGCACTTGTGACTGCCGGTTTCGGCCGGAACACGTTACGCGAAACCTGAAACAGCAAGACCGGCTTTGAAAAGAGTTGAGATGCCACACTGAGAATCCCGTAGGCTTTCGTGCGCGGCTGCGCAACGATTCGTTGCGCCACTTCTAGCTGCATCATCAGGAGCGCACACCGCACATGGGCCGCCGAAGCAAAAAGCGAGAATAAAATCGGGCTCGTGATGTTGTACGGGAGATTGCCGATCACATAAAGGCCCGCGCCGTCAGCGTCCAGTGCCGCCCAGTTGACAGTGAGCACGTCCTCGTGGCGCACGTCCACGTCCGGCATTTCCGATCGCAGATGTTCTACAGCTCTGAGATCGACGTCGAGGGCGGTGAAACGCGGGTAGCGGGAGGCCAGCATTCCGGTCAGCGCCCCCATGCCCGGACCGATCTCGATCACGGGCGATCCCTCCGGCGCATCGAGCGCGTCGACGATCTTACGCGCGACGTTTTGGTCGACGAGAAAATGCTGACCAAGCGATTTGCGGGGTCTCACGACTGACATGCGTTCCCCGGCGTCGTACATCCGTCACCGCACACGGCGGCGGCGGTTGCGAACGTAGTCTTCGAAAATGTACGACCCGAGATCGTCGAGCGACGCATAGTAGGCACGACCCTGGTTCGCCTCCGTCAACTGATGCACAAAATGCTGCAGGTAGGGATCGCGTGCCACCATGAACGTTGTTATCGCGATCTTTTCGCGTCTGCACCGGGTCGCTTCGTCGAGGACACGGTTGACGATGCGGCGATCGAGACCAAAAGCATTCCGATAGAGACGGCCGTTCTCGAAATGGCAGCTCGGTTTACCGTCCGTGATCATGAAGATCTGCTTGTTGCGGTTCTTCCGACGTCGCAAAATGTCACGGGCACGCTCGAGCCCGGCACGCGTGTTCGTGTAGAAGGGACCAACCTGGAGATATGGCAGGTCGCCGACCGACACCTCCCACGCGTCATTGCCGAAAGCGACGATGTCCAATGTGTCCTTCGGGTAGCGGCTCATGATCAGCTCCGAGAGCGCGAGGGCCGTCTTGCGGGCCGGCGTAATCCTGTCCTCACCGTAAAGAACCATTGAATGCGAGAGGTCGATCATGAGGACCGTCGCCACGCTGGTATGATGATCGGTCTCGTACACCTGAAAGTCGTCTTCGACGAGGTTCCACTCGCTGGTGCCGCAGCGGTGGTATGCGTTCGAGAGAGTACCGGTCAGGTCAAGCTGGTTCACGTCGTCACCGAAATGCCAGGGCCGTGTTTCGGTGAGCCGTTCGTCGCCGGTGCCTCCGAACGGCGTCTTGTGTCTCCCGCGCGAGCCCTTTCTGAGCTGGCGAAAGATCTCCTCGAGAGATCGCTGGCGAATGGTCCGTTCGGTTCTCGGCGTGATGCGGAGCACGCCTTCGTCGTCGTCGACCAGATACCCCTGCTTCTTCAGCTCCTCGATAAAGTCGCCGACACCCATCCCGTCGCCGGTGAGGTTGTATTGCTCATCGAGGGCCGTCATCCAGCGCAGTGCTTCGGCGGCATCGCCGGCCGTGTACTCGAGTAGTTTGAGAAAGAGTTCCAGCAGCTGCTTGAAGCTGTTGCCGGCACCATGCTGCGACTCCTTCCATTCCGAGTACAAAAACTTCATTGAACGCTATCTCCGATACGGATCTTTCAGGTACTGCTCCGCACGCTGTCGCGACCGGGCGTGGTCCTTCATCTTCATGACCTCTCGATACCGCGCCACTGCCATCTGCCGGTTACCCAGCGCGTCATAGGCCATCCCCTGTCGCAGTCGTCCCATCACTTTGAAATATGTGTCGTCTTTCGAGCGGGCGGACAATGCTTCGAGCTGATGCAGATACCCGAGCGCGGCCTGGAACTCGGAGCGGCTCATGTTGCGTCTTGCAAGATAGTACAGCGCCTGCTCGGCAAGAGCGGCATTATAGCCCGTTTTCCGCGCCAGATGCAGGTCGACGATCTCCTTGAAGATGCGTTCGGACCGATCCCAGTCGTTCCAACGCGCATAGACGCGACCCTCCAGGCCGTGAAAGAACGCGTTGTGCGGGTAGCGCTCGCGAAGCCATGTCACGTAGCGGACGCACTCGCGGAAGTCCAGCTCGTACAGGTAGTTGATCTGCAGAAGGAAGTACGCGGCCTCGGTCTGAATGAAGTAGCCGTTGTCAGCCGTGTGCTTGATCTCTGCAAGGCCACGTTCGCGGTCACCCTTCGGGAAGAACGCCATGACGGGTTTAACGAAGGGATACTTCTGTGGCACCACCGCGGCGAAGTAGTCGTAAATGCCTTTGCCGAAGACGTAGTCGGGGTTCTGCGTTTCTATCTCCGGCACACCGAGGACGTAGTCCATCGCCTTCTTCCCATCCATAGCGGCCTTGAACCAGTCGCCGCGGTTCGATCGCAGTCGGCCGCGGAAGCCAAGCGCGGCACCCTTGAAGAACATCGCATCGACATCTTTCTCGTTCTTCTCCAGCATGCGATCCGAGCGATCGATTACTTCATCCATCGCCCGGTAGAAAGCGTCGTCGCGACTCCGGTCCTGGATGTCGAGGAGGATTTCCCACCATGTGGTGAGCGATGTCAAAAAAGGACCGATCGGGTGACCGGGATACCTTTTGTCAATGCGATCGAAGGCCTCCCGCGCCGGAGCAAACTCCAGGTTGTAGAGATGATCGAGGCCGGTCTTGCCGACTTCCCGCATGAACGGGTCGCTGAGAACTGACGACGGCGCGTCCGCTTGCGCGCGCACCGAATGCGTTGCACCCAGCGCGAATGCCGCGAGGACCGCACCGAGTAATATGTCCGAAATCCTGAGCACAGAGCCTGTGGGAATAGTGCAGCGATGTAACAGGGGCCGGAAAATGCGTGTTCCAGACGCGTTCACGTCCCTGCCCTGCATAATGCAAAAAGGACGCCGTGGGGTAGGGCGTCCTTTATCTCGAACACGTCCTTGTGTTCCTGCTAGGCGTTATCGCCCTTTTGAACGGCCCGGGATCCCGTGTACAGCGCGCCCAGCAGCAAGACCTTGGCGATGTCTACCGGAATGAAGCGCAGCCAGCCTTTATCTATCGATTCTATCCATGTGCTGTGACCCGCCGCAAAGTGAAGCCAGATCACGCCGGCGGTGAACAGCGCGATCGATCCGAAGATCATCGACAGGACGCTCCCGGAAAAACTGTTCCATCGCTTCGACAACCATCCGACGACGCCGGCCGCAAGCGGAAAGCCCAACAGGTAGCCGGCCGACATTGCACCGACGAGATAGGCGGGGCCGTAGCCGTCGCCTGCGAAGACCGGAAAGAAGAGACCGAGCGTGAGGTAAAGAAGCTGCGAGGCAATTCCGTTTCGCCATCCCAGATACAGCCCGCTCCCGTAAACGGCGACGGTCTGCAAAGTGAACGGCACTTCCCAGAGATAGATACGCACCTGCGCACCGAGGACTGTCAGCAGACAGAATCCGACGATGCCCGCGATTTGCAAGCCGGCGGATGCGCGGTCCTGATGCAGGTCGTCGATGACGGCAGTCCGCGGTACAGATAGACTCGTGATGGAGGTCATGCCCGAGAGATTTGTTGACTGTGGGGACGACGCCCCGGGAGGCGCGGACGAATATACGAAAAGCACGCGTGACGGAACGATGGTCACGGATGCGCTGCCGTGGTCGACGGAGGCCAGACCGCACCTTCGTTCATGCCGTGGCGCGTTTCTAGGTCGTACGCCGAGTTGGCCTCGTCCTGGCGCCGCGATAGATCGTCGATGAACGCTTTCGACTGACTGTCAAGAAGATTGCAACTGTTCGCTGTCAGCGTTTTCAGGCCATTGTAGAGGTCACGTGAGAAGCGGTCCGTGATTCGGACGTGTCCTCCCTCGTGGAGAAGCAGCCTGTCGAGGAACTCGTCCCAGGCGCGCCGTAGCGGTTCCGGGGCGCGGTCGCGTTCGCCCCAGAGAGGAAGCAGCATGGAGATCTTGACGGTGACGCCGACGTCGGTCAAGCGGCACCGGCCGTTCTGCTCTTCGGTCTTGTAGCCGAAACCGGTCTGCGACGACGTCGCGGCGAAGTAGGTCGCACCGCCGGTGCTTGGACCGTTGTTGCGGAGGGATGCGTGTAGTTCTTCCGGCGTTGATCCGTGGGCGTCGTAGTAGACATAGGCGACGTCAAGGTCCAGGCCCGGTGAGATGCTCGAGGCCGTCGGCGTTTGTGCCGACGCTGCGGCCGCCGTAGTGGCGAAGAGCACAAGCGCGCAACCGCAGCGTAGGAAGTTCATGCGAGATTACGTTGGGACGTTAGCCGCAGCCGTGGGGTCGTAGGCGAGTCTCGGTGCA
>JBFHWK010000165.1:0-7277 GCA_041589075.1 Rhodothermales bacterium
ACCTTGTCCGGCGTTTCGAGCCGGTACATATACACACCGCTCGCCAGACGCGACGCGTCAAAGGTCACCTGATAGGTAGCAGGCTTTTGAAGGCCGTCGTACAGCGTCGTTACGAGCCTGCCGAGCACGTCGAACACTTGCAGCTTGACGTGCACGGACTTATCGATCGCGTACTCGAACGTCGTCGACGGATTGAACGGGTTCGGATAGTTCGCGCTCAGCGTGATGCTCGCCGGCAGCTCACCGTCAACCGGCTCGATTCCGACTCCCATTGCCGGGTTCGGATCGAACGGCAGCGCTCCGGTAGGCTGGTACGACTCCTGCTGTATGGCGTACTCGGTCGGCCAGGTTCCGTCCTGGTTAGGTACGATGAACCGAGTTCGCCGCCGTCCTGCAGCCGCGGTTCCCGCACCATCCTCAACATCACCGGCGTATCCGTACTGGTACTGGATACCGCTGTAGGTTGGTGCCGTGACGGTAAACGTACCCGTGTAGACCATGTCACCGTCCGGGTCGAAGAGGCAGACACTGGAGTCGGAGAAGTTGCCTGTGCATCGAATGTCGGCCACATCCTGGGTAAAGGCCCAGATCGCATCGCCATTCAAGTGGACGTAAGGCGTATCGTTCGCAGCGACGAACGGTTGCGGAAGACTCGGCTCCGTCGCAGGCCTCATGTCGACCGAGAAGGTGACGTCCACCGTACCCGTCTCGATGATGTTGCCGTCAAGCACATCGTTGAAGAACTGATCTCCCAGGAATTGGGAATTGACGCCGTCGTAGGTGAACGCGCGGTCGGCGCCCGTCGTCGTAATCGGCTCTTCCCATCCACTTGGCGGGTCCTTGCCGAATGCGTTTACGAACTCCACGTCGTTGAAGTCAATGAAGAACTTGTATCTCTGCGTCGTTCCCGGAATAAGTATCAGCGCAACATCGGCCTCGAAGATGTTCGTGCCGGGCACATCACCCAGGAGGCAGTCGTCCGGATTGTCGCAGTCCCATCCGTTGAAGCCGCCACGGACCTGCAGTGTATCGCCACGCGCCTTCTCGAATATCCCGATTCTTTCCAGCGGCGTGGTGTCGACGGAAAAGACTACCGATCCCGCGGTGGGCTGAGCACCGCATGTAGCAGGAGCCGAATTGGAGAAGGACTTCCAGTGCAGCGTCGTATCGCTTGCCGGAACGGTGAATTCACGATTTGGGTCATTCTCCCATCCGTTGGCTACGCCGTTGATAAAGAACTTGTAGGCCTGCGTCATGCCGGCAGCGGCCGTCGGGTAGTAGGCCACACCGGAGTACATGTCAAACCCCGCCTCTCCGTTGATTGAGGACTCGCGCATGAGGTTGACACCGGTGTCTGCACCCCATGTGAGCTGGCTCATTCCGTTCATCGGATCGCCTCGTACGGACAGGCTCTGGCCGGCGTCGTTGGGGTTGTAGTTTTTGTCCAGAGCGTCGTCTGTACACGCATACACCCGGTACCAGACGGCAATGGAGTCTTGTTTGGACGCGAAGGGGCGCCAGTCATAGGCTCCCTTGTCACCACTGGCCTGGTCGCGCCAGGCGCCCTTGTACTCGAAGAAGTGGAGAGCGAAGGTCGTGTCGTTCGCACCCGGGCCGAGTACGGGGTTGGGATCGGCCTCCCAACCGTCCTCCGAAAGCTCAGCAGCGTCTGTCTGTCCCGAGAAGAACTTGAACTGGGTCGTGACTTCGTTGTCGACCTGGAAAGAGATTTGCCAGTAATCGCCCCCGACATTGACAGGTTCGATCGTGCTCATATCGGTCCAGTCGATGGTGGCACCACCGTTGGTGTAGGTGAATGGCGCTTCAAAACCGGCGCCTCCACCTTGATCAACGGCACCACGCACTTCCATGAAGCTCGTAGGCTTAGTCGTATCCGGGATCGTGGCTGAGTTCAGCGTCAGCGTGACGGTGCGCTGCGCGTGGGCCGTGCCCACGAATGCCGCCGCCAGCAGCACCACGCCGAGCCATCGCCCGATGCTCGTACAAGTGTGCATGTGAATCTCCTCTTGTGTGAATTGGATTAAGTATGGTCGAAAATCTACGGGGTCTCAGCTTGTCAAAACTGAAGTGCAACGGTGAAGCGGTTGACGTCTGAGAAGAAGTCGTGCTTCTCGAATGCGTAATCTACAGCAAAATTCAGGGGAGCAAAACGGTATCGGAGGCCCGCGCCGAGAGTGAAGCTGTTCACGCTGTCGTCAAGCAGGACCTCGCTGTAGCCACCGCGGAGCATCACCAGATCTCCCATCAAGCCTATTTCCGCCCCCAGGTTCAGGTATTGCTCGCTGTTGTTCGGGTTGATGGCCTCAACCGCCAAGGTCAGCCGGTTCCCCGCGGCTGCAAAGACATCGCCCGCCACTCCGATCCGCATCGTCAGCGGTAAATCGTACGCGTCGGTCTTGAGTAGGGCCCGATTACTTTCGTTGTTTCCACTATTGTTCGGATCGATATCCACTCTGGTGAGCAGATCGTCGCCCCCGATGCGCATCTTGGTTCCGAAGTTCGAAATGGATGCGCCCAACCTAATCCCGTTGAAGGGGGTGACGAACTGAGTACCGATGTCGAAAGCCACGCCGCCGGCCGAGGAGTTCCAGATCCGCTCATTCACAATCTTGACGGATCCGCCGATCGAAAAGCGGTCGGTCAGCGCCCGGCCGTACGAGAATGCCAGCGCGTACGAACCGGCTGTGAAGGTCTCTCCGGTACCGTCCTGCTGCTCGACGGTCGTCACCTCCATCTCGGGAACCCGCATGGACGTGATGCCGATTCCGAACGTGCCCATCGACGTGGGTGCCGCAACGGCGACGAAATTGAAATCGACCCCCGCTAGCCACTCGGCAATCTCCGCTACAAACGTCACGTCGGACAGCGATGCAAGACCGGACGCGTTCCAGTAGATCGACGTTGCGTCGTTGACGAGCGCCGCCGAAGCGTTGCCCATCGCAGTCGCGCGGGCGCCCACCGGGATATTGAGAAACTCCGCCGCCGTCGTCCCTCGCTTGGTAACCGTTCGCGTCGTCGTGTCGAAAGTGTTTTGCTGAGCTCGTGCAGTAACACCGCTGCTCCAGACCAGCACGCTCGCAAAGACTACAAGGCCCGCACGGATCGTTTCCTTTTTCATGGCTGGGTTACCTCGGTCTATCACTCGCTGCGACTTCGTCTACTTGATGATGGCGAACGTTCCCGTCTTCTCACCGATTCCAGGCGCGTCGAGATGGTATAAGTACACCCCGTACGACACGGCAAGACCCTCGTCGCTCTCGAGGTCCCACGTCACCGTGCCGTTCAGGAGAGTCTCCGGTGTCAGCGTCTCGTTAGACCCCGTGTCATGACGCAGTACTCGAACGAGCCGGCCGCTCACAGTGTAGATGCGAATCGTGCACTCCGGTGGCACGCGCGTGAACTTGATCGCACGCGGACCACGGCCCGTCGAGAACGGGTTGAGACCTTCGAACCGATTCGTGGCCACGTACGGATTCGGCACGACGCGGATGTTGTCAAGTTGATCTCTCGCGGCGTCCGAATCCACCGATGGACCGCGAGCCGTGAACTCAAACGCATCCGTCGACAGGAACGGCTTGCGCGTTCGAATATCCACGACATCGCCCTCCTGGGGATTCTGGCGGTCGCGGAAAACAAAGTTCAGCCCGACGCGCCACGTTATGATCGGAGTTCCGCCTGGATCTCCGACTTTCGGTTCGCGCAAGATGATGATATCACTCTCGCCCCTGGAAGGGTCCGCCGAGAAGGTAGCGGGCTCGGTTGACAGCGGCGAGATGAAGTCCGGCCCGGTCAGGTCCCAGTATGCATACTCTACCGGCACTTCGGTTCCGTCGGGAAAAACACGGAAGACCTCAATGTTCGTGGGTCGCGACGGAAGCGTGAACCGGCGGCGCGCCTCGAGCTCGATAGACTGTCCCTGGCCCGGTCCGACAACCTTGATTCGGTAGTCGGCTGGATTTCGCAATCCTTTTATGAAGCCGGCTGAAACGTACGGATCCAACGTGATCGGAAACACTTGCTCGTTGTTCCAGCCGGACTCCGACGAGTTGAGCACGATGAACGGCTCCAGGACGAATTCAAGTGAGAATCCCAGTGGGTCTCCGTTGTCGTCAAGGTTGGGGAATTCACGTCCGGGTTTGAAAGTACTCGACCGCGTGATGACGGTATTGCCTGCTGTTACGTCTATCAAGGAGAAGTTCTTGGTGGTCAGGGTGTCGGGCAGGGACGGCCGCGACGCCAGTATGAGCGTGTCCTCGAAAGTGATCTGGTAGACGTGCTCGTCCTTGATGACCGTGGGATCGACGATCTCATAGAGGATGCGACTGCTCGTGCCGCCGCGAATTCGTCGCAGCTCCTGAAGATCGGCACGCTGAAAACCGGCGACCGGGGCAGCGGGCGTGATCTCGACTACGTTTCGGCCCGTCGTGATCGTTCCGTCCGGTTGGCGCTGAATGCGTATCGGCGTCTCCGTGGGCGGAATGTTGGCTGTCGCCGCGCCGAAATCGTACGCCGTAACGGCGTAGAAATAAGTGATGCCGTTTATCGCCGTCGAGTCCACGAACACGTGGGAGAGCCCGTTCGAGGCCTCGCCCGGGTCACGCCGGTTGTTGCCGAGGTAGAACTTGATGCCGTTGATGTCTACGGGATGGAAACCCTCGACGCCGTTGATGAGATCGAACTGGGCGATCGGCTTTCTGAGCAGGGTATTACCAAACCCGTCGGTGATCACCTTCGGATCGAGGAAGGCCGGATCCGTAGAGCGGTAGACGCGGTACCCCTCGAAGTCGCGGGGATTCAGGCCCAGGCCATCCAGGAACTGATCGAACGATTCCTCGGCAGCGCTATCCCAATAAAGGGTCACTCTGCCGTCGCCGGCGACGGCACGAACGGTCGGCGTAACCGGAGCCTGCGCGAACTGGTAGTCTTCGAGGTAGGCTTCCAGAGCGTAGTCACGTGATTGCAGGGCGTCCTCCTGTGAGTTGCCCATGACGACCGCCAGCGAAATGCGTTCGGTCTGGCCGGCGGCCAGCGGGAACAGCGCACTGGTCACAACGATGTCGCTCTCTCCGGGCTCCGGAATGTTCTCGTCAAAGTCGCCCGGAAGCATGAAAGACCGGAAGATGAATCGGTCGGACTGGGCGTTGAAGTTGAGCGAGAAAGCCGGGAAGATCTGGACGTTGGTAATGCCGATCTGATCCGATTCCGATATGTCGGTCACGTCGATGTTGCGCTCACCGGGGAAGTTGGTTCCGGCACCCGATGTCGGCTGTCCGTCCGAGTCACCGGGATCTCCGTTGAAGGCAACGCCGTCAAGTCCCGTATCGTCCTGGAGGGGATTCCAGTCGCCATCGTTGTCGATGCCGTCGGCGCGGCTTTCGTCGATCATCTCGTCGATGCCCTCGTCGATGCCTTCGTCGATGGCTCCGTCACTGTCGTTGTCGACACCGTCGCGATACGCTTTCCCGAGGTCCTCGGCGCCGAGGCCATAGAGGATTATGTTGCGCCCCGGAACCCGGTAGCGCCGATATGGATCAGTCGCGGCCTGGTCAACCATCGCCTGTGTCACAACCGGCGAGCCCGGCTCGCTCAAATACGGATAAGCGGCCGAAGGCGTGACATGTGAGTCATCGTTGTCAATGCCATCCTTGAACCGGCTGCCCAAGTCATCGTCACCAAGTCCGACGAGGTGAACGATCGGTCGGCCCGCCAGGCTCGTGCTGACCGGATCCGAACCGGGGTTCGGCGGCCAGCGCTGCCATATATCTCCGCTGGACGCCGCTATCATCTCGGGCGAAACCGTCGGGCTGCCCTCTTCGCCGTCGCCGTCGTTGTCAATGAAATCCGCATAACCGACGCCGATGTTCACGGCCTGCTCCCCGACAAACGGGGTGTGTGTGCGGTTCTCGTCTATCAGCCCGTTTCCGTTGTCGTCTCTGGCGTTCGTGATGTTCTCGCCTGCCAGAAATGCCTCCGGCACGATCGGGCTATTGCACTCGCCGATCGCAGCCGCGCACTCGGGTGCGGTCGACCCATCGGCGTCGTTGTCAATTCGATCGAGGGCATTGCCCGGCGATTCCAGGAACGCAAACGTCGCTACTCCAACTCGATCGGACCCGAAGAACTGATCGCCGATGCCGTCGCGGTCGGTCATGAACGCGACGTCTTCGAGTAGGTCGAAGAAGGGGACATCATCGCCGCAGTCTCCTCCCACACAGTCGGCGAGCCACATCGACATGCCGACCTTTGAGAGGTCTTGCGTCCCGTCATTCTTAACACCATGAATGTGAAAGATGACGTCGTCGATCAGGATCTGGCTCCAGGCCAGCGTGCGCACCTCTGCCACGAGCCCCATGCCCTTCCGCGTGAGGTCGGTTGAATCCGGGAAGTATGTGGTGTAGCGATTGTACTGGTCGTCCCCGAGCTTGTAGAAGAACTCCTGGTCCGCGTTGAACGAGTCCTTCCCAAAAAAGCCATTCCATGCACCGGACCAACCTGGGTCGCCGGCGTCATCGAGTTTGTCCGGCCAGAACGGCGGCCAAGAGGTAGTCTCGTCCGACTGCGCGATACCGAAGGCAGCGCCCGCCGGATTGACGTAACCACGAATAGGCTCAAAGGTCCAGGAGATGTTCTCGTCGACTGGATTGGCCCTGAAGTCCGAGACGTCTACGATGTAGAGCGTGTCGCCATTCATCCCGGTCGTTTGTGTGCCTACCCATAACTGTGTCAGTGCGACGTAGCGGCGGCCCGTGTTTTTGGGCCACTCGTACCAGAAGTCGGCCGGGGTATTCGCGTTTGCCGTCTGACCCCAGTTCGTAATCGAGGCCCGGACGTTGTTCCCGTCGATGTTATCGCTGCGTCTCTCGAACGGATCGACGCGCTCCGTGCTCGGCACGTGATCTCGATCGATAACGCCCTGTGCGTAGACCGCGCCGCCGCCGAGCACAGACACAACGAGGCCCGTCGCGAGACAACCCGCCAATCTCATACTACGAACCATCAAGTATCCCATTCTGAGAGCCGCTGCCTTCATCTGCAATAGTTGTGTGGTCTAGAAGCGGAACTCGACGCCGAGTTGAATTCGCCTGGGTTCGCGATAGTGATCGGGCCTGACGTAAAAGCCGGCGTCGAAGGCACCGGTTCGCAACTGGTCAATCGTTACGTCGGGCTCGCCCGTGTCGTCAAAAACGGTCTGCACATTGCGCGTGTCGAGCAAGTTGAACACCTCCAGAAATACGCGCGGCCGGATGTTGCCGACC
>JBFHWK010000166.1:0-7276 GCA_041589075.1 Rhodothermales bacterium
GCTCGTCTTCGGGCTACTCATCGGGTTCATTGTCCTGATTGCCGTACGCCTCTCAACCTGGCGCATCAAGAAGGAACGCGACGAGCTCATCGCGTCCCGAATACGCATGATGCGCATTCGCGAAGCGGAACGCAGCCACCTTGCATCGGAGCTACACGACGGACCCGTTCAGGATGTGCAGCGCATCCTGCGTTCGCAGCTGGCAAGGCTCGCGCGAGAAGAGTATCGCGACCTCCTCGACCGCGACATCTCGGAGCTCGAGAGTACGCTGCGCGATGTGGCCGGCGACCTTCGAAATATTTGCTCGGACCTGAAACCTCCCGTGCTCGTGCACTTCGGGTTGGAGAAGGCCGTCGAATCGTGCTGCAGGTCTTTCCAGTTGCGTAATCCTGATATCGAAATCTCACACGACCTCTCGATGGGCGCTGACGGCCTCGGCCAGGAGACGCGGCTAGCGCTGTACCGCATCCTGCAGGAAGCGCTCAACAACATCGAAAAACATGCAGACGCCCGCGCGGTCACCGTCGAACTCGCCGAACTTGGCGGGGAGGTGCGACTTGTCGTGAGTGACGACGGCCGCGGATTCAAGCGGGCTTCGCGTCTCTCGAGACTCGAGGAGCGGGGGCACTTCGGGCTGTCCGGCATGCTGCAGCGGGCTGAGTCCGTAGGAGGAACTTTGCACATCGATTCGACCGTAAAGAGGGGAACTCGTATTATTGCCCTCGTGCCGGTCGATCTCCCGGAAGGGACGCCGCTCTTCATCGACAGCATGGTATAGGCTCATTTCTTCAGCCGTGCGGAAGCCGGCTGTCACCGCATGCGCATCGTTATCGCAGATGATCACCATCTGACCAGGAGAGGTCTGAAAGCGGCCCTTGCACAGGTCGACGACGTAGAGGTCGTGGGGGAAGCTGCCGATGGCAACCAGGCTTATGCCCTCGCTCGTCAGCTCAGCCCCGATGTGCTCGTGCTCGATATCGAGATGCCCAGAATGACGGGCACGGAAGTGGCCCGGCGGGTTCGGGCCGAGGACATGCCGGTGAAGATCCTCGCACTCAGCGCTTACGACGAACCGGAGTACGTCTACGGCCTGCTCGACACCGGCGCCTCGGGCTATCTGATGAAAGAAGAGGCGGACGCTGAGATGATCGTGGATGCACTTCGCGGCATCGTGTACGAAGATGAAGTGTGGATCAGCCCGCGCCTGGCTACCGATCTCGTCCGGCGCCGCGCCGTCAAAATGGGTGCCCGCCGCGAAAGCCTGACCGAGCGTGAGATGGAAGTGCTCAGACTCGTAGCCGACGGTCTGGACAACGAGGAAGTGGGCGACACCCTGTTTATTTCCCGCCATACGGTCAAGAATCACCTGGACCGCATCAAGGCCAAGATCGACGTGCGCACGCGCGCCGAACTGATCGCGTGGGCCTGGCATAACGAAGTCGCAAACAATCGCTAGACGCCGGCCTGGGCGCTCGTATCTTCGCTGGAACGCATTTCACCCAGACCACCCGAAGCACGTCGCGCATGAAATACTGGCTGATGAAATCCGAGCCGGAAACGTACTCGTTTTCGGATCTGCTCAAGGAAAAAAAGAAGACCACGTTTTGGGACGGTGTCCGCAACTATCAGGCCCGCAACATCCTCCGCGATCAGATCAAAGTCGGCGACCGCGTACTCTTCTATCATTCCAACGCAAAACCGAGCTGCGTCGTCGGAACGGCTGTCGTCGTACGCGACGGCTATCCAGACCACACCGCCTGGGATCCGGATTCCGCGCATCCCGACCCCAAAAGCACCCCCGACAACCCGCGCTGGTACATGGTGGACATCAAAGCGGACAAGAAGCTGAAGAGCCCCGTCTCGCTCCACGAGATCAAGGACACTCGGGGCTTGCAGAACATGAAGCTGGTCAACAACTCGCGCCTGTCGGTGCAGCCGGTGACGAAGAAAGAGTGGGACATCATCCTGCGCATGGGTGGCCTGAGCGCGGGATGACGGGCCGGGCCGAGCTTTAGCGGTCGCCGTCTGTCCATCGAATTCCATTTCCCAGCCCCCCTGATCCCGGCGACACCGGATCCCGAGTGAGAATCCGCCGTGGTGCGGTCGTAATGGGTCCAAATTTAAATTTTTTAGGTAGAAGGTTGCTATGGAACCGTAATCACGATAATTTTCTCGTGTATATACCAAAAATCTTTAGGTAAGGCCTAGCTTTATTAGATGGAGCGCATCGACGATACCGACGTGCGTATCCTGGAGCTGCTCCAGGAGAACGGCCGCATCAAGCGGAGCCGTATCGCCGAGGAAGTCGGACTGTCGGTGCCGACGGTCAGTGACCGCATGCGGAAGCTCTCGGAGCGTGGCGTCGTGACGGCGTACTCCGCGCGGCTCGACCCAAAGCGGCTCCATATCGACATAACCGCATTCGTCCGTGTCCGAATCGATGGATCAGAGAACTACCCCGGGTTCGTCAAGGCGGTCACGCGAATGAACGAGGTGCAGGAATTGCACTCGATAACGGGTGAAGGGTCGCACATCCTGAAGATCAGAACGAAAAACACGACGACTCTGGAAGCTCTGTTGTCGCGACTCCAGGCAGTCTCCGGAGTCGTGGGAACGACGACGAGCATCGTCCTGTCGACGCTCAAGGAGACCAGTTTCCTGCCGGTGGAGGCAATGACGCTCTAGACTCTGACGCCGGAAGCTCCGGCAAAATCACAAAACTCCGTACCCCAACATCTCACACAATTCATGAGCAAGCAAAGCGATTACAACGTCGTTGCGGCAACTAAGTACGTGGCCAACGGCAAGAGTACCGCGCCGGCGATGGACATCGAGCGCATCTTTGGCGAGAACACTTTCGGACTGGAGGAGATGAAGAGCCGCCTTCCAAAGACGGTGTTTCAGAGCATCCTGGCGACGATCGAAAAGGGCAAACCCATCGATGCGGGAATCGCCGACACTGTTGCCATGGCGATGAAGGAATGGGCGGTGGAGCGTGGCGTGTCGCACTTCACGCACTGGTTCCAACCGTTGACCGGCTCGACGGCCGAAAAGCACGACAGCTTCATCACTCCGAACAAGGGAGGCGGTGCCATCGCACAGTTTTCCGGGAAGGATCTCATCCAGGGTGAACCGGACGCATCGAGTTTCCCGAGCGGTGGCGTCCGCGCCACGTTTGAGGCGCGCGGTTACACGGCGTGGGATCCGACCTCGCCGGCGTTTGTCATCGAGAATCAGAACGGGTCGTACCTCGCCATTCCCACGGCATTTGCGTCGTGGACCGGTGAGGCCCTCGATCATAAGATTCCGCTGCTGCGTTCGATGGAGGCCATCGACAAGGCGGCTCGGCGCGCTCTGAAGCTGTTTGGCGTGAAGGGCGTACATCGCGTCACGACCACTGTCGGCAATGAGCAGGAGTACTTCCTCGTGGATGAGGAATACTTTTATCGGCGCCCCGACCTGATCAACACAGGTCGTACGCTCTTCGGTGCGAAACCACCCAAGGGGCAGGAGCTCGACGATCACTACTTCGGTTCGATACCGGACCGCGTTCTCTCGTGTATGCTCGAGACGGAGAAGGAGCTGTACCGTCTCGCCGTCCCGGTCAAGACGCGGCACAACGAAGTCGCGCCGAGCCAGTACGAGATCGCGCCGATTTTCGAGTCCGCAAACATCGCCACCGACCATCAGCAGCTCACGATGTTGACGCTGCAGCGCGTCGCGCGCAAGTACGGTCTGGTGTGCCTCCTGCACGAAAAACCGTTCGCCGGTATCAACGGTTCGGGCAAGCACAACAACTGGTCGATTGGAACGGACACCGGCATGAATCTGCTGGATCCGGGTGACACGCCGCACGAGAACGAGCAGTTTCTCTTCTTCTGCGCCGCCGTGATTCGCGCCGTATACAAGCATCAGGACTTGCTCCGCGCGTCGGTGGCCTCGGCGGGGAACGATCACCGCTTGGGGGCCAACGAGGCTCCACCGGCGATCATGAGCGTCTTCCTCGGCGAGCAGCTAGAGGACATATTCAAGCAGATCGTGAAAGGGTTGGCGAAGACCAGCAAGCATGGCGGGCTGCTCGGTCTCGGCGTGAGCGCACTGCCGCACCTGCCCCGTCACGCGGGCGATCGCAACAGGACCTCGCCGTTCGCCTTCACCGGTAACAAGTTCGAGTTCCGGGCCGTCGGCTCCTCGCAAACGGTCTCCACGCCCAATGTGGTGCTCAATCTGATCGTTGCCGAGTCAATCGACATCATGTCGGACAAGATCGAGAAGAAACTCGAGGGAAAGAAGAAGACACGAGAGGCCTTCGACCGCGCGGTTGCCGCGGAGATCAGTGCCGTTATCAAGGAGTGCAAGTCGATCATCTTCGATGGCGACAACTACTCGCCGGAGTGGCACGCCGAGGCCGAAAAGCGGGGCCTGCTGAACCTGCGGACGACGGTCGAAGCGCTCGCCACACTCGTCGAAAACAAAAACGTCGCGCTGTTCAAGAAGTACGGCGTTCTTGACAAGACGGAGCTGCACAGCCGGTACGAGACGTGGATTGAGCAGTACGTAACCAACGTCAACATCGAGGCGGAAACCATGCTGACGATGGGCCGGACGATGATCCTGCCGGCAGCCGTCGACTATCTCGCTGAGCTGACGTCGACACTGGCTTCCGGCAAAGCGGCGGGTCTCAAACTCGACGGTGTGCAGAAGACGGCCAAGTCGCTGGGCGCCCTCGTTGATAAGCTGCATACCGCACTCGGCAAGCTTGAAAAGGCGGCGGCCCACATCGGCGGCACCGATGCGCTGTCACACGGCAAGTACGCACGTGACAAGATGATCCCCGCGATGAACGCGGTCCGCGAGGCAGCGGACCAGCTCGAGCGGGTCGTGCCACACGACACGTGGCCGTTGCCGACGTACACGGAGATCCTCTTCGTCAAATAGGCGCGACGCGGCAGCTGTCGCGGAACCTCGGAAGAAAAAAAGGCCCGTGAGCAGATGCTCGCGGGCCTTTCTCGTATCGGTTAATACCGAACTCACTGGATGGCAATCACATCATCGTTGCCGTCGGGGTCGTTGTTGGCCGTTCCTCCGTTCTTGATCGTCCCCAGCAGCAGGATCCCGGCCACGTGCGGCGCGGCCATCGACGTACCGCTCAGGGTGTTGTAACCACCGCCTCTGTACGTTGAGTACACGCTGACGCCGGGCGCAGCGTAATCAACCGGCGGGTTACCGTAGTTGGAAAACCACGCGAAGTTGTCACCGCTGTCGACAGCGGATATCGTGTAGATATTGTTTCCGCTCGCACGTGCCGGAGAATGGTTGTTGGCGTGGTCGCTGTCGTTACCGGCGGCCAGCACGAAACGGATTCCCGTCGAAGCCGCCGCCACGACCGCGTCATCCACAGACGCAGACGCCGGACCGCCGAGGCTCATGTTGGCAACGTCGCCCGCGTTTCCGTTGGCGGCAACGTGATCAACGCCGGCAATGACACCCGAATAACTGCCAGAGCCGGACGAGCTGAGCACCTTGACCGGGATGACGGCCGCGCCCGCCGCGACGCCGATTACCCCAATCGTGTTGTCCACGGCAGCAATGGTTCCGGCGACGTGCGAGCCATGACCGTTTCCGTCGTCCAGCTTTGCGTCTTTCCCCTTCGTAAATGCACTGAAGCCCCTGCTCGCGTCAACGTTCAGGTCCGGATGATCGAGATCAATTCCCGTGTCGATAACCCAGGCTACGCCATTACTCGACCCACCGCCGTTTACTCGTGTGATACCCCACGGAGTTGTCTGCGTCGGACTGGGCGGTTCCTCCCCGCCACCGCACTTGGGGTGATCAGGCTTCCGTTCGCACAATCCCAGCGTAATGAATCGGTCGGGTTCGACCCGTCTGACCCGAGGGTCGTCATCGAGTCTCGAGGCTTCCTGCGCGGACATCTTCGCGGCGAAACCGTGCAGCGCCGTTCCGTACCGATGCAGGAGCTCGACATCTTCCGCGCGAAGGAGCTCTTCGACGACCTCCTGAGGGGCCTTGCCTGCTACTTCGTCGACGACCACGATGTACTGCCCGGGGATGGTGTCGCCGTTTTGTAGATCGGTTTCGAGACTCAGGTTTTGATCCGCGGGTCCGACCGACGCGGAGTCGCAGCCCCAGAGGATGAGGCCCGCAGTCAGGCATGCGCAGCATGCGAGCGGGAAATTCGTTCGTTTTGTAAGCATCTGGACTTTGTTTCGTGAGGACGGAGACGGGATCCGCCGGCGCAACGCGGCGGGCACCCAGTGAATATAACGTTAAGGTCTGCAAATTCGGTGCCGACACATGCGACGAACCGAGCCCGCCGTTGCGCCAAGCCACGATCTTGGCGCATCCGCATCGCGATCGAGGAATCGGATCTCGGAGCACAGCCGATTTGCCTATCTTTACAAGTTTCCTGATGCGCGCTCCGCTTCTCGAAATCTGATGCCTGACGAGCCGGCAAACAACCCATCCGTGTCCAGCGAACGCGACCGTGTGCTCGTCGAAGAGGCACTCGCTGGAAGCGAAAGTGCATACGGCGAACTCCTCGAGAAATACCGGATGGCGCTTCACCGCCACATCAGTCGCATGGTGCGAGAAAAGGGTGAAGTAGACGATCTGGTTCAGGAGTGCTTCATCAAGGCTTTCACCGCCCTGTCATCGTATTCATCTGAGTTCGCTTTCTCGACATGGCTGTACAAGATCGCGACCAATCACACGATCGATTACCTGCGAAAGAAGAAGCTGCCCACCCTTTCGATCGACAAGCCGATCTCGGCGCGCGATGGCGACATCGAGTACGAGCTTCCGGATACGACGTATCGTCCCGACCGACACATCGTCGAAGACCAGCGCAAGGAGATTCTTCTGAGTGCGATTGACTCACTGCCACCCAAGTACCACCGCGTTATCGTGATGCGGCATCAGCAGGAGAAGTCGTACGAAGAGATCGCGCGTGAACTGGATCTTCCGCTCGGCACGGTCAAGGCGCACATCTTTCGCGCGCGCGCTCTTCTGTATAAGACCCTCCGCGACCGCCGAGACACCATGTAGACGTTGGCTTGACCTGACTGAAATGATAGATCGCTATTCTCGTCCGGAAATGAAGTCGCTCTGGAGTGAGCAGGCGCAGTTCGACGCGTGGCTCGAGGTTGAGCTTGCGGCGTGTGCGGCGTGGGCCGAGCTTGGTGTGATACCCGGAGCCGACGTCGACACGCTGTACGAAAAGGCCCGCTTCGACATCGACCGGATTCATGAGATCGAA
>JBFHWK010000167.1:0-7243 GCA_041589075.1 Rhodothermales bacterium
GATACCGAAGCGGACATCCAAAAAGCTGTCGCCGGCGCCCCGACTCGGCGTGTCTTTTCCGATCCTGGATCGAGCTTCCGTGTTCTTCTCTTACGGCCATTTTTACCAGATGCCGGGTCTTGGCCAGATGTTTTCCAACGCTGACTATAGTGTTCTCGAAGATCTACAGGCCGGTGCCGTGAGCTTTGGAGTACTCGGCAACCCGGATCTGAGGCCCGAGTTCACGACTCAGTATGAGTTCGGGTTCAAGTCGGAGATCACGGATTTCCTCGGGCTCGACCTCAGTCTCTTCTATAAGGACATTCGCGACCTGCTCGGCGTGGAGTTCGTGCAGACGTACACGGCGGCCGAGTACGCAAGACTGACGAACATCGACTTCGGTGGTGTCAGGGGTTTCACGCTTGCGCTGGATCAGCGGCGTATCGGACCCGTGAGCACGTCGATTGACTACACGTTGCAGTCGGCCATTGGCAACGCCAGTGATCCGCGAGAAACGGCAAACCGTGCCGCTGCCGGTGAGGATCCGCGACCGCGGCAGGTTCCGTTCAACTGGGACCAGCGTCACACGCTCAACGGAACGATCGTCTGGCACGAGCGGGACAACTTCACGGTGACTGCCATCGTTCGATTTGCAAGCGGCCAGCCGTATACGCCGTCCATTAGTACCGGTTTTGGCGCGGACCTCGAGGCCAACTCCGGCCGAAAGCCCGATTACACGAGAGTAGACGTTCGTGCGGAGAAGTTCTTTCGGGCCGGCGGCATCACGTGGACCATTTTCGGGCGAGTCTTCAACCTGTTCGATCAGCATTTTTCGAACGGCTTCGTGTTCGCCGATACGGGTAGTCCGTTCTACACCCTCATCCCGGCGCAGCAACGTAACCCGAATCCCGCACGGCTGAGTGAACCGCGCCGTATCGAAGTTGGAATCTCGCTGCGCGGTGCTATCTCGAAGTAAACTCATGCGATGTAAGCGCACGATACTTCTCCTTGTGCTCGCGGCCGCGGCAGCTCCCGTTCTCGGGCAGGACTTGGAGCCGGTCGTACCTCCGGAGCTCAGAGGCAAAATCGACTTCGAGCGTGAGGGGGTTCACGACGCCAATCGCATAAGGACCGTCTTCTTCAACTACGGCATGGTCGGCGATTTTGAGGTGAACCCTGATCTGAGCGTCTTCCACTCGGCGGAGGTGCCCAAAGGGAGCGGACTGAACTACACGGACGGCATCACACCTTTTGTTCTTGCCCGCATCACGCAGGAGAATGGGCGCGTTGCTGAAATAATGGAGACCGGCTATCGCGAGCGGCAGGCCAGCAGTCCGTTTTCGGGCCGCGTGATGCGTTTCGAGCCACGGCCGGGATATACCGAACCCGATCCCGGCATCAACAAGGGACGCGCTATCGCTATCAGCAACGATCCCAGAACGTGGCCCGGCGCGGTCGACGCCGATGGTCGGCCGCGGTCGGGCATCGCGCCCGAGAAATGCTGGATTGACAAGGTCACCGATCCCGACGATCCCGGATGGTGCAACTCGTGGAACGGATTCTTTGGCAAGCGTCCGAACGCGGACCAGGAATCGTTCTTCGTGATGGACGACAATTTCTACGACGCGTGGAATTTCTTCCCGGACTCCCGCGACCGCACACGAAGGGGACTTGGGTTGCGAGTTGAGGTGCGTGGTTTCCAGTGGTCGAACCCGCAGGCTCAGAACGTGATCTTCTGGCATTACGACATCGTCAACGAAGGCACGACGGACTACGACGACATCATCTTCGGGCTTTACATGGACTCGGGAGTCGGGGGCTCGGCTGTTTCCTGCGACGGCACGCCCGAATCGGATGACGACAACGCTTTCTACGACCGGAGCTTCGGGCTGAACCTCGTCTACACCTGGGACAAGGGCGGGCACGGCGTGAGCCTTAGCTCGAATTGTGCGGAGACCGGCTACCTCGGTTACGCGTACCTCGAGACGCCCGGCAACCCGTTCAACGGACTCGACGATGACATGGACGGCATCGTTGACGAGCGGCGTGACGGTGGAGCGGGCGAGCGCATAGAGGGCCAGGATGCCATCCGCGCCGCCGTGATGTCGTCCTACGGGCTGGTTGATTTCGAGCGCGAATATGGACCCCTCGAGGAACGTCCCGCCTACATCGCAGGCGTCTGGTGGACGGGCGATGAGGACATGGACTGGGTAGCGGAGTTCAGTGACACCGGCGCCGACGGCATCTTCGAAAATGACGACAACCCTGCAGACACCGGCGAGCGCGACGGCATGCCGACCTTCGGCGAACCCAACTTCGACCGAACCGACATCAACGAGTCCGACATGATCGGTCTCACGGGCTTCAAGATGAACCGAATCAGGGCAGGTGCCGGAGCACCAAGCTCGGAGACGGACAACATCGTCTTCTTCATGAACGAACGTGAGTGGCCGCGACGGCTGTACGACCAGTTCACAAGTCCGGATCCGAATGTGCGTTTCGACCAGCCGCTGGTCCTCGACTACAACATCGGCTTCCTCTTTGCATCCGGACCGTTCCCGCTCGAGAAGGGTCGACGTGAGCGATTCAGTCTGGCACTTGCGTTCGGGCAGGATCTTACCGAGCTGGAGTCGACAGTCGACGTCGTGCAGTCCATCTACAATGCGAACTATCAGTTCGCAACCCCACCTCCCCTGCCGACGGTCCAAGCACATGCCGGGGACGGATTCGTGACACTGACGTGGGACAACAAGGCGGAACGATCGGTCGATCCGGTAACAAACCGAAATGATTTCGAGGGATATCGCATTTACCGATCTACGGATCCAAACTTCCTTGACCCGCAAGTCATCACGAACGCACGGGGCACCGGACCTTTCGGCAACGGTAAGCCCCTCGCTCAGTACGACCTCGACAACGACGTAAGAGGGTTTTCGGATATCGTCGTACAGGGCGTCGCCTACTGGCTCGGCGAAGACACCGGCATCACCCACACGTACACGGATTCGACCGTCACCAACGGCCAGACGTACTACTACGCGGTTACGGCGTACGACCGCGGCTCGAAAGAATTCAACTTCTTCCCTTCAGAGAACGCCATCACCATTTCGCGCACTCCGCGGGGCGGTACTATCCTGCCGAGAAACACCGTCGAGGTGCGCCCCAATCCTCCGGTACCGGGTTTCAGATCGGCCGTTGTTGATCTTGAGACACTCGAGCATATCGCGGGCGACGGCACGGGGAGCGTCGGCGCACGTGTGGTCAACCCGGCTCTCGTGCCGGACGGCCACATATTCAGAATTGACTTCGACGGACTCGCCGACAGTGTTCGTGCGCTGTCATACAGTCTCACGGACGTTACCGCCGGCGAAGTCCTATTCGACGTCGGACTAGATCTGGACGGCGCCGGTGAGGGTCCGGTTGGGGGAGGAATCCTTCCGATTATTGCGACACGCAAGCAGGTGGAAGTGGACACGGTACGGTCGGGTTTCGGTACAACGGGTAACACCAACGCGGTTTTCAAGGCCCGGTATTCGTCGCCCCTCGATGTCAATCTGCGCAGGCCGGGCTTCCCTGAAAACATCGTCGTTACGTTCGCCGACGGGCCGCTGGACACGTCGCTGGTCGCAATCGGTGCACCCGCCACGCCCGCACACTTCATGATCGAAAGTGAAAATTCAGGGCGGCGGTTCGACTTCCGTTTCCGCGACGTAGACGGTGACCGGTCGCTGAGCGCGGCCGGCGAGTATATCGAGGTGCTCGTTCGTGATAATGAAACCTCGACCAGGCAGCGGCCCGCCTGGAGGATCGAGATAGATGCGACCAAGACCCCAAGCACGGTCATTTCCCCTGGGGCCGGCGACGTCTACACGCTGACCCTTAACAAGCCGTTCGGCGTAGCCGACCAGTTTACGTTTACCGTACGCGGCCAATCGATTGATCCATCGCTCGAGCGTGAGCAGTACGCCGTCGAGCGGCCATATGTCGTCCCGAATCCATACGTGTCGTCTGCTAGCTTTGAACCGGAGCGGTTCGCCGTCGCAGGACGCGGCGTACGACGGATGGAATTTCGTTCGATCCCGGCTGACGCCACCATACGGATTTACACCCTGCGAGGCGAGCTCGTCCAGACGCTGCGTCACGACGGGTCGATGACCGGGATGGTGCCCTGGGATCTGCGGTCGAAGGACAACCTGGAGGTCGCACCGGGACTCTACATCTTTCACGTCGATGCCGACGGTGTCGAAGATTTCGTCGGCAAGTTTGCGATAATCAAATGACGAACTTCGACTGTCTGCACACATGCATCGCGGCGACGGACGGACGGGGCAGCCCGCCCATGGATCTTCGTATTCGAGTGCGGCGAGCCGCATGGATCGTCGTAACTCTGTTGATCACGGCGACCGCATCGGCTCAGAGCAAGACAGGCACAACTGTCGGACAGTTCCTGCTCATCGAGCCGAGTGCGCGTCTTGCAGCGATGGGGAACGCCGGTGTCTCGACCTCACGCGAAGTGACCGCAGCGTTCTACAACCCCGCCGCGCTTGGAAGCCTCGAGAAATCGGACGCCCAGTTCACATACGGTCAGTGGCTGGCCAACATCAGCTACAACTATGCCGCCGTAGCCGTTCGGATTGGTGAAACGAATACTCTTCACCTTGCCGTCACCTCACTCAACTCTGGTGAGATGGATGTTCGCACCGTGGAGCAGCCTCTGGGTACGGGAGAGCGCTTCACGGTGCAGGACCTCGCTCTCGGCCTCGGCTATGGTCGTCGGGTCACGGATCGGTTCTCGGCCGGCTTGCAGGTCAATTACATCAGAGAGACCGTTTGGCACAGCAGTCTGACGGCGTTCGGCCTGAACTTCGGCGTGCTGTACCAACTTCCTTTCGGCGCGACGCTAGGAGCGAGCATCTCCAACTTCGGGTCGCGCGGCAGGTATGACGGACGCGACCTTCGGATCCGATACGATCAGGATCCCGATCGCTTCGGCGATAACAGCAGTCTGCCGGCCGCACTTCACACTGAAGAATTTGCGTTGCCGATCCTGTTCCGTGTCGGGCTGGGGGTACCGGTTGCCGTGGGGGCGCGAAACGAAGTTCGCCTGTCCGTAGACGCCTTTCAGCCGAGCGACAACACCAGCAGCGTGAGCTTCGGTGGAGAATGGATTCTTATGGACACGTTTGCGCTGCGCGGAGGCTACCAGAACCTGTTCCAGGAAGACTCGGAAACGGGGTTAACCCTAGGGATGGGCCTGTCCTACGACGTATCCAGGTACGTCGTCAGGATCGACTATGCATGGAGCGACTACGGACGGGTGGGCGACGTACAGCGGTTCACATTTGGTTTCTCTTTCTAGGCGTTTGACTGTCGAGGGGGTCTGTGGCGAAAAGCCAACGGTGTGTATCCGGTGAGTCGCACAGTGTATCGCTAGCGGCACTGCTCGCGTTGACGATCTTTGGCGCGACAGCTGCCGGCGCGCAACCGGCGGTCCCGGAGCGGCCCGTCTCCAGGGCAGGCGATCGATCCGTCGTACTCCACTGGGATCCCGTCAACGATCCGGCACTGAAGGGATATCGGATATCTCGCGCCGAAAGCCGCGAAGGTCCGTACGTAGAGCCAATCCCTGCCGCCTTTCGCGTCAATCACTTTGTCGATTTCGACGTCGAGAACGGTCGCACGTACTACTACTACATTCGCTCCGTTGATACATCCGACCGGCAGAGCGGCAGTTCCGACACGGTGTCTGCAGCACCGACCGTACTGACGGACGAGGCTTTCATGGAGCTGGTACAACAAACCGCGTTCGACTTCTTCTGGTATGAGGCCAATCCCTCCAACGGACTGATTCGCGATCGCAACACGAGTTCTTCGCGGTCGAGCATCGCGTCAGTCGGTTTTGGCCTTTCCGCGCTGACGGTCGGCATAGATCGGGGATGGATCAGTCGAGATGAGGGGCGCGAGCGCGTCCTGACGACCCTCGAGTTCTTCTGGAGCAGCCCGCAAGGCACGCAGACAGATGCCACCGGCTATCGTGGCTTCTACTACCATTTCCTCGATATGGAGACGGGCAAGCGCGCCGGCACGACCGAACTGTCTACGATCGACACGGCCCTCCTGCTCGCCGGAGTCCTGCACGTCGGGCAGTACTTCGATCAGAATCACGTCGACGAGCTGCGTATTCGCAGCCTGGCGGATTCAATCAACAACAGGGTCGATTGGAAGTGGGCTCAGGTTAGACCACCGCGCATATCGCACGGATGGAGACCGGAGACGGGGACAGGGTTTATCCCCTACGACTGGGGCGGCTACAATGAGGCCATGATCGTGTACATACTCGCCCTCGGATCACCCACGCATCCCGTCGATGCGGCAGCGTGGCAGTCCTGGACGAGTACGTACAATTGGCAGCGGCACTACGGTTTCGACTTTGTCGTCTTCCCGCCCCTCTTCGGCCACCAGTACACACACGTGTGGGTCGACTTTCGCAATATTCAAGATGCATACATGCGTGGGCGCGGCATCGACTATTTCGAAAACTCGCGCCGAGCGACACTGGCGAACAGAGCATATGCGATCGCCAATCCGAGCGGTTTCAAAGATTATGGTGAGAACGTGTGGGGATTCACGGCATCGGACGGACCCGATGGATACCGCGCAAGAGGAGCACCGCCGGAGCAAAACGATGACGGCACTGTCACGCCGACGGCTCCGGGTGGGTCATTTCCGTTTACCCCGCTCGAGTCGCTTGCGGCGCTACGCCACATGTATGACACGTACCTGACCAGGATCTGGTCGCGTTACGGTTTCCGCGACGCGTTCAACCCGACAAGGGACTGGTTTGCGACCGACCACATCGGCATTGATCAGGGTCCGATCGTCCTCATGATTGAGAATTACCGCACGGGCGCGATCTGGCAGTCGTTCATGCAGGTGGAGGCGGTGCAGCGTGGCCTGGAGCGTGCCGGTTTTCAACCCTTTCCAAACGCCATTGAGGGCGCACCGGCGGCGCGGCGAATCACCATCGAATCCGTCTATCCGAACCCGGCCTTCGGAACGGTCAGGGTCGACTTCAGGCTGGCGACCCCCGGTCACGTCCGACTTGTGCTTTACGACGTGTTGGGGCGCCTCGTGGCCGTGCCGTTGGATGAGCTACGGTACACGGGGCCGGGCAGCGTTGCTATCGACGCCACGTCGCTGCCGGGCGGTGTCTACTTCTACTCACTCAGTACGGGTCGTGAAGTCGTGTCCGGCAAGATGATGA
>JBFHWK010000168.1:0-7240 GCA_041589075.1 Rhodothermales bacterium
GGCGGCGTCGCCGCGATGACGTTGCCGGTTGCACGAGACCTTGCGCGCAGCGGCATTCGTGTCATGACCATCGCGCCCGGAATATTCGAAACTCCGATGATGGCGGGAATGTCGGACGAGGTTCGTGCATCCCTGGAGAAACAGGTGCCGTTTCCGCAGCGTCTCGGAAGGCCGCAGGAGTATGCGGCTCTCGCCGCTCACATTATCGAGAATCCGATGCTAAACGGGGAGGTCATCCGCCTTGACGGCGGCATTCGTATGCAGCCGCGATAGTCGACGGTCCGGCGTGCCACACGCAGACTGACCCGACGCAAGTTCCAGGAAGAATCGTGAACGTTCAGGATACATCTTTGCCGATCGTAGAGGCCTCGGACCACCTGCTCGAACATCTTTTTGCGCGACAGACAGCTATGTGCCGGACCGTGGGCCGATCCACCGCCGCGGAGCGTGTGAAAAAGCTGACTCGGCTGCGCGAGTCGCTTATGGAGCGTCGTGACGAACTCAAAAGCGCCATGAGTCGCGATTTCCGGAAGTGTGCCGAGGAAGTCGATCTGACGGAAGTCGTGCCTGTGCTTATGGAGATAAAGCACGCCGCGCGCCATCTCGAGCGATGGATGCGACCCAAGAAGGTTCGCATGCCGATTCCTCTCTTCGGAACCGCGTCCGAGATCCACTATCAGCCACGCGGCGTCGCCCTGATTATCTCGCCCTGGAATTACCCCGTGAACCTGACGATCGGCCCGCTTGTATCCGCAGTCGCCGCCGGAAACTGTTCGATCCTAAAGCCTTCTGAGTTCACACCGCACACGGCACAGGTAATCAAGAACATCGTTGGTGATTGTTTCGACGAATCCGAGTGCGCCGTCGTACTAGGAGACCGGGGCGTGGCTGCCGCATTACTGCGTCTTCCGTTCGACCACGTCTTCTTCACCGGCAGCCCGCGTGTTGGAAGCATCGTAATGAAGGCGGCGGCCGAACACCTTTCGTCCGTTACACTCGAGCTTGGGGGGAAATCACCGGGCATCGTGACGCCTTCCGCTGACGTGGACGGCGCTGCGCGTGCCATCGCATGGGGTAAGTTCTCCAACGCCGGTCAGGCCTGCGTCGCACCCGACTTCGTCGTAGTACACGATTCGATCGCGGACAAACTTCTGAACTCCCTGCAGCAGGCGCTTGCCGAACTTAGCTCAACAGCGAGCCTCGAATCGTCACCGGACTTCGCGCGGATTGTAGACAGACGGCATTTCGATCGCATCAACAGGCTGATTCGCGACGCTATCGATCACGGAGCCAGGATTCTGGTCGGTGGCCAACGCGACCGGGACCACAACTACATGGCACCCACGGTACTTACGCGTGTTACATGGACCTCTCCAATCATGTCGGAGGAGATCTTCGGACCATTGCTCCCAGTGCTCACCTACGCCGACACCGATGACATGCTGCGGAGACTCGACGCGCTGCCGCCCCCACTGGCGCTCTACATTTTCGCCGACGCAGAGACCGCTGATTCCATTCTTCCACAAACGCGTTCTGGCGGCGTCGTCATTAATGACGTCGGCATACACTTCGTCAACCCGGACCTACCCTTCGGCGGGTTGCGGACGAGTGGCATTGGACGAAGCCACGGGCACGCCGGCTTCCTCGCCTTCTCGAACGAGCGTGGCGTAATGCGCCAGCGCATGCGAAGGCCACCCACCACGGCCTTTTATCCGCCCTACACCGATAAGACGCGAAAGCTCATCGACTGGCTGCTCCGGCTCGTAGGATGAGCGACCCGGAGCGCCTGTGAACATCGCGTCGCTCGCCTAGATGGCACGCACCCAGCTCGCGTCCAACTCTTGAACCGACGTGATCCCGCATAGTCGCGCAGTAATGTCCAGCTCGGCAAGCAGGTTCAGCAGGACATCTCTCACCCCTTCCTCTCCGTTGATCGCGAGACCATACAGATACGGTCGCCCGACAAGTACGGCGGAGGCCCCCAATGCGAGCGCTTTGACGATGTGCGATGCGTTGCGAATCCCGCTGTCGAAGAGCACCGGTACCCGACCATTCATTGCTTCCGCGACCTCGGGCAGTGCGCGGATGGAAGCGACAACGCCGTCGACTTGCCGTCCGCCGTGGTTCGATACGATGATGCCGTCAACGCCGTGGTCGACGGCGGCACGTGCATCGTCCGGATGCAGAATTCCCTTAATTAGCACCGGTAACGATGTCCGCTCACGAAGCCATCCCAGATCGTGCCACGAGAGCTCCAAATTGGTTGCCGTCTCAAGAAACTGCATGACCGCTGCCCTTGGGTCTTCTTCCGGGGGCTTCGGCAGCGTTCGCCGGAATTCCGGGTCTGAAAAGTAGTTGGCGAGGCCCTCCCCGCGCATTGGTGGCAGGTATCCGTGAGCGAGGTCCGCCTCGCGCCACCCCAACATCTTGGCGTCGACTGTCAGAACCACCGCGCCGTACCCTGCCCGTTCGGCACGACCTACGAGGCTGGCTACCACGTCACGACGGGCTCCCCAGTAGAGCTGAAACCACCGCGGCATCGGTCCCATCGCGGCCGCCGTTTCCTCGATCGTCTTCGAAGACAGCGTGCTCAAGACGAACGGCATGCCGAGCGAAGCGGCTGCTCGGGCCGCGGGCAACTCCCCCTCCGCATGAACGATTCCTTGCAATCCGATGGGCGCCAGTAGAATCGGCGACTTCAATGTGGTACCGAAAAGGCGCACTTCGAGCCGACAAGAGGACACATCGCTCATCACGCGGGGGACGATCTCCCAATCCAGAAATGCCTCTTGATTCGAATCGAGTGTGTCACCGCTTCCAGCCCCCGGCTCGATGTAACCCCAGGCATGCGGGTCAATGACAGCTCGCGCCCTTTCCTCCAGGTCGACGAACGAAACCGGAAACGCGGGCAGCCTTCCTTGAGCCGCCTCCGAGTAGATCTGCAGCTGTCGCTCGGCGCCCGGCGACTTGTTCTCGTGCGCTGCCATGACACCCTCGATGAATGACTGATTGGAACTCAGGCGTCGATGATCGCGAGCGTACTGCGGGCCACACACACACGCGCTCCCGACTCATCGGCGATATCGACCTCCCACACGTGAATCCGAGCCCCCACACTTACCGGCGTCGCTCTCCCCGTCACGCGTCCCTCGCGGACCCGTCGCAAGTGGTTGGCATTAATCTCGACTCCAACAGCCGCACTCCCTTCCTCGACACACAGATATGCGGCCACGCTCGCCAGTGTCTCCGCAAGTACGACGGAGGCCCCGCCATGCAAGATTCCGAAGGGCTGAACCGTGCGCCGGTCGACCGGCATCGACGCCTCAAGAAAGTCGACGCCTATCTTTTCAAAGCGTATATCTAAATGGTGAACAAGGCTGTCCGCCCCCATCGCGTTCATCGATTCAAGGCTGGCCTCGCGGCGCCACAACTTAGCAGAGCGATCCATCACGTTTGGTCTAGTTTGTAGCGGTGTTCGGCGTTGCGCGATCTTCGGCGAGTATTGCCACGCTGTACATCCGGTCTATCTCAGCAGCGTATTTCTCACATATAAAGGCTCGCCTCAGCTTTCGTGTTGGAGTCAGTTCTCCAGTTTCCGTCGAAAACCGACTACCCAGCACGGTAAACCTTTTGACTTGCTCGGCTCGTGACAACGTTTTGTTCACGTCAAGCACGTGCTTCCGGAGAACGTCCGCATCGCCAGGCTCCAGAATCACACCGGGTCCGGCCACATCCGCAAGGGTCTGAGGCACGTCGTCCACAAATGTTAGCAGTGCCGTGAGAAACTTTCGTCCGTCACCGACGAGCACCGCGTCCGCGATGTACGGATGATCCACCAGTCTTCGTTCAATCGTCGCCGGAGAGACGTTCTTCCCGCCCCCGGTAATGATGACATCCTTGATGCGACCCTTGATCGTCAGGAAGCCATCATCATCGATGCTTCCGAGATCGCCCGAGCGCAACCATCCGTCTTGCATGACGGCCCGTGTGGCTTCTTCGTCGCCGAGGTAACCGTCAAATACATGTGGTCCCCGAATCAGTATCTCGCCGCCGTCCGAAACCCGAATGTCGCAACCGTCGAACGGACGGCCAACCGAGTCCCTTCGCCCCTCGCCACGCCGATTGAACGTGGCCGGGCCACCACATTCCGACAGACCGTACACCTGGCGTATCTCGACCCCGAGCCGTGCAAAGAACTCGAGCACGTCAACCGAAACGGGGGCCGCGCCTGTGACGACCGTATGCGCCTGATCCAGACCCAGCGTCGCCCGCACACGCTGTAATACGAGACGATCCGCGACCGTACGGGACACGCGGCCGGACATGCCGTTTACATTGCTCGACGTTGCGAGGGCCCATCTGGCGAGGATCCGTCGGGGCAGCACAGCCTGGCGCGCCTTTTCCTCAATCGCGTGCCTGATCTTCTCCCATAGCCTCGGTACACCGAGAAAGATCGTTGGGCGTACTTCGGAGAGGTGCGTCGGAAGCTCCTCGATGCTCCGACAGAAATACGCGGCGTACCCTGCCATCGCCGGGCCCAAGGTGCTGATCCCTCTCTCGGCGACGTGAGCGAGCGGCAGGTACGACAGCACACGATCATCCGGACGACGCTCGGACAGCGCCTGCAGGCCCATCTTGGTGATGGCCACGAGATTGCCGTGCGTCAGCATCACACCCTTGGGTGCGCCGGTGGTGCCGGACGTGTACACGAGCGAGGCCATCTGTTCCGGCCGGAGTTTCGCGCGGGCCTCGTCTACAGCCGCCTGGGCGGCCTTAGGCTCTACCCTATCAACAAAAACGTTCCATGGAGTGCATCCCTCGAGACCATCAGTGCCCTCGATCACGACAACGTGCCGCAGCGCGGGGCAGTCGGCAAGGCGATCGCGAAGCCGCACAAAGTGATCGTCATTCTCAAGCACAAGCACAGCCGCAATGGAATCGCGCAGGATATGTTCGACCTGCGCCGGTGCCGACGTCGTGTACACGCCGACCGGAACCGCACCAATCGCCATCGCCGCCATGTCCGCGATTGTCCACTCGGATCGGTTGGATGCGAGAATGGCAATACGCTCGCCCGGTGTCACACCAAACGCGAGGAGCGAGGCCGCCACCTTACGCACCTTAACGCCGTAGTTCCGCCAGTCACACGTCACCCATGTGGCGCCGCCGGCTGTAGCCACCCGATCCGCGTACGCGACGCTGTCCGGATGCTGCGCAACCCGTTCGAAGAAGTAGTCCGGTATTAGCCGTTGTCGCATGCCGGAGGGGGTTCGCGTCACGTGCCGCTCATCGCGCGCATGATCATCTGGCTGTAGATGCCCGATCCGGGCAGGTTCTGCCCGCCGTCGACCACCAGACGAGTTCCGGTTACAAAAGATGCCATCGGGCTAGCAAGAAACACGGCCGCCTGTCCGATGTCGTCCACGGTCCCGAAGCGCCCTACGGGCACGGAGGCTTTGAGTTTGCCGAGTACGGCTTCGGGTGCGAGCCGGCGCAGCCCCTCGGTACCTTCGATCGGGCCCGGTGCAATGCTGTTCGAGCGGATGCCATACCGCCCCCACTCGAGCGCAAGGTTACGCATCAGATTGTCGACACCCGCTTTCGCGGCACCGGCATGCGTCTGACCGAAGTACGGCGTGAACGCCTGACCTGCCGAAATGAAAATAATGCTGCCGGCCGTTTCTTTGAGTTGCTCAAACGCCGCACGCGAGGCGTTGAACGAACCGATGAGGTCAATGTCTACGACCGACTTGAATCCGTTCGGACTCAGCGACTCCGCCGGAGAGAGGAAATTCCCGGCCGCGCCGCAGACGAGGCAGTGTATCGGTCCCTGCTCGGTGGCCGTCTTTTTGAACGCTTCCTCGAGAGCGCCATAATCGCGAACATCCGCCACGGCGGTTGTGACCCCCGCACCCAGCTCTTCGAGAACCTTCCGGGCGGTCTCGAGCTTCTCGGCTGTTCGGCCACAGATTCCGACTCGAGCACCGAGCGCTGCGAAATTCCTCGCAACCCCCAGGTTGATTCCACTGCCACCCCCCGTTACGAAAACCGTTTTATCTTCAAATAGATCAGGCGGCCAGTAGCGTCTTATCTCCATACCGTGAAGTTCCTCTACAATTGAAGTTAGTCGTGACCCGGTAGGTTACGAGCGCACCGGCAATCGATGAATGCCCACCTGGACAATTTACACAGAAGATCATGCCGTTAACCCACGAACCGACACATGCTGAGCATCATCCGGAGGCAATCCGGGCCCGGCTATCGCGCCAGTATCGACACAATTATCTCGGAGACGCCGTGCTCGGCGCCATCGATGGTTGCGTAACCACCTTCGCGGTCGTCGCCGGAGCCGTAGGCGCCGGCTTCCCCAACCTTGTGGCGGCCGTTCTCGGTGTGGCTAATCTGGTCGCAGACGGCTTCTCGATGGCCGTCAGCAACTATCAGGGTACAAAGAGCGAGCAGCACCTGCTGCAGCGTGTGCGAGAAAACGAAGAGGCACACATTGAGCAGATACCGGAAGGCGAGCGCGAGGAGATCCGCCAGATATTCTCTGCGAAAGGCTTTCGCGGCACAACTCTAGAGAAGATTGTTCACCGAATCACGAGCGACCGCCAGCTCTGGGTCGACACAATGATCCGCGAAGAGTGGGGACTGCAGGTCGAGGGAGCCGATCCCGTGCGTGCGGCTCTGGCAACATTCCTGGCCTTTCTTATGGTCGGCATACTGCCGCTGGTTCCGTTCCTGGCAACCGTCGTCGCAGCGAACAAAGCCTTCGTGCTCAGCGCTGCAATCACTGCGGTCGCCTTCTTCGGCGTCGGCTTCGTAAAGGGTCGAGAGACGGACCGATCGCCACTTCTTTCCGGCTTTGAGACCTTGCTGACCGGTGGTGCGGCCGCATCACTAGCGTACTTCGTAGGCGCTTGGCTGCACGGCCTCTACGGCTAGCGCTCTACCAACAGGAATCTGTCTATCCGGAGGACGCAACCTGCTCGCTCCACGACGACGCATAGAGGCCGTCAAGCAGCAATAGATCTTCGTGGCTTCCGGACTCCACGATTTGGCCGTGTTTCATCACATGAATCACGTCGGCACGCCGCGCGATCGTGAATCGGTGTGTAATAACGATTCCGATCCGGTCTTCGACCAGCTCCCGAAAACGGTCAAACCACTCCGCCTCCGCCCACGAGTCGAGCATGCTTGTCGGCTCGTCGAGGATCAGCACGGGTGCGTCCCGGTAAAA
>JBFHWK010000169.1:0-7239 GCA_041589075.1 Rhodothermales bacterium
AATAAGCCGCTCCCGTCGATCGACAACGCTCCGTTCAGCCCATTGCAGTCTTCAAAACCGACTGCCACGTCAAGACTGAAGCTATCCTGTGTGACTTCACTCGAGCCGTTGACGTCGAAGGTTCCACCCTTCGGACACGTGCCCTGCGGGTTGGCTGTTTTGGGATTGGGTTGTGTCTTTGTCACCTGCACCTCGGCGATTGCGAGCGATATGACCGTGAATGCGTCGGAGAACGTCTGAGCGACAGCTTCCGATGTCTCGGCGGACAGCTCGTCGCCGTCATTTCCGCTGTCGCAGCCGATCAGGCTGCCAGCAACTGCTATCGTTACCGTTAAGAAGAAGACGCTTGAGACTCTAGGTTTCATGATTGATGTAATGTCATTGAGGTGGTAGGGGCCGTGAGATGTCGCGAGGTCGGTCGCCGATGGTTACTGGTCAAGCTGCCGCCGCCCCACCAGTAAAATATCGACCCGAAGGTTTCGTAATAAAACGGTGCGACGACGCCGAGTCATGGTCGTTCTTATCCGTTGCACTGCATGTCGTTACGTGCCGTTCAACCGGATGCGTGCGCGGCGAGATGCCCCGCCAAGGCACCTTTCTCCGGCACCTTTGACCGTACATTGGGCTCCGCGTGATACGATTCCGACCGTGTAGGTGTCATGACTGTCAGTCCAGGTTATCAGAGTTTTGTCGTCGAGCAGCTCGAGCGAACAACGTCCCTTACTTCAAAGAAGATGTTTGGAGGGGTCGGACTCTACGGCGACGGATACTTCTTTGCACTGATCGCCGACGACCGGCTCTACTTCAAGGTCGACGACGCAAATCGGCCGGACTTTGAATCCGAGGGCATGGGGCCGTTCCGGCCCTACGACGACGACCACGCGATGCAGTACTACGAGGTGCCGATCGACGTGTTGGAGAACGTAGATGAGCTCCGTGTCTGGGTGGGCAAAGCGATCGCGGTCGCCAAGCGTGCGAAGGGCGGAAAGAGGAGGGCGTGACGAAAACGTGAACCGAGACGGCGTCGAAGGCCACTGCAATTTGAGATGAACGCACTTGCCTTTGGTCCGCCGCTGGGCAGCCAATTCTGGAGCCGCAGGTTACTGAAAGACTTGCCTACGCGATGAGCGGCATGAGTCTTCGTATCCGATCATCACAGGTCGTCGCAACGTCCATCACTTCTTTGGCTCGTTGTCTTCCCAGTAGCATCCTCTTGGCCATGACGATTGGATCGAACTTAAGTCCGTCTCCCGCCAGCTTCTCCTTCGGCCTGATGATGTAGAGATTCACCGCACGGGTTCCACGGAACGGGTTGACGTCCTCCACCTCGTCGAAGAGCTCATCGATCTTTGACGGGCTCAGCCCAAATTCGGCCAGCTTCTTCTTTAGCGCTTGGATGAAACAGGCACCTTCGTTGAAGATTCCTGCGATCTGCACATCGTTCTTGGTGTTCTGCTGCGCGAACAAGTCGATCGTCCTGAGAAGAATCTTGAAAAGCTCGCTATACGAATTCTCGTTTCGCTGACGGTCCCTTTCGGAGAGCACTATCGCGTAAACGTCCGTTGCTCCGTTGTCAATGGCGATCTTTATGGGTGCGATTACGCGTACGCCGCCGTCCAGATATCGGTCGGCCGGCTTTAGACCCGTACGGTCGTATGCGTCCGGATCTGAATCCGGCTGGACAACGACCGGTGACATAAACACAGGCTCGTGTCCCGACGCGCGCATTGCCCGGATCAGTTCGTCGCGGTCCGTTATGTGAACGAGCCTCGCCTGTGTGTCAAGGTTCACGCCCTTCGGCCCCGTCTGGAAATAGACCACCCTGCCATTATTGTAGTTGACCGTCGTTAGAAACATCTGAACATCGGAAGCAAAGATCTTGTCGGCACGGGCCTGTGTTAGTTGCTTTTCGCTAAAGCGCTTGTAGGGTGTGGCATCGTATAATGCGTCATGCGCAGCGAAAGCCTCTGCAATCGGCCGCTCCAAGATTACGTCGTTGGTCTCAAGAGACGCGTACAGATTTCTGAGGCGCGCGATCTCGTTTGTGACGACGAGTGGCGCCATCTGAGCACCCGTGCTCGTGCCGGCCACGATGTCGAAGCGGATTTTCTTGACTCTGACGAGGTACTCTATCGCGCCGACAGCGAACGCGCCTTTGGAACCGCCTCCGCTTACAACCAGAGCATTCTTTGTCATTACACTTAATCCGGTTATTAATCTCAGGGGCAATCAGTCCGTCAGCTCAATGGCAACATCCCAGGCCTCGGTGAAGACGCGAAGGATCGACTTTTCGTCCAGCTCAGTATCCTCACACCCGGCCTGGACGAATTCGCTACCTGGGACGGTTGCAACCTGGCTGGCCAGGAGGTCAAGTTGTTTCGACTGTAGGAACTGCCCAGCGGAAGCAAGGCTTTGCTGGTTCAGGAATTCTTCCTTGGAATCGTTATCTCCCAGAAATCGGCTCGTCCGGTCTCGAAAGCCTTCGTCGTCGAACGCCGCTAGTGTCTGTACTTTGGCCTCGACAAAGATCTCAAACGCACATCCTACGAAGGGCTCGCGGACGGGCGTCTCTGGCCCCACTCTATCGTTGATGCCAAGGAAGAAGGACAGGTCGGTGCCAAGCGCGACTCCGGCATACCCCGCATCCTGATCGAGGTCGTAGCCGCCTCGGACTCCCAATTGCAGGAGACGATTGACGCTAAAGATGAGGACACCTCCTACCGGATTACGGTCCTTTGTACCCCAGAGTGCTTCGGCGGCGAGGCTCAACTCCGCGGCGGTAAACACCGCTAGCTTGAGTTGCGAGATTTGTACCTGTGCTCGCCCGCCCACCTGAAAGGAGGCGTCCGGATTGGCGTACGCCAGGGACACAGTTGGACCGACGCGAAAACTTGACTGACTTGCCAGCCTATACAAAGCGCTGAGGTTTAGTGATGCGACGTACGGTCTTGGAGCACGCTCCGTGAATAAGAGCCCGTCGCACACCTCCAGCGGCAGAAGAACCTGCTGACCGATCGCAGGTGACGTAAACACGATTGACGACAGGAGGCATAGTGCCAACGGCACTCGCCGACTCACTAAAGAAGAGCGATGCATGATGTAGGCCTGATCGGTAACTGACTCAGGCCTCACTTAGACAACTGTCTCGATACACGCAAGGGGCTAATCGGACCAATCTGAATAGGCTAGAATTACTAGTGGTGCGCGGGGCGTAGCCCAGAAATGAGCGGCGCGTCAATCCACGTGAGCTGTCGTCCGATCGTCAGTCGCGGAATGCCGCTTTTGCCATCAGTTTCCGTGTCCTCCTCCCAATGCATCGATGTCTTTCGGACCCAACGATTGCGCCCGGGCAAATCCGCCCACGTATCGGCCTGCTACAAACCGCAGTCGATACAGGTTGAAGTCGCCCAACAGGAATGTGCGGGCACTCGTCGGAAAGCGCCCGACGTAGAGCTGTCGCGCCTCGTCGTACGCCGGCGTACCTCGATTCAACATCTTCACCTTCCCCTGCAGAGACAGTCGCTGTATTTGCAGAGGGTCCTCTTCAGCTCGATCGGGACGGTGAATCAGTATGCCGAACGGCGCTCCCTCAGTGAGGCCCTCCGTGTGGAGTGCCAGACTCGATGCGTGAACGAGCGCTGCTGAGAAATCAGGAGTCACAACGTATGGCAGGAGTCCAACGTACGGGAGACCGTTTCGGAGCACCGCAAGTGAAAGTACTCGCTCAGTCGTTAGAAGAGCGCGCAGTTCGTCGATCATCTCAGTCTTCACGGGTCGATTCATCTCGTCGGTTGACGCTGCTGAATGTAGCCGCCGCGACGGACCCGCGTGATACTCACACACGCCGCGCAGTCTGGAACGACTACTCCTGCCAATCCTTCCAGCTTGAGGAGACCGCTGACATTTAGGTGCGGCGAACAAGTGGTAATCACTGAATAGACAACGAGTGTCCGACCAGCGACTCTACTCTCATTCTCGTTATAGGCAATTCTGTCTAGTTCGGATGAACTCGTCGTTTCAGCGGCGCACGGATTCATGGAACAGCCGGTCAAGACGGGGTCCGCACGAGGGTTCCGGCACATTGTTGTTCGAAGTAGGCTAACGGAACAACCACGGGGCAGCCACGACGACAAACAGACCCCAGGCCACGTAGCCGTACGACGCCGTACTGAACACGGACCGTAGGGCGTTCAACCATGTATCGACCTTCGCCCTGGCTTGCCTGAAGATCAACAGGACGAAGATGCAGATGTTGATCGTGTTCCACCCAATCACGGTCATCCGATTCATGGTGATTCCCCCTTCGGCCGTGCGATAGATGACGGCTGCCAGCGCGTGGATGCTTACGAGCACCGCGAGACAGGCGACGGTCACGATGCCCCAGCGCAGGTAGACCTGCACGCGGTCGGACAGATCGCCCGCGTCCATGGGGACCGCGCCGAGCAGCAGTGCCATGACCGCAAAGAGCATCACGTTGTAGATGATCAGGACCTCGCGGTTTTCAAACGGCCCCATGAAGTTGAAGGGGATGAAGAAGAGATAGACGACGAGGATGCCGCCCGTGAGCGGAAGCAGCAGCCGCATCAGCGTGGCGATCAGCCTACTCAGTCCGCGGTGGAAATCCTGCCCCGCAGGCGAGACACCGGGGTCATACATCGTGGTAATGGCGAGAACCGGAATCATGCCGGCGCCGAGGGCGACCGCCAGCCGAACGATCGATTCGGGGATTTCAACACCCAAGGACTGGAACATGCCGGCAGTAATCGCGGAAGCGACCATCCCACCGGCCGCAAAAAGGCCCGCCGTGATGAGTACTTCCATCGACTTCAGCAGGAAGGCGAACCGTTCGTCGTGGTCCTCGCGCCATCCGACAAGCGTCACGCCGACGGCGATAAACGACAGCAGTGGCAGATGAAACACCAGCAGCTCCAGGTACCCGTGCGCAGAGGTCGCGGTCATCGTCGGAGCGATGAGGAGGGCGTAGGCGCATGCCACCGACAGCGACAGAACTGGGATAAGCACGCGGCGCCAACCTCGTCCGGACGCGGCGACCAGGAATCCGATTACGGAGATGGCCACTATCGGTGACCACAGGAGGGCGAGGTACTCCAGATGATCCAGAAATTTCAACTCCGGGTCGGAGATTGCCCAGCACGCGAGGCCGGTGACGAGCCCGATCGGCAGCGCGAGTCGCCACTGTGGTTGGTGCGGCCCGTATTCCGGCGTGCGAGCCTCTACGACCGGCCGGAGCCGATGGTACCACGCTCCCAGGAGCAGGTTGTCGGAATGGTCGCGGTACTGGTCGATGATAGCCTCACGAAAGGCTTCGACACTACCCGCTTCAACCGCCGATCGATAGATCTGCTCGAGTTTTTGGGGATCGTGATCGGCGGCGGTGATCTGCTCCTTGTAGCTCATCAATCTTAGCGGCTGCGTCGGTCCTGGCTGCACCCGCCGTCGCATGTGCGGCGGCTCCGGGGTTTTCGACGCTCCTCTCGCGGATTCGGAACACCCTGACGCGGTCAGAAATGCCCGCCGATAGGTGTTGAGTATACTCCAGAATGGCCGATTTCTGAAGTGGTCACCTTCCCCAAAAAAACCAACACTACGCCTTTGCGCGAGACGATCGGCACCGATGTGCCGGTATTGGTCTCTCGACGTCAGAAGTCAGAAGCGCCTGATTTGGTGGCCCGCCACTTGCCCTGACACCGCAGAAAGCCAGACTCATGCGCGGAACGCCACGCCCCTCGCTCGAAACCGCCGACTGCCGTAACCTTATCGGCCGGGGCCTACTGGTGTTGAGCTTTCTCGTGATGCCGATCGCGTCTCATGCTCAGACGCAAATCACGAGCGTCGTGACGGGCGACCAATCGTTTACACCGAGCAGTTACAACGTCAACGGCAAGACCGTGAATCACGGTACGCCTACGGCTACGGATCTGACGCTCCTCACGTTCGACATAGGCGCTGCTACCTACCTGCTTGAGCAGTCGTTCAGCTCTATCGCGGTGCGACGTTACGATCCACCGACCGGTGGTCCTCCCGGCACACCCTTCGGCAACAAGCTGACGATATGGTACGAAGGCACCTACAGTGCTCCGACGGCGGACATCGTAGCCGACCGCATATACACGGAGGAGGAAGCGCTTAGTGGTATGGTCCTCAATCGCGGGTCCGACAACACCTTCGACAACAACCGCGGGGCGACCATCAGCAACAACATTGAGCGGGTCGATTTTCTTTTCAGTACAGGTTTGGTCGTAGGTGCCGCGGCGCTCGGCAAGTCGGGCTTCCCCGTCTTCGAGCGGAGCGGTGGCAACTCCTTCGGCATAGCTGCCATCACGGCAGTTGACGGCTCCGGGACACCGACGAGCTATGGGCCGCTCGTGATAATCTCGAACAATACCGGCAACGCCCTTACGGCGGCGTTGTCGACGGTAAGCTTTAAGCAGGAGGACAGCGAAACGCTGTTGGAGCCGATTTCACAGAGCAGCCCTCAGGAGGTAAAGGGTGTTTTCGTCAGCTTCGCCGACCTTGGCATCGCCTCGGGTCAGGCCATCTACGGCTACTCCCTTTTCGGCGAGGACACGCCGCTTGCGGCCGACCTGGTCGATTACACCGGCTTTCCGAAGACGGAGACCGGAGGTGCGGACCTTGTCGGCGGCGGTGCGTTCTTTGTCGAGGACGGCGCCGTCAACGATCTCGACATAGACCTGTGGCTGACCCACACCGTCGACAAGCCAAGCCCCACCGTGGGTGAACAGGTCACCTTCACCGTCACGATAGGCAACGACGGTCCGGATGATGCCAGTGCTGTACAAGTGGCGGACTTCGTCGCCCCGCTTCCCGCCGGCATCACACTCATCTCCACGACTCCGAGTGTCGGCAGTTTCGATCAGGTCACGGGTCTCTGGAACCTCGGCATCCTCGCCAACGGTGCTACCGCTACGCTTGCCGTAGTGGTGCAGGTGACCGCGGAAGGTGACTACAACAGTTGCGCCGAGGTGGCACACGCCGGCCAGACCGATGTCGACTCCACGCCCTATAACGAGACCGGCGAGGACGACTACCAGTGCGTTTCCTTCTCCACTAGCGGCTCCTCCGGCGGTGGCTTCGCCGGTCTGGAGTCTGACGGCAGCCTCGCTCGGACGCTTGCGCAGGTTCTGTACAATCGCCGCCTCGCTCCCGAGCGTCGTGGGGCCACGCCTTCCGTTATTCTATACGCCACGACCGACGCCG
>JBFHWK010000170.1:0-7219 GCA_041589075.1 Rhodothermales bacterium
CGCATCACGTCCAGCCTGACGGAACAGATCGACGCGCTCGCGCGCATCGCCAATGAGTTCTCCTCGTTCGCGCGTATGCCACAACGAATCGAGGAGTTACTTGACCTTAACGCGGTGATCGCAGAAGCAGCGACTCTCATGGAGGCGGAGGCACCCTTCCCGGTCAGTCTCGACCTGGTCGATGAGGCCCTTATCGTTCGTGCGGATCGTGAAGAAGTGCGGCGGATCTATATCAACCTCATTAAGAATGCGATCCAGTCGATTCCGGATGGTCGCGAGGGACAGATTACGATTACTACACGGCGAGAATGGGACGAGACGCCTGCAGGCGTCGCGCTGTCAACAGTCTCTGATAACGGATCCGGAATCCCCGAAGATCTTCATGACAAAATATTCGTGCCCAATTTTTCTACGAAGACGAGTGGCACCGGCCTCGGCCTTGCCATCGTTCGTAAAAGCGTCGAGGATCTTCACGGCGAGATAGGGTTCGAGACGGCCGAAGATGAGGGCACATCCTTCTGGATTCGCTTGCCGCTCGAAGTCGATGAGCCGGGCGGGGAGAACCCTGACGCTTTTTGAATTGGCCTTGGTCCGGCTTTATCTTGCACGGCCGTTCACATCCATTGCGGCAACGAAGCTTTCCCGCGACCCAGCATGGCGGAAACGTCAACGCCCTCTGAAATACACAGCGTCGTAACGCCACCGTTCGCCGATGAGTGCCTGAAAGCCGCAGGCAACAGCTGGGGAGCATCGTTCGACCACCCGTTTGTGCTCGCTCTGGCCGACGGTTCGCTCCAGCCGGACCTATTCCGGTTTTATCAGATGCAGGACGCGCGCTATCTGGAGGCGTTCGCGGACGCCTGCTCGATTATCTCGACAAGATGCACGGACCCGACTACCAAGCTGTGGTTCGTAGACGCCGCACGCCTGGCCATCGTGGTTGAACAGCAACTGCACGCAGGCTACGGTGAGAAACTGGGTTACGATGCGGAGGACATAAGACAGCTCGAACTCACCCCGAATAATCGCGCATACCAGGATCACATGATCGCTCGCGCGTCCACGGGCAGTCTTGTGGAGGCCATAGCGGCTATAACGCCCTGCCCGTGGCTGTATACGGCTCTTGGAGCGCACCTCAAGGAGACAATTGGCGAAATCCCCGACGGGCATCCGTACGCAGATTGGCTGAAGACGTACGCCGACCCCGCGTTCGTCACGTATACCAACGAGCTCCTCGAAATACTGCAGCAGAAGGCCGAAAAGAATCCCCCTGCTGTTCTGGAGCGCGCGCGGGAAGCTTTTTGCACGAGTACACGCTACGAATGGATGTTCTGGGAGCAAGCGTGGAGGAAACAGCAATGGCCGGTGTAGGCCCGGAACCAATGCGATGAGGGTCATAGTCATCGGGGCAGGCGAGGTTGGCTTCGACGTGGCCCGGCTGCTTTCACAGGAGCAGCACGACGTGGTCGTCGTGGACATGGATGCAGAAGCCGTCGAGGAAGTCTCGAGCAAACTCGATGTTATGACCATCCACGGCAACGGGACGGCCGTAAGTGTCCTCGAGAAAGCCGGCGTACGAAAGGCGGATATGCTCGTCGCAGTTACCGCGATCGACGAGGTCAACATCATCGCCTGCATGATCGCTGACAAGATCGGCGTGCCCACGACCATCGCACGCGTGCGCTCCGACGAGCTGTCACAGACTTCATCCGTAATCGATGCCGAGGAGTTCGGAATCGACCTCGTCATTCACCCGGAAGAAAGCGCCGCCACCGAGGTGACGCGTCTTATAAAACGCGCGAGCGCAACGGATGTGCTCACCTTCGCCGAGGGACGTATACAACTGGTCGGAATTCGTCTGGATCGCAACTCTGCTATCATTGGCAAGACCCTCTCGCAGATCACCTCTGAAAACGAGAAGATCACGTTTCGCGTGGCAGCGTTATCGCGTGGAATCCGCACCATCATGCCGCGCGGTGACGAACGTCTCCGATTCAACGACCAGATCTTCATCCTCGCGCGGCCGAAGTTCGTGCCACACGTCGTGCGGATGTGCGGCAAAGAAGATGGCAAGATCCAGGAGGTCATGATACTGGGCGGCAACGTCATCGGTGGGCGCGTGGCTATGCAGTTGGCCACCGAGAAGAACAAGCGCGTGAAACTCGTCGTCTCGGACCGGGACCGCGCCGAACGTCTGGCCGAGCAACTCTCGAATGTTCTCGTCATTCACGGCGAGGGCACCGACATCGATCTGCTCGCAACCGAAGGTCTGGGTGAGATGGACGCCTTCGTGGCCGTTACCGAAGACGAGGAGTCGAATCTGGTAACCTGCCTGCTGGCTAAGCATCTCGGAGTCACAAAGACCGTGGCGCTTCTCTCGAAGGGCGCCTACATCCCGTTCAGCCAGTCCATTGGATTGGATGCTGCGGTCAGCACAAAACTGGCTGTTTCTCGCGAAATTCTGCGTTTTCTTCGCGGCAAACACGTTCTGAGCGTCGCCACCGTACCGGGTCTCGACGCCGAAATCCTCGAGATTCAGGCAGCGGCACGCTCCCCAATAACCGCCGGAACCCTCGCCGAACTCGATTTGCCAAACGGGATTCTGATTGGCGCCGTCTCGCGGGGCAAGTCGGTCGACATCGCCATGGGCAGTACGCAGATTCAGGCGGGCGACCGGGCGATTGTCTTCGTGTTGCCCCGACTCGTCAATAAGGCACAGGAACTCTTCTCAAAGCCGTAACTCGCGTACACCGTGGTGCCATGGTTGTAAACGTCAAGGTCGTTGCGAGCACGCTCGGCGCCCTGCTCTTCTTTCTCGGAGTCGCGCTCCTGCTTCCGATGTTTGTCGCCATCGGTTATGGAGAAGCGTCGTGGTGGAGCTTCCTGGTCACGGCGGTTTTGTCGATGGGCATCGGCGCGGCAAGCTGGCGATCGCTGCGGTCGTCGCCCGAAGATCTTCGCATTCGCGAGGGCTTCGTAATCGTAGCACTGGCGTGGTTTGTTCTGTCACTGCTCGGGGCAATCCCTTTCGTGTTGAGCGGTGTCCTGGATTCCTACACCGACGCGTTCTTCGAAACCATGAGCGGGTTTACGACCACGGGCGCCACGATTCTTGGCGGCGGCGACACACCCGCAATCGAGGACATTCCGAACTCGTTCCTTTTTTGGCGAAGCCTTGCACACTGGCTCGGTGGCATGGGCATCATCGTACTGACTCTTGCGATCATGCCCATCCTGGGCGTTGGAGGGATGCAACTGTACAAGGCCGAGGTGCCCGGACCCTCAGCGGACAAACTGACACCGCGCATACGCGAGACCGCAAAACGCCTCTGGCTGATCTATGTCGGCATCACGGCTGTTGAAGTGCTCCTCTTGTTGCCGGAGCTGTCTTTTTTCGACTCGGTCAACCATGCGTTTGCCACGATGGCAACGGGCGGATTTTCTACGAAGAACGGATCGGTAGGGCAGTTCGGATCCGCGTACATCGAGTGGGTCATTACCATCTTCATGATCCTCGCCGGCGTCAACTTCGCGCTGCATTACCGGCTCTTGCGCGGCCAGGCGATTACCGTCTTCCGTGACGCCGAGTTCAAGGTTTACGTCGGAATCATCGTCGCGGCCACGCTGCTGATCACGTTCAGCACGTGGAAGCCGATCATGGGGGTTCTGCCGGCATCCGGTGACGCCGGGGCATTCGACGGATACGGTTCGTTTACGGAAGCACTCCGCTACGGAGCCTTTCAGGCAAGCGCCATCATCACAACCACCGGCTTCGGGACGGCTGACTACGAGCTGTGGCCGACGCTGGCCATCGGTATTCTCTTCGTACTCTTCTTCGTAGGCGGAATGGCCGGCTCCACGGGCGGCGGCGTGAAAGTCATCAGACAAATCCTGCTGTTCAAAAACTCCTTCCGAGAGGTCCTCCAGCTCATTCACCCCAGTGCCGTGATTCCGGTGCGACTCAACGGCAAGGTTGTCCCGCAGGACGTGCTGCGCAACGTCCTCTCCTTCATTGTTCTGTACTTCGGGCTCATCTTTATCGGTACGCTGGTTCTTGCGATGCTCGGTCTCGAAGTTATCAGCGCGTTCACGGCGTCGATGAGCAGTGTCGGCAACATCGGACCGGCGTTCGGGACCTTCGGACCCACCGAGAACTACGCTCACGTTCCGATGCTCGGTAAATGGGTCCTGTCAGTCATGATGATGGCGGGCCGGCTGGAGATCTTCACGGTGATGATCCTTTTCGTGCCGGCATTCTGGCGGCGCTAGGCGGCCGCGGGCCGGCCACACGCAAGCACTAAAGCGATAAAAGGCGGCCCTGCTCTTCTTCTGCCGCGCGCTCGGCAACGAAAGTCGCCGCCACCAGGTCCTGCACGGCGATTCCCACCGACTTGAACAGCGTGATCTGATCCGGTGATCTTCGACCTGCATGCTTGCCAAGCACGAGCTCACCCAACTCGGCTTCGATGTGAGCAGCGGCAGCCTCATGCGAGGCAAAAGACTGCAGAATGTCACCTGCTTCCGCAAGACACGCCTCCCGCTGGTCGACGATTAGAGCCGCATTGCGTACGGTACCGGGTGGGACCTCCGCCATGTGGGGACGGAAGGATCCGACGGCGTTGATATGAATGCCGTTCGAAAGTGCCTCCGGTTCAAATAGCGGTCGCGAGGCCGACGTAGCCGTACAGACAACCTCCGTCCGCCGCAGCAACCGGTGGTTGGTTTCCATAGTTACGTCGATGTCCAATCGTTCGGACATTACGCGGGCAAACTTCGACGCGCCGTCAACCGATCGTCCGAATACAAACGCTCTGCGTATCGGCCTGACAGTGCAGACAGCTTCGAGTTGAGTTGCCGCCTGAACGCCTGCTCCGAAGACCGCGACGGTGGTCGCAGACGGTGAGCCCAGCAACTCCGTGGCAAGACCCGACGCGGCTCCAGTCCGGATGGCGGTCAGCGACTCGGCATCGATCAGCGCGATCGGCTCGCCAGTGTCCGCATCGATCAGGGTCATCAGTCCGTGGACGGTTGGCAGTCCGCGGTCCGGGTTCGACGGCTGGACGGAAACGAGCTTGATACCCATGTGCTTGCCTCCGGCAACGAACGACGGCATCACGAGTGTCCGGCACCCCGTCGCATCTGACGAGACATGCGTCCGCACCGGAACGAAAGCGGTGCCGTTCGAGATGGCGGCAAACGCGTCACGCATCAAAGATATTGCCTGCTCCATAGGGAGCAGCCTGCGAACGTCGTCACCACTGATAAGGCGCAGTTGCATGGTCAGCGGAGTAGGAATCCGTTGCCGAACGGGTCGTCCGGATCCAGGAAGAAAGAGTGACGTCCCGTCACGAACGTGCGGCCCTCAACCTCGGGCACAACCGCCGGATACGGACCGAAAGTCGTCGTTTTCCGGATTACGACACTGAATCGACTTCCGATTATGCTCTCGATGATGACGGGGTCGCCGCGGCGGATCTCTCCACGCGCGAAGTGAATGGCAGCGCGTCCGCTGACGCCCGTCCCCGTCGGGCTCCGATCGACTTCTCCCTCCGCAAAGATGCACACATTCCTGCTGTGCGCGTTGCGGCTCTCAGGGGGCGCGACGAAAATCGTTCCGTACAGAAATCCGAGGTCGTCGTCGACAGGGTGCTCGATGTTGCGCTGAGCCATCACCGCATGTTTGATGGCCATTCCTTTCTCAATAAGATCCGCTACATGGTCGGTCGTGCATCGGACGCCTGCATCATCTGCCCGAACGTAGGCATAAAAGGCGCCGCCGAAGGCCAGATCGTAGCGCAGTGGACCAATTCCCGGCACGTGTACCTCGGCATCGAGCGCTACAACGAATGACGGGACGTTGCGAAAGAAGACACTGCGCACGACGCCGTTGTCGACGCGGGCAAATGCAGTGACGAATCCGGCCGGGGTGTCGATGCCGACTTGCGTGACGGGCTCCTCCATCGGCAGCATGCCCGTCTCGAGTGCGATCCGTGTCACAGCGATGATGCCGTGGCCGCACATAGACGAGTAGCCTTCGTTGTGCAGGAAGAGCACACCGAAGTCTGCTTCCGCCGTTACTGGAGCAACGATCAGGCAGCCGTACATGTCGGCATGTCCTCGCGGTTCCCACATCAACATCTTGCGGATCCTGTCGTGTTCCGCTTTGGCGTGACGGCGCTTTGCCAGCAAATCCGAGCCCTGTAGTTCCGGATAACCAGCAATGATTACACGGAGAGGTTCACCTTCGGTGTGCGCATCTACGGTTTCGATACGCACCCAATCCCGAGGCGGCTCCCAGTCCAACGAGGCTCGAACGTCAGTGCGTGCTCTGGCCATTTAACAAGTCCACAAGTGATCCCCACAACCAGTGGTTTGGTGGACGCCTCACTCGGTCCCGAAGTCTCGGTGGCCGAAGTAGTGAAGCACATATTTCAGTTTCCTTGCTTTTCCGGGTCCGAATCCCGGCAGCGCGGCGACCCGCTTGCTGACGGTTTCGGAATCCGCGCCGTCGCTCCAGAGTTGCTCCGCCTCGCCCCCGTACTCTTTGCTCACTGCCTGCGCAACTTTCAGGGTGTATTCGGCCATCTTGTTGGTGAATCGATGGACGGCAGGCTGTTTGGCAAAAACCGCGCGCAACTCGTCCAGGTCCATTTTCGCGATCCTGTTCAGATCGAGGTGGCCGAGTCGCTCGTGAAGACGCTCCGGACCGGTGAACGCGAACTCTGCAAGAACACGCTGGTCGTACAGCAGACCGAGCAGGACGGCTTCGGGACTGCTTCGAAGAAACGCGTCGGAATCGGGCTCTCCGGTCAGTGTCCCCTCGCGCATAAACCGTTCGATCATCCGGACGAACCCACCGTCGATGTCGATCGGTTCCAGGTAAGTGACCGCAGAGGTATTCTTCGCCGGCATAATCGACCTCTTCGGCCTCACAGACTCGACTTGCGCCGCCAGGTCGTGCCATCGGCGCCATCCATTACCTCGACTCCGAGTTCGTCGAGCTTGTCGCGAATGGCGTCAGCCCGCTTGAAATCTCTGGCACTTCGCGCCTTCACGCGCTCCTTCAAAAGACGTTCGACCTGTTCGGCCAGCGGGTCAACGCGCGATGACGGCGCACCAATGTCTTCATCATGAAATGGAATTCCGAGTAGTTCGTTGACGGTCTTCAGAAAAGCCGACGCCTTCGCGGCAGAGGCACCGCTGAGCTTTTCACCCTCGC
>JBFHWK010000171.1:0-7190 GCA_041589075.1 Rhodothermales bacterium
GCATGCCAGTCGTCCAAAAGCGCATTCGTGTAGTGGCGGGCAAGATCAAAGACGTTGGCAAAACGCTGGCCTTCCGATTTCAGTGCCATCGCCATCCGGTCGACGCCTCCGGCGTCCGCCGCATCGTCCTCGGTCAGGTGTCCCACGTCCGTGACGTTGGTGACGTACCGGACTTTCCAACCCAGTCGCGTTGCGGCTCGCACGATGAGGTCGGCCGTGAGAAACGATCGGAAGTTGCCGATGTGCGCGTACGAGTACACGGTAGGACCACACGAATAGAAACGCAGGGTCCCCGGCTCTTGAGGTTCGACGCCTTCCACCCGGCCGGTTAGCGTGTTAAACAGTGACAGCGTCTTGGATGCACTCATGAGAGGGGGCAGACCGGTCAAGTGGGCCGCTGTTTCTGGGCTCGCGAGGTGCCGAAAATATACACACGGACGGCCGGTGGGATGGGCCCAGGCGATGAAGCCTTCCCGAGTAATGGCGCATCATCCGCGATGCCGGATCAGTTCCCAGACGAGGTGTCTCAGTTCCGGAAGTATCAGTCGGTCCATGGCCAGCTTCACGGCTGCCGTCGACCCTGGCATGCTGAAGATGACGGTATCGCGATACACTCCGGCCGTCGCTCGCGAGAGCATGGCAGCAGGGCCGATGTCCTCGAAAGACAGGTTACGAAAAATCTCGCCAAAGCCCGGGAGCGTCTTTTCGAGCATCGAAGCGATTGCTTCGAATGTCGAATCTCTTTGGCTGATTCCCGTTCCTCCGCTCGTAAGAATCACATCGGCAACAGCCGAGGCCGCCTCGATGGCTTTTCTGATGCGTTCGTAATCATCAGGTACAATCTCGTACGAGGCCACGGTGTGTCCGTCGCGTTTCAACGTTTCGAGGATATAGGCACCACTCGTGTCCGTTTCGACCGTGCGTGAATCGCTTGCCGTGATCACGGCGCACCGAACGGCCGTTTCGGCCGACGCCTTACGGTGTTTGCTAGTCGTCATTCGCCGGTGCCCCAGGTTGCGCGGCCCCTTGCTCCGAGTACCATCTCGGCGGATCGTAGCCCTCGCCTCCCCAGGGGTGGCATCGCAGCACGCGATGTACACTCAGTATTAACCCCCGGAGAAGGCCATACTTGCGAAGGGCTTGTACCGAATACTCGGAGCACGTCGGCGTGAACCGGCACGATGATGCCATGTGTGGTGAGATGATCGACTGATAACCACGCACGAGACCGATTGCCAGCTTTGAGGGTATTCGAACAATCGTCCGAAGTATTGACGTGTGCGGTTTCACAAGAGTGAGCCGATGCCTTGGTGAAGATAGGCTATGCCGTTGTGAGTTAGATCCTCACGGAGAAGGTGGATACCCGCGCGCGGCGCATTAGGTTCGCTGGTAGTCCGCAGCCGGGTCCCGCCGGCCTGCACGGCTGATACTCACGTCCCGCCGGGCGTATCGATGGCACGCTCGCGCACCTTTGATTGCCTTTGAGTACTAGCGACTTCTTCCGCGCGCTGCACGATGGCATCTATCATGCCTCGGAAGATGACCTTGTGTATCGGGTAGAGCGCGTACCAGTAACATAGGCCCCAGAGACCTTTCGGCTCGAAGAAGGCTGTCTGGGTAAGTGCGACCTGCCGTCCTGCCTCGACCGTTTCGACGCGAAACTCGAGCCAGGCACGGCCGGGCACCTTCATTTCCGCACGAAGGCGCAACAGTCGGTTTTCGTCATACGCTTCGACACGCCAGAAGTCGATTGCATCGCCGACACGGACCTGGGTCTGACTTCGCCGGCCGCGTCTCAGACCTACGCCGCCGATGAGAAGGTCCAGCAGGCCGCGTAGTCTCCAGAGTGCGTTGGCGTACATCCATCCGTTGGTGCCGCCGAGACTTGTGACCACACGGAATGCCTGCGCCGCACCGACTCGGGCCGTCCGGCGGCGTACCTCCGTAAACATGCCCTCAGTCTGATCGAGTTCATCGATTTCCTGTTCGTCACCGATGCTCGACGAAAACGCGCCGTGCCAGCTCGTCTCGACATCGCCGCTCTCAAATCGCGTCAGTGCACGTCGCACAGCTTCCCGATAGGAGATAGTCTTGACGTCAAAAAGTCGGGGAGCCGTGTCGTCCGTGACGACGACCTTGTTGTCCAGACCCTCGATCAGGGGCCGCGCGATTCTGGTGCTCAACGGAGTCACGAATCCGACCCACAGGGATGACAGTCGTGGCGTCAGCGCGGGCACGTTTATGATTAGCCGGCGGAGACCGCGCACGTCGGCGTACACACGAAACATCTCCTCATAAGTGAGAATATCATTCCCCCCGATCTCGATAACTCGACCGGTGCTGTCTGGTACATCGAGCGCTGCAACGAGGTACTCCAGGACCGTACGAATCGCGATTGGCTGCGTCGGGGTCTTTACCCACCGTGGACATATCATTACAGGCACCCGCTCGGTCAGGTAACGGATGAGCTCAAAAGAGAGGCTACCCGAGCCGACGATGACCGCCGCCCTGAACTCGGTGACCGGAACCCCTGCCGCGCCCAGGTGCTCGCCTGTCTGCAGACGACTGTCGAGATGCTTGGACCGCCGTTCGCCCTTCGGCTCAATGCCGCCCAGATAGATGATCCTGCGCACGCCGGCTCTGGCCGCCGCACGTCCGAAATTTCCTGCCGCCCGCCGATCTCTTTCCGCAAAATCCTCATCGACCGAGGCGAGTGAGTGTATGAGATAGTAGGCTGAGTCAACTCCATCGAGCGCCGTTGTCAGTGTGGCCTCGTCGAGTGCATCGCCGGCAACAATGTCAACGTCGTCTTCCCAGGGGCGGCCGCGCAGCCGGTCCGGATCCCGCACCATGCACCGAATGTTTCGCCCAATGGCCAACAGTCGCGGCACCAGGCGCCCACCCACATATCCGGTTGCCCCGGTAACGAGAATCGTTTGCTCCACAATCACTGTCTTCTGCTCCGGAATTTCGCCTGGGACGGACCGGTCGTATCCTGCCCCACTTGACTCCGGATTTGTGTCCGAAATTGTTCGCCGCAACCGGGGCCTTTAAATTGAGGGTCCACCGTAACTCTCCCGTCGACCCCTCGATGCCGCGACGCACAAAGATAGTCTGCACACTTGGTCCCTCCTCTTCGGATCTGCAAACTATTCGAAATATGATCGGTGCAGGCATGGACGTCGCCCGGCTGAACTTCTCTCACGGTACACATGAGGAGCACAAGCGTCGCATCGAGTATGTGAGAACGGCTGCAGGGGAGATGGGCCGGGTGGTCCCGATTCTTCAGGACCTGCAGGGTCCGAAGATCCGGATAGGTGATATGGAGGGTGGCGGGGTCCTGATACACAAGGGTGAAGAACTGCGGCTGACGGCCGAGGCGGTTCCTGAAGGTAACAGCCGCAGGCTCCATGTTAGCTACGCCGGACTGGACAACGATGTGGAATTGGGGGGCCGCATTCTCATCGATGACGGTCTGATCGAACTAGAGGTCAAAGCCATCGAGAGTCCGGACGTGGTAACCGAAGTGGTTGTCGGAGGAGCACTTCGCTCGCGCAAGGGAGTCCATCTTCCGCTCATGCGTAACGGCAAACCGTCGCTGACCGAGAAGGACCTGGCGGATCTCGAGTTCGGGCTCGGGCACGAAGTGGACATTATTGCGCTCTCGTTTGTTCGCAGTGAGTCGGACGTGCGCGATCTGATCGAGCGTGTGCGCGAGGCCGGCAAGCATGTAAGCATTGTGGCTAAGATCGAAAAGCCGGAAGCCGTCGATGATCTCGACGACATCCTGGCCGCTGCCGATGCCATCATGGTGGCGCGTGGCGACCTTGGCATCGAGATGCCCCTCTCGCGCGTGCCGGGCACACAGAAGATGATCATCCGGAAATGTCTTGCGGCGGCGAAGCCCGTCATCACCGCCACGCAGATGCTCGAGAGCATGATCGAGAACCCACGCCCGACCCGAGCCGAGGCAAGCGACGTCGCGAACGCGGTCCTCGACGGCAGCGACGCGGTCATGCTTTCGGGGGAAACCGCGGCCGGCAAGTACCCTGTCCTCGTAGTCGAGGTGATGGCAAGAATCATTGCGGAAGCCGAGCAACACTATACGTTGCACAGAGAGGGAATCGATCACCGCCCCCGCCCCGATGCTTCTGGCGATATTATCACCGAATCGGTTTCCTATACCGCGTACCAACTCGCCGAGCACGCCAACGCCGCGGCGATAGCGTGCCTTACAGCGACCGGTACGACGGCCAGGGCAATCGCCCGGCACCGACCACGCATGCCGGTTTATGCCTTCACGGACGATGAGAAGGTTGTCCGACAACTGGGGCTGCTGTGGGGAACAAACGCGTTCGCGATACCTTTCCAACACGACACCGACCATGGCGTCCGAACTGTGCATGACGTGCTGCGAAGACACAATCTGGTGCGGCCCGGGGACTGCATCGTGATTACGGCCGGCATGCCCCTTCCGGCCAAGGGTCGAACAAACATGGTTCACGTCAGCCGCATCCAATAGCGTACGAAAGCTATCGACGCACCCGTTACGATCGTTCCCAAAGCGCGGCTAAAAGGCACATGCGGCTCTCTGCTGCCGTAATCATTCTTCTGTTTGTTGGCGGCTGTTCTTCGAGCTCTTTTCTCGGTAAAAGGTTCGACAACTTCACGGCCTACTACAACACGTTTTACAACGCGCGCAAGTCGTTCGAGACGGCGTCAAAGACCGTCAAGCGGAGCGACACAAAAATTGATCGTGATGTTTACCTGAGCGTCTTCGAGGTTGCCAATACGGGGCAGGGGACGCGCGACTTTGAGAACACCATCAAGAAAAGCGCCGATGTGCTCCGCAATCACCCGCAGTCGAAATGGGTTGACGACGCTCTTCTGCTGATCGGAAAGTCATACTACTACATGGCAAACACGGTCGGTGCCGAGCAGAAGTTTCGCGAGGTCATCGACCGTGCGTCAGCGCTTGAGGACGAGGCCCGCTTCTGGCTTGGGCTGACCCTCATCGCGTCGGGTGCATACGATGAGGCCGGCGAGCACCTTAGTGAGAGCATCGAGCGCGAGAACGTCAACCCGAGATGGCGTTCAAAGATGCAGGTCGCTCTTGGCGAACTGTATGTGCGCCAGGAGGCCTGGCCGGAGGCCGCCGAAGCTCTCCGCGCAGGTACGGCGGAGATCAAGGACAACGAGTTGGGCGGACGCGCGGCTTTCTTGCTAGGGCAGGTCTACGAGACCCTTGGCGAGTTCGGCCTGGCTGCCGACGCGTATTACCGCGTGAGGAAGTTCAATCCGGTATACGAGCTTTCTTATGCCAGCCGGTACAACGCGGCGCGTGTCGAGGGTCTTCATGGCGACGTCGACGCGGCACTCAAGGACGTGCGGCGCATGGAGCGAGACGGCAAGAACTTCGCCTATCGCGCTGAGATCGCGTTCCTGCGTGGCCAGATTCTGCAAGCGGCCGGTTACATACCCGACGCCGATCAGGTTTATCGCGACATACTCTACGACTCGGACGCCAACATCACGACAGTTCGCGGACCCGTTCACTACCAACTCGGCACCATCTACCGCGACGATCTGATCGACTTCACGCTTGCGGCTGCCCATTTCGATACAGCAGCCACTGTGCTGAAGGGTGTCGCAAGCCGAAACCAGGCTCTGTCGGGACGTACCGAGCAATACCGTCCAGCGCCGGGCGCGATTATCGACGCGGCGGATCAGGCGGAAGTATTCGGTACGTACGCGACGCTGTGGGAAAGGGTGGCCCACTACGACTCGCTGCTGTACCTCGGCTCGCTGGATGACGAAGCCTTCAGCGAAAAGATCAAAGAGATTCGTCGGCAGATGGCTGACGAACTGCTCGAACAGCGCCGCCTCCAGCGGCAGCGGTCCGTCGCGGCGGGATTTGATAGAAGCGGAGCCATTCAGGAAGGGCCGGCCCCACCGTCGGCACAACAGGCAACCGGTCCCTCCAGTACGGCAGGCTTTCTGTTTCATCGCGACCGGTCGCGCGTTCAGGAAGGCCTGATCAGCTTTTTCGATCGATGGGGTGAGCGCCCGCTCGTTCCCAATTGGCGACGACAAGCCGCGATCGCAGGACAGGGAGAGGCCGAGAGCGACGGCACCGGGGATTCGAGCGCTGCCCTTGCCACAGGTCTTCCGGTTGACGCCTCTCTTTCGGCGGAGGCTGTGGCGGCCAGTGTCGAAGTCGATGTCTCCGCTGTGCCACGTACCGAGGAGGACCGGGCCAAGTTACGTACGGAGCGGGCCGCCGCACGCTATGAGCTGGCCAACGTTCTCTTTCTATCTGTGGAACTGCCTGACTCGGCCGCTGCATGGTACCGCCGCGTCGTCGATGAGGACGCGGAGACGGACGTCGCGGCCCGCGCCCTGTACGCTCTGGCTGAAGTGCAACTGTCTCTCGGGGACGGCGAATCAGCCGAAGCGATCTACAAACAGGTTGCTGCGAAGTATCCGGACTCTGATGTCGCCAATCGTGCCGCCGATAGAACCGGCATACAGGTGCCCGGTTCGGCATCCGACGATGAGCGGGAAGCGGGAGCTGAACAGTATCGCGCCGCCTTCGGCCTTTGGACCGAGGGGCGGTTGCTGGAGGCGATGGAGTCGATGCTCGAACTTGCGGCCGACTACCCGGAGATCGACGTCGGCGGCCGTGCTCTGTTGGCCGCCAGTGCGATTTACCTCGAATGGGCGGACAGCACCGAGACAGATCCACTCGATCCGATCGCAATCGGCGTGGATCCGACGTATTGGAGTGCGCTCGGTCTCGTCGCGTCGGTCGACACGAATGCGGCGACCAATGTTGGCGCAGGCTCGCAACAACATGATCCCGACACGTTCGGTGCGACGCCGGACGTGAGGGATAAGGGGTTGGACGGGGACGTGCCGCGACCGGATACGCTCGGCGCTCCTACGGACACGCTGCAAGAATCGGGGCCGAGGTCGGCTGAATTTTTACGCGGCGAGGATGCGACCGCACTAGCCGACATCGCCGTGGCGGACACAGTCGATGCACAATTGGACTCGGTAGGTACAGCCCGACGCACTCCGCTCAGGCGTGATGTAGCCGGCGCTGTGGGCGAGGACGGCACACCCCCGGTTCCCGGGTCATCAATGGATTCACTCAAGGTGGTTGCACCGGATTCACTGAAGGTGGACGC
>JBFHWK010000172.1:0-7180 GCA_041589075.1 Rhodothermales bacterium
CGCAAGACCTACGAGTGGTTCGTGATGGAATACGGAAAGCAGACGGTATGAGTAAGACGGCACTGATCACCGGCGTAACGGGACAGGACGGTGCGTACCTCGCAGAGTTTCTGCTGAACCGCGGTTACAACGTGCATGGCATCAAGCGCCGCAGCAGCTTATTCAACACCGAGCGCGTCGACCATCTGTACCGAGATCTTCACGAGAAAGGTGCGGACTTCTATTTGCACTACGGTGATCTCTCTGACTCCACAAACCTCATCCGGATATTTCAGGATGTGCAGCCGGACGAGATCTACAATCTCGGCGCGATGAGCCATGTCCAGGTCAGCTTCGAGACGCCCGAGTACACGGCGAACGTGGACGCCCTTGGTTGTCTGCGGCTGCTCGAAGCGATCCGAATCCTGGGAATGGAACGCAACGCGCGCTTTTATCAGGCTTCGACAAGCGAACTCTACGGCAAGGTGCAGGAGACGCCGCAGAACGAGTCGACGCCGTTCTACCCGCGAAGCCCGTACGGCGTAGCGAAGCTCTACGCGCACTGGATTACAATCAATTACCGAGAGGCGTATGGGCTCTATGCCTGCAACGGCATTCTCTTCAACCACGAGAGTCCGATTCGCGGCGAAACCTTCGTAACACGCAAGGTGACACGAGCCGTAGCACGGATCAAGCTCGGTTTGCAGGAGACGCTCTATCTCGGCAACCTCGATGCGAGGCGCGATTGGGGGCACGCCCGGGACTACGTCGAGGGCATGTGGCTGATGCTCCAGCAGGACGCGCCGAAGGACTACGTCCTTGCGACAGGCGAAATGCATTCGGTACGCGAGATGTGTGAGATAGCGTTTGGTGCGGCCGGTATCAGCGTGGAGTGGCAGGGGTCGGGCATCGAGGAAAAAGGCGTCTGTGCAGACACGGAGCGCACGTTGGTCAAGATTGACCCGCGGTACTTCAGACCGACGGAAGTCGACATGCTCCTCGGCGATGCGAGCAAGGCGCATGAGGAACTCGGATGGAAACCCAGATACACCTTCGTTGACCTGATTGAGGAAATGGTCGCGTCGGATCTTGAGAAGGCACGTGACGAGCGGACCCTTGCGGACGAGCGGTCTCGTTAGCGGCGTGTTGCACTTAACACATTTGAGTAGATGAAAGTAGGCATCATTGGAACGGGCTATGTCGGTCTCGTCACCGGTACGTGTTTCGCGGAGATGGGCAACGACGTGATCTGCGTCGACGTTGACGACAAGAAGGTGCAGCAATTGAGGTCGGGGGAGCTGCCTATCTTCGAACCGGGCCTGGAGCTGTACCTGGAGCGCAACCTGCGCGAGAAGCGCCTGGTGTTCACGACGGACCTGTCGCATGCGGTCGAGGTGTCAGACTTGCTGTTTCTCGCACTGCCAACGCCGTCCGACGAGGACGGGTCGGCCGACCTGTCGTATGTGCTCGGCGTGGCAGAGGACGTGGCGGCCCTCCTGGCGGCTCGGCCTTCGCGAAGCTACAAGGTGGTCGTCAACAAGAGTACGGTCCCGGTCGGAACGGCTGAAGCCGTCGCCGCAAAGATGACGGCTGCCGGTCTGAACGAGGGCAAAGACTTCGACGTGGTGTCAAACCCCGAATTCCTGCGCGAGGGAGTGGCTGTCGACGACTTCATGAAGCCGGAACGGGTCATTATCGGTACAGCGAGCGAGCGTGCCGCAAAGATGATGACGCGGCTGTACGAGCCGTTTGTTCGGCAGGGCAACCCCATCATCGTTATGGACGAGCGATCTTCCGAAATGACTAAGTATGCCGCCAACGCATTCCTCGCGACCAAGATCACATTCATGAACGAGATTGCGAACGTGTGCGAGAGGGTGGGCGCAAACGTGGACCAGATCCGGCGCGGAATTGGTGTAGATAGCCGCATCGGCAACAAGTTCTTGTATGCCGGTATCGGGTTTGGGGGCAGTTGCTTCCCCAAGGACGTCCGAGCCCTCGAGCGAACGGCGAGGGAGAACGGTTACGACTTCAAGATTCTTGCTGCCGTGCGCGATGTTAACGATAAGCAGCGTCGTCTACTGGCGGACCGGGTTGTACAGCACTTCGATGGGACATTGAAGGGTCGCAGGATTGCCGTGTGGGGCCTGGCGTTCAAACCAAATACGGACGACGTTCGCGAAGCGCCATCGCACGTCGTCATAAGGCGCCTACTCGATGCCGGCGCCGAGGTATCTGCGTTCGACCCGGAAGCGATCGCAACGACACGCGCCGTTCTTGGAGACGCGATCAAGTATGCGCAGGACGATTATTCGGCGCTTGAAGGTGCCGATGCGCTGGTCATCTGTACGGAGTGGCACGAGTTTCGGCGCCCCGATTTCGACAAGGTCTTGAAACTGCTCAAGAGGCCGCTCATCTTTGACGGCCGCAACCTGTACGCGGAGGACACGATGAAGGAGTACGGGTTTGAGTACCATAGCATTGGCCGTCCGGTAGTTTTTTCGGAAGCTCCCGCGGCCACCGCTGATCTCAGCACGAGAAACGGAAACCCATGAACAGGCCCGCACGCACCCTGATTACCGGTGGCGCCGGATTCATCGGATCACACCTGTGCGACCGCTTTCTGGCGGAGGGCCACGAGGTGATCTGCATGGACAATCTGATCACCGGAAATCCCGAGAACATCGCGCACCTGATCGGTAACGACCGGTTTCGGTTCGTTCATCACGACGTAACGAATTTCGTGTATGTCGCTGGAGGTCTGGACTACGTGTTGCACTTCGCCAGTCCGGCTTCACCGATCGACTATCTCGAGTTGCCCATTCAGACCCTCAAGGTTGGCGCGTTGGGGACACACAAAGCACTGGGTGTGGCGAAAGCCAAGGGCGCGCGATTCCTTCTGGCGTCAACCAGTGAGGTCTACGGTGATCCGCTGGTACACCCGCAAGAGGAGAACTACTGGGGCAACGTAAACCCGATAGGTGTGCGGGGTGTCTACGACGAGGCCAAGCGTTTTGCGGAGTCCATGACGATGGCTTATCACCGCTATCACGGTGTCGAAACGAGAATCGTGCGGATCTTCAACACCTACGGACCCAGAATGCGCCGTCACGACGGACGCGTCGTCTCCAACTTCATCAATCAGGCGCTGGAGGGACGCCCCATTACCGTGTACGGAGATGGCTCGCAGACGCGGTCGTTCCAGTACATCGACGACCTGGTCGAAGGAATCTACAGGCTTCTTCTGAGTGAGGAGGTGGAGCCGGTCAACATCGGCAACCCGGACGAAACCACGATCCTCGAGTTTGCGCGCGAGATCAAGGAGCTGACGGGAGCCGATAGCGAGATTGTGTTTGAAGCGTTACCCGAAGACGATCCGCAGATTCGCCAGCCGAACATTGCGAAGGCGAAAGCCATCTTGAACTGGGAGCCGGTCGTCGAGCGACGCGAGGGTTTGCGACGGACCATGGAATTCTTTCGTCAGCTGCCGCGAGAGTCACCGGTATCCCAGTCCTGACTGCTCGGCGCGTGTAGGCTAACGGCAGAACTCTATGTTAGAACTCGGGTGGCAGGCGTGGCTGACGCTCGCCGTTATATTGGGCATGGTAGTGGCGCTTGTCCGGGAGGTTGCCCGCCCCGATCTCGTGCTGCTCGGAAGCCTCGGCCTGTTGCTCGTGGCCGGGGTGGTGACTCCCGTCCAGGCGTTTGCCGGCTTTTCGAACTCCGCGGTTCTCGCGGTTGGAGCGCTTTTCGTTGTCGCGGCGGGCCTCCAGCGAACCGGCGCGCTCAGCTTTCTTGACGGTGTACTCTTCTCGAAGTCGCGCCAGCCTGTCCTGATCCTGCCGCGGCTGATGGTGCCGACGTCGTTCCTGTCCGCATTTCTGAACAACACGCCCATCGTTGCGATGTTCATGCCGCGGGTGCAGCGCTGGTCCGAAGACGCCGGGATCCCCGCCTCGAAGCTGATGATGCCCCTATCCTTCGCGGCAATCCTCGGCGGCATGACGACCCTCATCGGGACGTCAACCAACATCGTCGTCTCCGGTCTGATGGAAGCAGCGGACATGCGGCCGATGGGTATGTTTGAGCTGGCCTGGATCGGCGTGCCGGCACTCGCGATCGTGGCGATCTACTTCGCACTCGTTGGGCATCGACTTCTGCCGGATCGCGGCGCGCCCGGACAGGCGCTCGACGACGGACTGCGCAACCTTCTTTTCGAGGTACGTGTCGAGGACGACTCCATCCTGGCCGGCAAGACCGTTGAAGAGGCGGGACTCCGTGCCCTGGGAGATGCCTACCTCGTTCACCTCAGGCGCGACGGTCGCTTCATCCCCGTGCGACCCGGAATCGGACTTGCGGCAGGTGACATACTGACGTTCACGGGTAAGGCCGGCATGATCGACCGCCTCCTCGAACGTCCAGGGCTGACACGGGCGCTGCCTGCCCCCGAGGTGCCTCAGTCGGGCAGCCTGCCCATGTTCGAGGCCGTCGTCGCCGACACGTCCACGCTTGTCGGCAGGACTTTGCGCGAAGCAAGTTTTCGCGAGAGGTACAGCGGTGTCGTGCTTGCTATTCAGCGCAAGAACGAGCAACTGGCAGGTTCGCTGGGACGGATCCCAATCAAGGCCGGGGACCTGTTTCTGATCGAGGCCGAGCCGAACTTCGCGCGTCGTTGGAACGCGAACCGTGACGACTTCTATCTGGTGGCGCCACGCGCTCAAGAGAGGTTAGTGCCCAACACCTCGAAGTCGCCCATCGCAATGGTTATCATGCTCGGAATGATCGTGCTTGTCACCGCAGGGGTGATGCCCATTGTAACGGCCGCTTTTGCGGCCGCACTCGGCATGATACTGACCCGGTGTGTCACGTTTGGCGAGGCCAGAGCGAGCGTGGACATCTCCGTGTTACTCATTATCGCGGCAGCACTGGGCATCGGGAAAGCCGTCGAGGTCACGGGTATCGCGCAGGTAACCGCCGATGGCCTCATCTCCGCCACAGCCCCCTTCGGACCGGTGGCGCTGCTGGCTGCGATCTACGTGGCGACCAACATTCTCACCGAGCTCATTACCCACAAGGCGGCCGCAGTCCTCATGTTTCCGATTGCGGTGGCGGCAGCAGCCGGACTGGGATTCGACCCGAGACCCTTCGCGTTTATCGTCGCCATCGGTGCCGCGGCTTCCTTCGTAACCCCGATCGGCTACCAGACGAACCTGATGGTTTTGGCTGCCGGCGGCTATCGGTACCGTGATTTCGTGCGCAACGGTTTGCCGGTGGCGATTCTGGTAATGACGGTGGCCGTTACCGTGGCTTCGCTCTTATGGCTTGACTGATGGATAAAGTTTGGGAGGATTGACGCCGATTTGGTAGCTTAAGGGGTACGAAAAAGAGCCGTTTTTGGCTATCTTTCGTGCTCGAATGCGTTTCCCCGGGCCCCACGCCGTCGCATTCGTCCCGCCACTTACGACCCAACCCACTCCCATAGATGGAAACGACGACCATTATCGAACCGCACGGCGGAGAACTATGTGATCTGATCGCCACCGGCAGCGACGCGGACACCCTCAAGGAGGAAGCCCTGGGGCTTCCCTCGATCACGCTCACACCTCGACAGATCTGCGACATCGAGCTGCTTCTAAACGGTGGTTTTTCACCACTCAGAGGGTTCATGGACCGTGACGACTACGAAGCGGTCGTCGACAATATGCGGTTGACCTCCGGCGTGTTGTGGCCGATGCCCATCACGCTCGACGTCACCGATGAGACTGCAGGCAAGCTCAAGCGCGGTGACCGAGTGACGCTTCGCGACCAGACGGGTCTGCTGCTGGCAGTACTCACCGTCGGCGATGTCTGGAAGCCGGACAAAGAACGAGAGGCCGAGAAGGTTTTTGGCTCCCACAGCAGGGCGCACCCGGCCGTCCACTATCTGTTTGATGAGGCGGAATCGCATTACGTGGGTGGCACGCTGGAAGGCGTCGCGCTGCCGACGCACTACGATTTTCACGAGCTGCGTCGGACGCCACGCGAGCTCCGGGACGAATTCGCCGCGCACGGATGGACCACGGTGGTCGCGTTTCAAACACGCAACCCGATGCACCGGGCTCACAAGGAACTTACTGATCGGGCCGCCGAGGAGATCGGCGGGCATCTGCTGATACACCCTGTCGTCGGGATGACGAAGCCCGGCGATATCGATTACTACACGCGCGTGCGTTGCTACAAGCGGCTGCTGGATCATTACACGCATGATCGTGCGATGCTGAGTCTGCTGCCGCTGGCGATGCGTATGGGCGGGCCGCGCGAGGCCGTCTGGCACGCAATCATTCGAAAGAACTACGGATGCACGCACCTCATCGTGGGTCGGGATCACGCCGGTCCTGGCAACGACGAAAACGGCGATCCTTTCTACGGGCCGTACGATGCTCAGGAGATGGTCACCGAAGTCAGCGACGAGTTGCACATCGAAATGGTGCCGTTCAAGCTGATGGTGTACTCGCCGGACATCGACGGGTACATGCCTATCGATGAGGTGAAGAAGGGGGAGAAGACGCTCAGCATTTCAGGAACGGAGCTGCGGCAGCGCCTTGCCGACGGCAGCGAGATACCGTCGTGGTTCTCCTACAAGGATGTCGTCGAGGAGCTTCGCAAGACGCACCCGCCGAAGCGGAGTTCGGGTTTCACCGTGTTTTTCACCGGGCTGTCGGGTTCGGGCAAGTCGACAATCGCCAACGCACTGATGGTCAAGCTGCTCGAGTGGGGTGAACGGCCGGCGACGCTGCTCGATGGCGACGTGGTGCGAACGCACCTGTCGAAGGGTCTGGGCTTTTCGGCCGAGGACCGTTCCACGAACGTGCAGCGCATCGGGTTTGTGGCAAGTGAGATCACGAAGCATCGCGGCATCTGCGTTTGTGCGCCGATCGCTCCGTACGAGGCGGATCGCCGTGCGAACCGCAAGTTGATCGAGCAGTCGGGCGGCTATTTCGAGGTGTTCGTGGACACGCCGCTCGACGTCTGCGAGCAACGTGACGTGAAGGGTTTGTACGCGAAGGCCCGCGCGGGAATCATCAAGGGTTTTACCGGTATTGACGATCCTTACGAGGCCCCGACCGATGCAGAGATGGTGCTCGACACGGTGAAGTACTCGGCCGAGGAGTGTGCGGACCAGATCATGGCGAGGCTGGCAGAGGAGGGGTATTTGGGTTAG